>CAZFCY010000088.1:0-19017 GCA_964517665.1 uncultured Opitutaceae bacterium | reverse complement strand
CTATACACTGTTCCAGAGGCGGCGCTGGAGATCGACGAAGCGGCCGATGATCGCGCCCTGCTGCGGGTGATGGCCGCTCGCGACCCGGCGGTGGCCGCCGACCCAGATCTCGCGGATCGCGCGGCGTTCGAGCGAGAAGACGATGTGCTCGAGCAGCGATTCCGGATCGGCTCCCGCGATCGAGGGATCGTGGAGGTTGACGGTGAAGAAATCCGCCGGGCGGCCGACTTCGAGCGCGCCGGTGGGCGCGCCGAGGCTGCGCGCGCCGATCACGGTCGCCGCGCGCAAGAGCGAGGCGGCGGCGGGCGCTTCCTCCCTGCCTTCGACGAGCAGGCGGTGCCGCAGCCGGCGGGCCTCCTCGAGGAGATTTCCCCGGATGAAAGTGTCGGCGCCGAGGGCGAAGGAGCCGCCGGCCGCGGCCAGTTTCGCAAGCGGCGGAGCGCCAATGCCTTCGCCGAGCCCCGTGAGCGGGCTGTGGCAGACGATGGCGCGCGCGGCTCCGAGAAGTTGCGCGTCCGCCTCGTCGACGCGCGTGGCGTGAACCGCGGTGAAGCGTTTGTCGATGAGCCCGAGCGAGGCGAGAAACGACACGGGCGACCGGCCGGTTTCGCCGGCGCAGGCCGCGTTTTCCGCGGTCGTGGCGGAGACCGGCGCGTGGAGGCGAAAGCGTTGCGCGCGCGCATAGGCCGCGATTTCCTTGATATAGGCGATGGGCGCGTGTTGCAGCCCGCGCGCGCCGATGCCGAGCCATGTTTCATCGCCGGGGTGCTCGCGCGCCACGTGCGCGCGGAGCGCTTCCATCTCACGGATGAACCCGGCCGCGTCCTCCGTGACGGCCCGGCTCGCGAGCGGGTCTTCCGTATCCGGATTTCCATGACGCGCCGCGGCCACCTTCAGCAACGCGATCCGGATGCCCGTGTCGCGCGCGGCGCGCAGCATTTCATGGCTCGCCAGGTTGGGCTCGGGCCAGCGGGAGCCGTCCGCCTGATGGTGCAGGAGGTGAAACTCGCCGACGCAAGTGACGCCGCAAAGCATCATCTCCAGAAAGGCCATGCGCGCGGCGTCGTAGATGTCGTCGGGCTGCAACGCCGCGGCGAGGCGTTGCAGCGCCGGCCGGGCGGGCGCGGCGGCATCGGGCGTGGCGCGCGATGGCTGGTGAAAGCGCCCGCGCGCGAGACGATGGAGCGCGCGCGAGTGGCTGTTTACGAGGCCCGGCAGCGCGGCCTGTCCCCGGAGCGGCCGGGCGGCCGCGAGATCCGCCGGCTCGCGTGAGAAGCGCGTGATGCGGCCGCGGTCGTCGGCGAAGAAGGCGAGCCCGGTTTCGAACCTGTCGCCGGTATGGACGCACTCCGGCAGCCAGCCCATCTCCCCGGGCGCGGGCGTGGTGTGTGGTGAGGGTTTTGCCACGGGCGATTTGCGGGGCCCATCGCGGGGCGGGCCGTCGCGCTCAGTGATCGAGCGGGAGCAGCTTCACGTTGCGAAACCAGACCGGCTGGCCCTCGGCCTGAAGCGCGATGTGGCCGGACGAGAGCCGCAGGCTGGCGCCGGCCGCGAGGAGGCGTTGCGCGTCGCGATCGCGCGGATCGGGTTGCGGGTGCTGGTAGCGGAGGACCTCCGCGCCGTTGACGCGATGGATGATCTCGTCGTGGCCGCGCACCTCGATCTCGAAGGTCACCCATTCCTCGACGGGAAACAGTTTCGAACTCGAGTCGATGATGTGCGCGGTCGTGAGTTCGCCGTTCAGCTCGATGTTCGTGCCGGGCGTGCAGGCGTTGCCCGTCTGGCGGCCGGCGCTCGTGCCGACGGCGAGGAACTGGCCCTCGAGGCTCGCGGGCCACGATTGGTTCAGCGTCAGGCTGAGCGGCGATTGCGCGTGCACCATGACGCCGCTGTTGAAGGCCGTCCAACGCGGCGCGTCCGGCATGACCGAACCGGTGAAAAGATACTCCAGGCGCAGGATATAGCGCGAGTAGGGGAGGTTTGTGTAGAGGTGCCCGAATTGCTCGTCGAAGGTGTCGTAATTTTCATACGAGACCTTGATGATGCCGTCCTCGACGCGAAACGTGTCGCCGAAGTTTTCGCCGAGCGGATGCCTGGCGATCTTCACCGTCCAGCCGTCGAGGTTCTCGCCGTTGAAAAGCGAAATCCAATCGGCTGAGGCTTTTGTTCTGGCGCCGGTGCTTGTGTTGTTTTCAGCAGCGCCGAATGCGAGCGGCGCGGCGAGCGTGCAGAGCAGGGCGAGGAGCGAAACGGACAGGGATTTCATGGGTGGCGATTTCATCCGGCGGGAAGGAGAGGTTGAAGCAACAACGATGCGAGCTGGTCCCATCGAACGCGAGCCTGCTTCGCAGCGGCCGGCCCGGGGATGGGGCTGATTTTTTCTCCGACCTTTGGAGTGCGGCGATTCCCGTGAAAAAATCAGCCCAGCCTCCGGGATCGCCGACCTCCAGCCCGGCGCTCCCGGCGCGCGGCCTCACCCTGCCTTTTCTCGCTCCAGCAGCCGTCGTTTTCGCTCCGCGCCCCAGCGATAGCCGGAGAGGCCGCCGTCGGCGCGGACGACGCGGTGGCAGGGAATCGCGATCGCGATTCCGTTGGAGCCGCAGGCCTGCGCCACGGCGCGCGCGGCCGTCGGTCTTCCGATGCGGCGGGCGACTTCCGCGTAGCTCAGGGTCGCGCCCGCGGGAATCTCGCGCAGGGCTTTCCACACGCGCTGTTGAAAGGCCGTCCCGCGCACATCGAGCGGGAGGTCGAGGCCGGCTTGCGGCGCCTCGACCAGGCCGACGACCTGGGCGACCCATCGCTCGAACTCCCGATCGCCGCCGATCAGGCGCGCGCGCGCGAAACGATCCTGAAGCTCCTTCACGAGCGCGTCGGGATCGTCGCCCAGCGTGATGGCGCACACGCCTTTTTCCGAGGCGGCGACGAGGATCGAGCCGAGCGAGCACTCCCCGACGGCGAAGCGGAGCGACTCGCCGCTTCCGCCGCGGCGGAAACGCGACGGCTTCATGCCGAGCATGGCGGACGACTCGGCGTAGAAACGGCCGTTGGAGTTGAATCCCGCGCCGTAGATCGCCTCGGTCACCGTGCGGCGCTTCGGCAGCTCCTCGCGCATCCGTTTGGCGCGATGCGCGCGCGCGTAGGTTTTCGGGGTGACGCCGGTGGCCGCCTTGAAGACGCGATGAAAATAAAACGGGCTCAGGCCCACAGCGGTCGCGAGGGCGTCGAGGCCCGGCAATTCCTCGGAGGACTCGATGAGTTCGCAGGCCCTGGTCACGGCGGCGGCGCGCGTTTCGGCGAGGCTCGGGCCATCCGGGTGGCAGCGCCGGCAGGCGCGGAAACCCGCCCGCGCGGCCGCCGCGCCGGTCGGGTGGAAGACGACGTTCTCGCGCAGCGCGCGGCGCGCGGGGCACGAAGGGCGGCAGTAAACGCCCGTCGTCTTCACGGCAAAAACGAAACGTCCGTCGGCGCGCGCGTCCTTCCGAACGACCGCGGCCCAGCGCTGGTCGTCGGTGGCGTAGCGAAGCGGCGTGTTGCGCGCGGCGGGCATGGCTTCCGGTTTACTGCGCATCGTGAAAAATGATCCCCGCGGTGTGGCGCAGCCCGGAACGAATCCGGCTCACGCCGTGGCGGAGTTTCACGCGATGGGTTCCGCGCGCGCCCTGCGCGGGGCGTTCGCGCACGGCGAAGATGACGGCGTCGCCCTGATCGAGGGCGACGACCTCCGCGCGCGATTGCATGCGCGGGCGCTGTTCCGTGAGCACGAACTCGCCGCCGGTGAAATCCCGGCCGGGCACGGAGAGCAGGATCGCAACCTGGAGCGGGAAGACGAGATCGCCGTAGAGGTCCTGGTGCAGGCAGTTGTAGTCGCCTTCCTCATAGCGGAGCAGCAGCGGCGTCGGCTTCGTCTGTCCGGCGGCGTGACAGCGCTCGAGATACTCCGCGTGCCCGGCGGGGTAACGAGCGTCGAGGCGCATCGACTCGTTCCAGCGATTCGCCACGCCGACGAGGCGCGGATACAGCGCGGCGCGCAGCGCCTCGATCACGGCGGGCAGCGGATAGGCCCAGTATTTGTATTCCCCGCGGCCGTAGCCGTGGCGCGCCATCACGATGCGCCTTCGAAACGGCGCCTCCTTCGGATAGGTCGCCGCGAGCGCGCGGCACCCGGCCGGAGTCAGCACGGACTTCATGACGGCGCAGCCGCGGGCATCGAGATCGGCCGTGATTTCGGCCCAGTCGAGCTTCCCGATGCGTCTCGCAACTCCCGCGACGCCCGCGGGGGATTTTTTGCGCTGGAGCGTCGTGGTCTTCATGCCTTCGCCTCCTTCTCGAGCAGGGCGCGCTTGCGTTCCAGGCCCCAGCGAAAGCCGGCGAGCGAACCGTCCGCGCGCACGGCGCGGTGGCAGGGGATGATGATCGAGATCTTGTTCGCGGCGCAGGCCGAACCGACGGCGCGCGCCGCGGCGGGCGCGCCGATGCGTTGGGCGATTCCGGTGTAGGTCATGGTCGAGCCGGCGGGGATTTCGCGGAGCGTCCGCCAGACGCGGTGTTGGAACGCGGAGCCGCGGGCGTCGAGCGGAAGTTCCCATCGGCTCCGCGGATGGTCGACGCAACGGACGACGGCGGTCATCATCGGCTCGAGTTCGCGATCCGCGGCGACGAGTTCCGACCGCGGAAAATCGTTTCCGAGTTCACGAACAAGCGCGGCGGGATCGTCGCCGAGCGAGAGGAAGCAAATCCCCTTTTGCGAAGCGGCGGCGAGCGCCAGGCCCAACGAGCATCTTGCGGTGGCGAAGCGGATCGTCTCGCCGCCGGCGCCTTCGCGGCGGCCGCGCGCCATCGACGCGGGCGTCCGGGTGGAGCGGTTTCGGTTTCGGGCGAGCCCCGCCCGTTCATGCGCGTGTGTTTTCATGAGAACACAGTAGCACTTCGGGCGGCCGCGAAAACTCCGGTTCTTGCTTTCAAAGTCACATCGGGAGCATGGGCGGCGCCTTGGCCGATCGTTTCGCTTTTGGTGCCAGGGGTCGGGATCGAACCGACGACCTCGGGCTTATGAGTCCCACGCTCTAACCGACTGAGCTACCCTGGCGTTACCCGAAAAACGAGGCTCGCGAACTTTTGAGGCGGCGGCGGCCAAGTCAAGGCGTGCTTCACACAACTTCGCGGGATGCCGGACGCGCGAGGTCGGGGATCCTACGATTCGTCCGCCTCGCGAAGAAACGCGGCCATGCGCTCGGCGGCTTCGCTCGCGACGGGCTCCTCCAGGATCTCCTGGTGCTTGCAGGGGAAATCCACCACATCCACATGGCCGAGGAGCAGGCCATCCCAGCCGTTGAGGGGACGCCGCTCGTGGGCGATGCGTTCACGTTCATCTTCTTTTGAGCGCAGCAACAACACCCGTCCCGCGTACGGGCGCGGCTTGTAGTCGCCCAGCGCGCGGTAATCGGCGATGATGGCCTCGCGAATGCCTGGCGACAAACCTTCGCGCGCGGCCGGCCCTGGCAAATCACGCCGCCCCAGCGCGCGCTTCGCCATGCGCTTCGATGTCCGCAGCAGACGCCCGGCCTGTTGCCGAACGAAAGCGAACCGTTCGGCGGGTGTCGATCCAGCCGGGTGGCGGCGCAAGGCGCAAAGAATCCCCGTCGGGCCGCGCCAGCGCCAGCAACGCGCCGGAAAGCTGTCCCACATGACCACGCCTTTCACCCTCTCGCCAGCCGCCGTCAACTGCCGCGCGACTTCGTAGGCGACGACACCCCCGTAACAGTAGCCGGTCAAGCTGTAGGGTCCGGCGGGACACACTTCGCGGATCTGCGCGATCAGATTCGCCGCGATGGCCTCCACCCGGTCGAGGGGTTTTTCGTGCCCGTCGATTCCGCGATGCTGCAGGCCGTCGAAGAACTGGCGTTCCGATTCGATACGCCGCACCACGACCGGCGGAAGAAACCCAAAACCACCGAGGCCCGGCATGTGAAAAAGCGGCGTGCCTGATCCCGAACCGCGCAAGGCCTTCGCTCCGACGGCCTGTTCGCCGCTGCCGCCACGCTCCAATCGCAGGGCCAGGCGCTCGATCGTCGGCGCCGCGAACAAACCGGCGAGCGGGAGCGGGCGGTTGAACTCACGCCGAACTTCGTGCGCCAGCCGCATGGCGAGGAGCGAGGTGCCGCCGACGTCGAAAAAGTTGTCGCGGATGCCGATGCGCTCACGGCCCAGCACGCGCTGCCAGATCGCGGTCAGGGCAACTTCCACGTCCGTGCGCGGAGCGACGTGCTCCGCCTCGCGGGCGAGTTCGCGATGCTCGACGGCGAGCAGGGCCTGGCGGTCCACTTTGCCATTCGCGTTGAGCGGGAGGCGGTCGAGGACCGCGTAGCGGGCGGGAATCATGTAGTCGGGCAGGCGCGGGCTCAGCCACTTTCGGATCTCCTCGACCGACAGCGTCGCGCCCGCGCGCGGCACGAGGCCGGCGTGCAGTTCCTTGTTTCCGTCGACCTCTCGGAGGGCGACCACCGCCTGGACGAGATCGGAGTGCTGCGCCAGAACACTCTCGATTTCCCCCAATTCGATGCGGAAGCCGCGCAGCTTGATCTGGCCGTCGAGACGCCCGAGGAACTCGATCGTTCCGTCGGCCAGCCAACGCGCCTGATCGCCGGTCCGATAGAGTCGGGCGCTCGCGTCGCCGCTGAAAGGATCCGGCACGAACGACCCGGCCGTGAGTTCAGGACGGTTCAAGTAACCCAGCGCGACGCCGTCGCCGCCAAGATAAAGCTCTCCGCGAACACCGATCGGACACGGGTTGCCGTGGGGATCGAGGATGTAACAGCGGGTGTGGGCGATCGGCCGGCCGATGGGCACCGGCTCGGGGCAGTCCGCGGGATCGTCCGGAATCGCGAACGTCGTCGCGAACGTCGTGCACTCGGTGGGGCCGTAACCGTTGGTCAATCGAAGCGACGGCAACGCCTCCAACGCGCGCCGGCAGTGCGGCGGCGACATCACTTCGCCGCCGGTCAATACACGGCGGACACCCGCCAGCACCCACGGGCGGTCGTCCACGATATGGTTGAATAAACCTGCCGTCAGCCACAGGCAGGTCACCTTGTGCTTGCGCACGACTCGTTCCAGCCGGTCGAGTTCCGGCCAGTGCTCCGGATGGATCACGCAGGTGGCGCCGTTGAGCAGCGGCCCCCACAATTCGAAGGTTGAAGCGTCGAACGCGGTCGAAGCCAGCAAGAGGAAACGCTCTCCCGGTTCAAACGCCGCATAGGTCTGGCCGCGGACGAGCCGCACGATGCCGCGATGCGGGACGACCACGCCCTTGGGCCGGCCGGTGGACCCGGACGTGTACATGACATAGGCCGGTTCGTCCGGGCCGTGCGCCGCTCGCGCCTCCGCGCATTCGCTTTCCGCGATCGCGCGGGCGTCGCGAGCCAGATCGACGACCACCGCTTCGAGCGCTTCGAATCCCGTCGGAAGCGGGCCGCGGCAAACGACGACCGACGCTCGCGTATCCTCCAGAATAAAGCGCAGCCGTTCGCCGGGCGCCGTCGTATCGAGCGGCACGTAGGCCGCGCCGGATTCGAGAACGGCCAGCACCGTCACGACGAACTCGATGGAGCGATCGAGATGGACGGCCACGAGCGCCCCGCGCTTCACTCCCAGCCGCCGGAGGTGACCGCCGAGGCGTTGGGCGCGCAAGGCAAGCTCGCCGTAGCTCAGGCGCTGCGTGTCGCAAATCAGCGCCGTGGCCCGTGGCGTCAGGGCGGCCTGCCGCGCGAAGAGCGCATCCACGGTGGATTCGCGCGGATACGCGACCACGGGGGGATTGAACTTCTCCAACAACTGACGCCGCTGCTCGGGGGGCAGCAAGCCGGCCGATGCAATCGGCGCATCCGGCTCGTGGACGAAGCTTTCCAGCAACTGTCGGAACTGCGCGATGATGCGCGTGATCGTGGCCTCGGTGAACGCCCCGGCGCTGAACTCGATCGATCCCGAAAAGGAGCCGTCGCTGCCCCGCCGCAGGAAGAGCGTGAGCAGGGCCTTGGCGGTGCCCTGCCGCACGGGAAGCGGTTCTGTCGTCGTGCCAGGAAACACAAAACTGTCCACGGCGTCGTGCTGCAGGACGAACATGACCGGGAAGAAACCGGGGAGCATCGAGGATCGATCGCGCGCGCTCTCCGTCACGATTTCATCGAGCGGCAGTTCGCCGTGTTCGAACCCGTCCAGGGCCGCGGTCCGGACGGAGCGCACGAGCGCGGAAAATCCCGCCGCGCCATCGACGCGCAACCGCAGCGGGAGGGTGTTGAGGAAGAATCCGATCATCCGCTGCGCCTCCGGCCGCTGGCGGTGCGCGAAAGGCGTGGCGATGACGAGATCATCCTGCCCGCTGAGCCGGGACAGCAGCGCGGCGAAAGCCGCCAGCCAGATCACGAACGGCGTCGCGCCGTCCCGTCGGCCGATGTCCTCCAGCGGCCCGGCGAGCGCGCGCTCGAACGAGAACCGGCAAACGGCGCCTGCGCCCGAGAAGGCGGCCGTCTGCGCTCGATCGAACGGGAGATCGATCGCCAGAGGCGCGCCCTCGAGCTGCTTGCGCCAGTAGTCGCGATGCCGCGCCATGTCCGGGCCGGCCACGCACCGGCTCTGCCAGGCCGCGTAGTCCGCATACTGCAGCGGCAAGGGCGGGAGCCCGGCGGTGGCGGGATCGCCGTTGGATTCATACAGCGCGGCGAGCTCGTCTTGGAATTGGCGCATGGACCACTCGTCGAAAATAATGTGGTGAACGACGATGAGCAGCGCGTGCTCGCGCGGCGCGAGGGACAAAACGAGAACCCGGAAGAGCGGCGCGGCGGCGAGGTCGAACGGTTTCCGGAGTTCGCCATCCAAACGATCTCGCAGCGCCTCCTCGATTCCCGTTTCGCCGCCCGCGGTCAACTGCTCGAAGACGAACGGCGTCGCGCACGCACGGGGGTCGGCGATGACGCGACGCGGATGGCCGTCCCGTCCCTCATAGCTCGTGCGCAAAATCTCGTGCCGATCCATCAGCGCCGCGACCGCGGTTTCCAGCCGCTGCCGATCGAGCGGACCATGCACGCGCGCGGCCCAGGCGATGTTATAGGCCGAGGGCTGCGGGAGCCGTTGATGCAGCAGCCACAAGCGCAGCTCGGCATGCGCGAGCGGCAGATCGTTCGACCGCGGCACGACGGAGATCGCCTCGTTCTCGATTGATGGCGCCGCCGCGTGGTTGCGCGTCGCGGAACCGGCGGACTCGGGAGAGCCCTGCTGATTTTCGGCCACGTCTCGCAGATATCGAAGGATATGCGGCTTGTTCCGCGCGATCTCCGTGCGCACCGCCGGAGTCATGGCGCCGGGCGGCGCGCTGAAGCGCAAGTGCTCGCCCTCGGCTGTCAAATGGACTCCCCAGCCGCTCAATCGGTAGAGAAATTCCTGTGTGCTTTCGTTGCTCAAATGAAGCCAACCTCCGTTTCTCCGGCGGATGAATCGTGCGGCGACAGAGACGCGCGCATGCGCTCGATGACCTCGGCAAATTGCGCCACCGTCGGCGCGTCGAAGAGGGCGCGTAGCGGAATCTCCAGCTCGAAGGCGCTCCGCAGGCGCGAGATCAGCCGCATGGCGAGAAGCGAGTGACCACCGAGATCGAAGAAGCTGTCGTCCGCGCTCACGCGTTTCACCTGCAGCAGTTCCTCCCAGATTTTCGTCAACGCGCGCTCGGTTGCGGTGCGCGGCGCCACAAACGCGCGAGGAGCCTCCCAATGCGACGCCTCCGGCGCCGGCAGCGCCTTTCGGTCGATCTTGCCGTTGGGCGTGAGCGGCAGTTCCGACAACGGAACGTAAACCGCCGGCGCCATGTAGTCCGGCAGTCGCGAACCGAGAAACTCGCGCAACCCGTCCGCCGTCGCGCGAGTTTCGTCCTGACAAACCACGTACGCGACCAGACACGGATCGCCCGCCGGACTGGCGTGCACGACGACCACCGCCTGACGGACAGCCGGGTGCGTGCGCAGGACGGATTCAATCTCACCCAGCTCGATGCGGAAGCCGCGGATTTTGACCTGATGGTCGAGGCGGCCGAGAAACTCGATGCTGCCATCGCTCCGGTGGCGCGCGAGATCGCCGGTGCGATACATCCGCGCCCCGGCGCGACCGGCGAAGGGATCCGGCAGAAAACGCTCGGAAGTGAGTTCCGGTTGGCGCAGATAGCCGCGCGTCACTCCCGCGCCCGCGACAAAGAGTTCTCCGGCGGCGCCGATCGGCACGGGGCGCAGGTGGTCGTCGAGAAGGTAGGCGCGCTTGTTGTCGAGCGGTCGTCCGATCGTGGCGGGCGCGCCGGCCCGCCGCAGGGCGACGGTCGAATAGACCGTGTCTTCCGTCGGGCCGTAGAGATCGTACACTTTCCGCACGTGCGGAAGCGCGTAGAGCCGGTCGACCAGCTCCGGCGCGAGCAGCTCGCCAGCCAGGTTGATGACATGAACGGAGTGCGGGATCGCGCCGTCGCGCAAGAGTTCGGCGATGGCGGAGGGCACGGTGTTGACGAGCGTAAGCTCCCCGCGCGTGGGCAACTCGGGCAGCTCGAGAGCATTGGCCGCGAGGTGAACGGCGCCGCCCCAACAAAGCGGAACGAAGATCTCGAAGACCGAGAGATCGAAGCAGACGGAGGTGCTGGCGAGGACGCCCGCGAGTTCGCCGGGCGAATAAAGGCGACGTGCCCAGTGCATCAGGGCCGTGATGTTGCGGTGCTCGATCGCGACTCCCTTCGGCCGGCCGGTCGAGCCCGAGGTGTAGATCACGTGGGAGAGATTGGCCGGCCCCGCCGAGGGCGCGGGATTGCCGGCCGGCTGGGCCGCGATCAGCGCGCGGTCGAGGTCCAGGCACACGATGAGTCGGGGCGATTCGAGCGGCGAAGCCGGCGGGAGCGTCGCGCGCAAAGTGGAGTCCGTGAGAAGGATCCCGGCGCGCGCGTCCTCGAGAATCTGCGCCAGCCGTTGCGCGGGATAGCCGGGATCGAGCGGCACGTAGGCGCCGCCGGCCTTGTGCACGGCCAGCAGGGAGATGACGAGGTCGGCATTGCGCGGCAGACAGACACCGACCAGCGCCTCCGGCCCCACGCCCAGGGCGCGGAGATGGCGGGCCAGGCGGTTGGCCTGATCGTTGAGATCGGCGAACGTGAATCGCTCGCGCCCGACGACGAGCGCGGTGGCCGCCGGCGTGCGCGCCGCCTGCGCCTCGATCAGTTGCGCGACGCAGTCGTTCAGCGGCGCGTCCGTCGCGGTGTCGTTCCAGGTTTCCACCACCAGCCGGCGCTCCGGCTCCGACAGGAGCGGCAGGGACGCGACGCTCTGCTCCGGATCGGCGATGATGCCGAGGAACAACTGTTCGTAGTTCGCGAGCCAGCGCTCCATCGTGGAGGCGTCGAAGAGATCGGTGCTGAAGTCCGCGGTGATCGTGATCTGCCGGCTCTCCTCGCTCACGTGGAACGAAAGATCGTACTTCGACGAGGACCTCTCGATCCGAAGCAACTCCGTTTCCACGCCCGGCAGATCCAAGGCTGTCCGCTGCATTTTCTGGTGGGTGAAGAGCACCTGAAACAGCGGACTGTAACTCGCGCTGCGGCGCGGATTGATCGCTTCCACGATCTGGTCGAAAGGCGCCTCTTGATGAGCAAACGCATCGAGCGCCGTGTGCTGGACGGTTTGGAGAAGCTGGCGAAAACTGGCGGCTCCATCGATCCGCGCGCGGATCGGAAGGGTATTTACGAAGAAGCCGATCATCGATTCGAACGCCTGCCGCGTGCGGTTCGCGAGCGGCGTGCCCACGACGATGTCCATCTGGCGCGTGTAGCGGTGGAGCAGAACCTGGAAGGCGGCGAACAGAACCATGAACATCGTGGTTTTTTCAGTTCCCCGCATGGCATTCAGGGCGTCCACGACAGGCGCGGAAAGAACCCGCGTGCGGCGATCGCCGCGGTGGGTGGGGCGCGCCGGCCTCGAGTGATCCGCGGGCAGCTCGAGCAGTTCGGGCGCGTCTTGCAGATGTGTGCGCCAGAAGTCCGCGCTGCCGGAGGATCGATCGTCGGCGACCTGTCTTTTTTGCCACGCCGCGTAGTCGACGAACTGCAGCGCGGGTTCGGGCAAACCCGCCTTTGCCGCGCTCCCGTCGGCGGCGTAGATGCGCGCGAATTCGGCGAGCAGGAGCTGATACGACCAGCCATCGAAGACGATGTGGTGCACGTTGAGCTGCAGCACATGGTCGTCGGGACCGAGCGTCCAAAGGCGGGGGCGAAAAAGCGGACCGCGCGCGAGATCGAACGGGCGCTGCCCCTCTTCATTGAGTTGCTGCCGCAACGCCGCGATCCGTCCTTCGGCGGGCAGGTCGCTTAAATCCATGCGTGGAAGCTCAACCTCGCCTGGCGCGTGGACGACCTGGACCGGTTCGCCCTCGTGCGAGTCGAAGGTTGTGCGCAGGGCCTCATGACGGCGGACGATTTCCGTCAGGCTGCGAGCGATGAGCGTCGCATCCATCGGTCCGCGCATGCGCAGGGCGCCGGAAATGTTGTAGGCGGAAAAATCCGCATGCAGTTGGTGAAGCAACCAGAGACTCTTTTGCGCAAACGAGGCGACCAGGGGCTCGCCGCGGTTCGCGGGCACGATCGCGTCGGTCTCGGAAACAGGCCTCCGGTCCGGATGAGCGAGGAGCTCCAGCAGGCGGGCCTTGTGCGCGCGGATCGCGCTCCGCAACGCCTCGGTCAGGCTGCCCGCGGGCGCGGTGACGCGCAGGTCTCCGTTTTCCGGGCGCAGCCTGATGCCATGCCCTTCAAGGACACGCACGAGTTCAGCGGCGGAATGGTTTGTGTAGTCGGGCGAGTCGATCGGCGCTCGGGATGCCGGTGGTCGCATACAAGCCGTTTTTCTTGGGGTATTGTCGTTCACTCGAACGTGATTTCTCAGAATGTCTCTTCCTCGGCGTCCACATTCTGAGGGGCCAGTGGACCATCGGGCTGAAGCGGATGGGGCGTTTTCTCGATCAGCGCGCCGAGCTTCGCCACCGTGGATGCCTCGAACAGGTTGCGCAATGAAACCTTCACCCCGAAAGCCTGCCGCATGTGCGAGACCACCTGCATGGCGAGCAGTGAATGACCGCCCAGTTCAAAAAAATCGGCGTTCACCCCCACTTTGTCCAAGCCCAATAATTCCTGCCAGACAGACGCGACGGCCTGTTCGATCGGCGTGCGCGGCGCCACATGCTCGCGCTGGTCCGGCCGCGCGGTGAAGTCCGGGGCCGGCAAAGCACGGCGATCGACTTTGCCGCTGACGGTGAGCGGAAACGCGGCCATCGGGATAAACGCCGCGGGAATCATGTGCGCGGGCAGGCACGGTTCGAGATGAAGCCTGAATTCCTCGGACGTCACCGTCTGGGCGGGCCTGATGATCACGTAGGCGGCGAGCCGGGATTCGCCGGGCGCGGTTTCGTGGGCGGCGACGACCGCGTCTGCCACGGCGGGATGGCGACGGAGAGCGGATTCAACTTCGCCGGGCTCGACCCGAAAGCCGCGAATCTTGACCTGCCGGTCGCGCCGGCCCCGGTGCCAGAGCAGCCCGTTCTTGTCCCACGCGCCGATGTCGCCCATCCGATGGGTCGTGAGGCGCGCGTCGCCGGGAGCCGAAGTGAACACGAGTCTCTTGGCTGCATCGTTCTGCCAGTAACCGGCGGCGAGATGGCGGCTCTCCACCACAATCTCGCCGGCATTGGCCTGCTCCGTTTTCGAGCGACCCTCGTCCGACAAGGAAACGCGCATGCCCTCGAGCGGGCGTCCCACCGGCACGCCTCCGGTGAGCGATGGATCGTCGTGGCCGATGCGCAACCCGCAAACAGATCCCGTCTCACTGGACCCGAGCCCGCTCACCATATACCCGCGCCGAGGCAGGACGCGCAGCGCGGCATCCACGTCCGCGGCGAGGGCGGCTTCACCGCCCAGGACCACGAGACGAAGATCGGGCAACACCTCGCGGCATCCGTCGGTTGCGCCCAGGCTGCGGCGAAAAAGCGAAACGACAGAGTGATAAACCGTGATCTGCCGGGCCGACAGCCATTTCCCGATGTCGTTTGTTCCCTCCTGCCGCACGTCGAACGGATGGACACTCGCTCCGTTGAGCAGGCCTCCGAAGATTCCGTATGCGCCTCCCATGACGGCCGCGGAGTAAAACAGGCTCAGGCGATCCCGCGGGCTCAGCAACAGGAAGTTGGCCCGGCGGAGAGCGAGGTGCAGGAGACTCCGGTGTGTGTGCGCCACCCCCTTGGGCTCGCCAGTGGAACCGGAGGTGTAAACGAGGATCGCGGCATCGCCCGGCTGGGGCTCGGGGTAACCGGTGTCGCCGCATTCGGGCAGCGTCGTTTCATCCACGATGATCGTGTCTTCGCGCGCGAATCCCAAGGTTGCCGCGGTCTGCGGCCGCTGCATCGAAACGACCGCCAGGCGGGCTCCCGCATGCCGAAGTATTTCCGCGTTTCGCGCCGCGGGAAACGACGGGTCGATGGCGACAATCACTCCGCCGGCTCGCAACACGCCAAAAAATCCTGCGAGAGTGCGCGGTCCATTGTGTCCGATCACGGCCACGGGTTCGCCTGAGCGCAGACCGCGGTCGAGCAATGCGGATGCGAGCCGGTGCGAAAGTTTCTCCAGTTCCCGGAAGGAGAGCGCAAGGTCCGCTCCGACGACGGCGTCAGCCGCTCCGTGTCGCCGCGCGATCTCGTGAAGGCGTCGCGGAACCGACCCTTCGACAGCCGAAAGCGGAAAGGGAATGAAATCTTCGGCTGGTCGCGGAGGCACGACGGGAAACAGCGGCGAACCTGCCACCGCTTCCGGGTCATACCGGTTTGCAGCGACCTCTGGCGCCCTTTCAATCGGGCCGCCGACGGTGAAGGTCTTCAGATCTCTCATTTATCGGTGCTCGCTTCTCGAAGGGTCGAGGCTGATATCAGCGAATGAACAGGGTTGGATCACGGCGCTTTTCAGATCCGTTTGATTCTACTAGATCCAGGTCTCCTCGACTTCGCCTTGCATGGGCAGATGGCTCTGCGGTTGGTGGGTTCCGGGGGCGGTTTTTTCGATCAGCGAGGCGAGCGCCGCCACGGTTCTCGCCGTGAACAGCGCGGACAGGGGAACCGTCGTGCTGAAGGTCTGCCGCAGCCGTGAGTTCAGGCGCATGGCCAGCAACGAGTGGCCGCCGATCTCGAAGAAATCATTGTGGACTCCCACCCGATCGACCTGCAGCAGCGCCTGCCAGATGCTGGCGAGCTGGCGCTCCACTTCAGTCCTGGGCGCGACAAACGCGTGAGTCGGCGTCGCCGGCAGCGCATCCGGCGCGGGCAGGCGCGCGCGGTCCACCTTGCCGCTGGTGGTCATCGGCAGCCGATCGAGCCTTACGAATGCGGCGGGAACCATGTAATCCGGAAGCGAGGAGGCGAGGTGACGACGCAAACCCGCCGGGTCCGGCGAGCCTTCACCGCGGGACGCGAAGTAGGCGATGATTTGATATTCACCGGGACTGCGCTCGCGCGCGATCACGGCTGTTTCCTTCACGTTCGGATGACGCGCGAGCGCCGCCTCGATCTCACCCGGTTCGACGCGATAGCCGCGGATCTTCACCTGGCGATCGATCCGGCCGACAAACTCGATCGTGCCATCCGGACGATGGCGCGCGAGATCCCCGGTCCGATAAAGACGCTCGCCACTGCCGGGCGGACTGAACGGGTCGGCGATGAATTTCTCCGCCGTCAGTCCGGGCCGGCGATGATAGCCGCGCGCAAGCTGGACGCCGCCGACGTGAAGCTCCCCCGGGACACCCACCGGCACGGGCTGGCGGTGTGTATCGAGCAAGTGGATGCGCATGTTGGCGACCGGGCGGCCGATGGGAACCTCGCCCGTCTCGCGCATGCCGTCCGCCCTGGAGAGGTCGGCCATCGTGACGACCACGGTGGTCTCGGTCGGGCCGTAGCTGTTTGCCAGCCGGACAAAGTTGCCGACCCGTTGCCGCCAGAGACGCAAGCATTCCGGCAGGGCGCGCTCGCCGCCGATGGTCACGAAGCGAACGGTCTCGGGCAGGGACAACCGGTCCGTTTCCATCTCACGCGTGAGATTGTGCCAGTAGGCGGTCGGCAGTTGGAGACAGGTGATGCGCAGGTTCCGGCACGCCTCGAGAAACGTCCGCGCGCTCGCCAGCATTTCGTCCGTGCGCAGGACCAGGGTGGCGCCGGCGCTGAGCGTCGTGAAGATTTCCTCGACGCTGGCGTCGAAGCTGATCGAAGCGAACTGCAGCAGGCGATCCCCGGGCCGGAGATTGCTCTCGCGGATGAGGGCGAGCGTGTAGTTGACGACGGATCGATGCTCGATGAGCACGCCCTTCGGTGTGCCGGTGGACCCGGACGTATAGATGATATAAGCGAGGTTTTCCGGGCGCGCGTCGCCATCGGCCGGGCGCGAGGGGAAGAGATTGTCGCCAGGGGGCGAGGTTTGGAGTTCCGGCTTCAGCCGGTCCGACCTGCCGCCTGAAGGCGGAACTCCGAATTGCAACTGCGGAACCACCTCGTCGATCCGCGCGACGGGTCCGGCAAACGGCGGCAGCGCAGGCTCGAGATGCCGCCGCGTGACGACCGCGAAGGCTTGGGCGTCCTCCAAAATCGTGGCAATGCGCGCCGTCGGTTGCTCCGGATCGAGCGGCAGATAGGCGCCGCCCGCGCGCAGGATCCCGAAGATGCCGACGATCATCTGCGGCGATCGGTCGACGTAGAGGCCCACGAGCACTTCCGGGCCGACGCCGTGCGCGCGCAGACGAGCGGCCAGCGCGCGGGATTGCGCGTCGAGTTCACGATAGGTCAGCTCGCCCCCGGGAAACACGAGAGCCGTCGCATCGGGGGTGCGCGCCGCTTGCGCCACGAACAAATCGGATAGCGTCGCCGCCGCTGGCATCGGTGTGGCGGTGGCGTTCCATGCCATGAGCATTTCATCGCGCTCGGATGCGGTGAGCAGCGGCAGTTGTGCGATTCGTGTCGCAGGCGCCGCCGCCGCCGCGCGCAGCAGCGTCTCGAAGTGCCGCATCCAGCGCGCCACCGTGGATTCGTCGAAAAGATCGGCGCGGTACTCGACCTGCAGTTCCATCGCGCCATCGCGTGGCTCCAAAGTGACCAGCAGATCGAGGCGCGCCAGCGAGGCTGGCTTGGGCAACACCTCGACGGCCAGCCCCGCGAGTTGCGGCACGGCGGGCGGCGTGTTGTGGGCGACCAGCGCTGTCGAATAAACCTGACGGGACGCCGCGTCTTTGCGCACACGCGGGTCGGCGACGAGTTTGTCGAGGGGAAGCTCTTGATGCTCGAATGCCGCAAGCATTCGTTCGCGGGTCCGTTGCGCCAGCTCGCTGAACGTCGGTTCGCCTCGAAGGTCGGCGCGCACCGCGAGCATGTTGATGAAGCAGCCGATCAGCGGTTCGGTGGCGGTATGAGCGCGGCCCGCGACTGCCGTGCCGACGACGAACTCATCCTGTCCGCTCAGGCGGTGCTGCAGGACGTTGAACGCCGCGAGCATGATCATGAATACGGTGGCGCGCTCGCGCAGCGCGCAGATTTCGAGGGCCTGCACGACATCAGGCGGCAGCATGAACGAAGTGGTCGCTCCGGCGTTGGACGACCGGGCCGGCGGAGGCCGGTCGGTCGGCAGGCGCGCCACGGGGGCGTCCTCGATCTCCGCGCGCCAGAATCGCAACAGCCTTTCGAGCTTGTCGGCGCTCAGTTGCCTGCGCTGCCACTGCGCAAAATCGGCGTACTGGATCGCCAGCGGCGGGAGGGGCGAGGGTTTGTCGTGCTGGAACGCGTCGTAGAGCGCGGTCAGCTCGCGCCACAAGTTGGCCAGTGACCAGGCGTCCGTCGCGATGTGGTGCAGATTGATCAACAGCGCATGGTCGTCAGGCGCGATTCGATACACACGCGCGCGCAGCCACAGTCCCGCGTCGGGCTCGAAGGGCTCGTAGGTGTGCCGCAGCGCCAGGCGCCGCACTTCCGATTCGTGGGCCGCGGTTTCGAGGTGGCTCAGATCGGTTGCGACGATGCGAAAGCGTTCCCATGGCCGGACGACCTGGCTTGCCTCCGCCGTGCTCCAATCGATGCGGGTGCGAAGCGCTTCATGCCGCCGCACGATTTCACCAAAGCTGGCTTCGAGCGCTGCCAGGTGAAGCGGTCCTCGCAGCCGGTAAAGCGTGGCGACATTATAGACGGGCTGGTCGGGCTCCATCTGGTCGAGCAGCGACATCTGCTCCTGCGCGAACGAGGCGCGCAACGGCTGGTCGCGCGGCGCCGGCGGAATCTTCTCGCGAGCGAGGTCAGGCGAAACTGAAACGCCTTCGCCCCCGACTGCCGCCCCGTTTCCGCGCAACTTCAGCTCGAGCAACCGCCGCCGGGCAGTCGCGGAAGAACGGGTTGCGGACTCCTCGCGCGGACCTGATCCCGCGGTGGCAATAACGGCTGCGAGTTGCGCGATGGTCGGATGCTGGAAGAACTGGCTCGCGGTAAGGCGGAGGCCTGCTTCGCGGGCGCGGGCGAGGGCGCGGATGACGAGAATCGAGTCGCCGCCCATCTCGAAAAAATTGTCGTGGATGCCGATGCGCGGCAGCCGCAGCACGTCGGCCCAGACTCGCGCGAGTCGCGCTTCAACCGGGTTGCGGGGCGTCTCATCCGCGGCGGCCTCGACGAGGCGGTCGACGTCCGGGGCGGGGAGCCGCTTGCGATCGACCTTGCCGTTGGTCGTCAGGGGCAGGGCGGCGAGCGCGACGAACGCTGTGGGAATCATGTACTCCGGCAGTTCCGCGCCCAGGTGACAACGGAGTTCCCGCAACGGCGGCACGCCTGTTCCGCGAGCCACAAGGTAGGCGGCCAGATATTTTTCTCCCTGCGGATCCTCACGCGCGGCGACCACGGCGTCGGCGATCCCGGCATGCTTGCGCAACACGCTTTCGATTTCAGCCAGCT
>CAZFCY010000087.1:0-20400 GCA_964517665.1 uncultured Opitutaceae bacterium | reverse complement strand
TGTTCGGACGTCTCCAGCGAGGTGTCTGAGCTTCATCGTGTCCGGGCCAATTATGAGACCATTGCAAATTACCCTTCTCATCGTCGCTTCGGCGACGTTCCTACTCCAGACTGTAAGGCACGCGCATCTGATGTTCTATGGAGAGGAGGTGTCTGCTATGGCACGGTATGCGCCGGGATATGAGGACCGTGAGCGCGTCCAGTCCGAGCAATCGTCGGCAGCCCTTCTGGAAGAGTATTCGAAGATACAAGAGGAGATCGCAGATCTCGAGAAGGGACAGGATCATGAGGCGCGAAGTCGGTTGCGAGACGAGAAGCGCGAACTTTATCAGCGACGCGACCGCCTTGAGCTTGAGATCGAGGCACGAGAGAAACGATCGCGCGAGATCCGCGATATTTGGATGTTTTGCGGCGCAGGCTTGGCGATGATCATCATTGGTGGAGTGTTTTATCTGCGCGGGGGAAAGTGGATTGGCATGACGCTGGTTGTTCCAGGGTTTCTCGAGCTTCTCTGGTGGTCGAGTCCGAGTTTCGGCCTCGGGGGCGCTTTGCGGGAGTATCGGTTTCTCCTTTGGAACAAGATCGCGTTGAGCGCGATCGGACTGGTTTTGCTGTGCCTTGCCTGGCATTTGGCTGAGCGGAGAAGAGCCCGACCCTGAAAGTTGGCAGAGCCAGCGGCCCCGAGCGGCGGCGGCTCATCGATCGGATTGGCCGCTTCGCGCCTCCCTGAGCCGGGGAGAACGGGTATGTTGGCGATCTGTCGCTCATCGCTTCGGCTGCAGTCCGCAAAGCGAAATGAGAACCTCCATTCAGTCGTGTGAGACAATCTCGTGGACGCCCGAAGCGATCGAGAGGGTTGCCGAGGATTGACGCGCTTCGCCGGGCGGATCAGTTTTGCCGTTGGGTAGAAAGGAAGCGCAATGCGACTGGCTGATGCGAAACCTGAGCTTGAACGCTTGCTGCAAGCGCACGGCGCCGGGATGGAGAGTCCGGATCCGAAGCGCATTTGGTCCGCCTATCGTGAGTTTGCGCGTGTTCCGTTCGATGCGCCCGTCAGCACACTTCGGTTCATGGCTGGTATCGAGGCGTCGAGCGAAAGGGATCTGTATCATATCGCTTGCGGTCGGCAGTTCGCAGACCGAGTCGTCAGCTCTTTGGCCGGAGAGCCAATCGAAATATGGATTCTGGAGGTCGATCTCATCTATGAGGCGGAGGAAGATCTGATTGGGTGCGATGTTCAGCGATTTGCTGACCCGCGCGAACGCGCGCGTGAGTTTCTCGCGCGGATAGAGGGGTTGCCCATATTTCCAGTCGGATTCGGCGCGCGATGTCCACTTCGCTATCGGATCAAGACATTCGGGAAACCATGGGAAAAGAAAGCCGACCCAAGCCCCTCGAGCCATCCTTGTTAGCGCGAATCGGCGATCGGGAAACGCACTGTTTATGGCCAACGCGAAGCTGACCTCCAGCGCGGCGTTTCCATCTCCCGCCGGACACGGGCGAGCACGGATGTGAACCAGGCTTCGCCGGGACCGTGCGCCCGCGCGCGCAAGGCTTCCCTGTTTTCCTGCGTGACCCATACGCGGGGATGGTCGCGCGGCACGCGCCGCAACAGTTCGCCGACCGGCGGAACCGGAAAGGCCCACGCGTCCGGATCGATGCGGAAGCGCCGCGGCTCCGACCAGACGCTCGTGTGATCGCCGCTGCGGAAACGCAGCCGCCAATAATAGACATCCGGATCGAACGTGGTGGCGAAGTTGTGGAAATTGTGCGGCAGCCCTTCGATGCGATGAACGACATGCTTGCCGGCGTCGTCGCGCGAAATCCGCAAATCGTAGCTCGTGGCCCCAGGGACGGCCGGCCAACTGAAGTCGGGCGGGTTCTGCTGCGAAATCATCTTGTCGATGGGGTGCCAGGCACGCGCCAACGGCGGAACGGAGTCTGGCCAGCGCAGTGATTCCGCATGGGCGACAGCGACGGCAACGGCGCCGAGCAGGCAGGCGACCGCCGCCGTTCGGACAGCCCAGGGCAACATCAGCAGGCGGCTTGACCGAAGTTTGTTCACTTTAGAGATGGCGCCCACCCTGGGTGGATGCCGATCCCCGGCCTTCGACCGCGGCGGCATGGGCGTGGAGCCATTCTTCCAGGTTGGTGTAACCGTCGTGGTCGTCGTCATCGTGCGGACGCGCCGGTATCTCGAGCGCGCGGTGGTTCTCGGCCAGCTCCGGGTATCCGCCGACTTGCGACAACTGCGTGAGTTCGGACTGCGGGATCCGCTCGCGGATCATGCGAAAGATGCGTTCGTCCACCGCGTCGCGATCCGCGGGACGCGCGCCGGCAAACGCGCTCAGGCGCGCCTCGACTTCGCGCGCCGGCATCGGCTTCAGGCTGTCGTGCCAGATCGGTGGCGTGGCCGCGCGGAGGGTGGTCACGTCGCGTTTTCCGAGGTGCACGACGGCGCGATCCCAGGCGTCCGCGGTGGAGTTTGGCGCGAGATTGTCGGCCAGGAACGCGCGGGTGTCGGTCGCGCCGTTGTCGCTGAAACTGATGAAGTTGACGTTGTGCGCGTTCGGAACCGGATTGTAGGCATTGCCCACGATCGACACGCGCAGGGGCCAGTCCTGTGTGCCGCGCGTGCCGATGTCGATTTTGTCCTTCGTCCACTGGCGCGGCATGTGTATCAGGTTGTTCAGGACAACGACATCGGTGACGTCGTCGCGGATCAGCGGGTTCCTGTATTGGTTGTAGGCCATCACGTTCCTGTTCACCGCGACCCGGCGGGAGTTGCGCCCCACGAGAATGCCCATGGAGTGCGGGCCCGAGGGATTGAGCGGTGTGGCGAGCCCCTCGGAGACGAGGCAATACTGGATCGTGACATCGCGGATACCGTGCGCGTCGTGCTCGCCCCAGGTCGAGATAGTCTCGTCGGTCGCCCAACTGCACGACATGTGGTCGACCACGACGTTGTAGGTCGGCTCGGGCCCGGAATCACCGATGGTGATGGCATCGCGGTTGCCGTAACGCGGGCCCTCGGGATGGTCGCCCGGCCGGATGCGAAAGTGCTGCACGAGCACGTCGTGGGTCAGGATGAACAGCCCGGCGCCGCGCAGCGTGATCCCGGGCGCCGGAGCGGTCTGGCCTGCGATCGTGATGCAGGGTTCGCGGAGATAGAGGTGATCCGGCAGCACGATCGTGCCCGAGACTTCGAACACGACCACGCGAGGCCCGCGGGCCTCGATCGCGGCCCGCAACGAGCCGGGGCCGGCGGCGTCGAGATTCGTCACGCGGATGACTTCCCCGCCGCGCCCGGCCGGGGTCGTCACGCCGAAACCGGCCGCGCCTGGAATGACCGGTAGCGCGGCGCGGCCGGGAAGGCAAAACACGATCGCGAGCAGCCAGGGCGCGGCGGGCATAAGGGGGAATCGAAGAGGTTTCATCCAGGGTCGCGAACAGGCGCGGAGGTTTTCACCCGCGGCTCGCGCCCGAAAGGAGGGCGCGAAAAAAACAAATGCGCGTGTGAACAGTTCTGTTCTGACCCCGGGCCCCAGCGATCACAAGAGCAAATGATCGCGTCCGCGACAGCGCAAGCCAGGCCATGACAACAGAAACAAATGCGCATGAGAAAAGAGTTTCGAAGCTGCCTTCCGCATCGCTGGAGGGGCCACTTCCGTGTGGACCGGTTCGACAAACCGGACATGGAGGTCGTCCCTCCGAAGCCTTGGGCAAGCTCCCGCAGGCGCTGACTTGACGCTTCCAGACGACGGCCAGAGAGGAGAAATGGCCACCGAAGGCTCAGAAAGCACAAAAGCGAATTCACGGCCTCGGTGGACTTCAATCCGATCTGGACTGATCGGGCGATCCATGGCATCGAGGAAATCGTCCGCTATTACGCCGAGAAAGAGCATAGTCGCAAAGCTGCGGCAAAGGCTGCCACCGCCGATTATTGAGCGAATCGAAATAATCAAGACGTTCACGGACATTGAACCGCGCCATCACAAGAAAGATGGAATACATCGGGAAGATCTCTGCTGCCGATATCGCATCTTCCATCGATTCGATCGGGAATCGAAGATTGCCTGTGTCGATCGCGTGTGGGAAGGGATCGCGGGATCCGTCGATGTTTGATCTCCAATGAGACGAACCCTGAAGGCGCCGGAGCCTGCGTCGCTAATGCGTCGTGGATCATCCAAGCGACAGGCGAAACATGGATGATCCGTGGACGTGCTTCGGCTCCTGCTCCCGCGCCGAGGTTGATGAAGCCTCGAGTTTGTTGCGAAGTGCCGGTGTGACATTCGAGATCAAAGAAGAAAAGAAAATCGCGGCTTGTTCCGCGGGTGGCCGGTCGGGGCCATTCGCGATGAGCATTCAGGCAGGGCATCCGCCATTCTTGTGCCGCACTTCCAAAAAGCGAAATGAGAACCTCCATTCGGTCGTGTGAGACAATCTCGTGGGCGCCCGGGGCGATCGAGAAGAGTGGCCGTGATTTTGCGCCCACTTGCGTGGTGTCTCCATTTTAACGTCGGCAGATCGGAAGGCGCGGATGCAGTCTCCAGCAGTGGCATTCCTCTCAGGCCTCGCGCTTCTCGCGTTTGTCGCTGCGGCTATTGCGTTCGGAACGACCAGAAAGAAAGAACCAGACGACTGGATTGTGCGGACGCACGATGTCGGTCTGCTTTTCGAGTTATTCAGCCGCATCGTCTTCGAGTGGCGTCGTTCTGCTGTGGGTCGCGCCTTGGCGATTGTCGGCGTGATGTCCGCGGTCACCGCGTTGATTATATATATAATCGAAAAGTAACGATCCTCGAGGCATCCGACCCAAAAGGGATGAAGCGGAACCCAAGGCTCGAGAACAACGTCGATTGGCCCCCCGTCGCGTTCGGGTCGTCCACCGCATTCGCGCTTCGACGCGACACGCATCCGCCCGACTGGCGGGTCACCGCGCTCTTTCACCTCGAAGCCGGATCGCTCGACGCGATGCGGAGATCGTGGCGGCTGTCGCCGGGGCGGCGGAGGTTCCGGAAACGCTGGAGCCGAAGCCCGCGTCGCTGCCAGGCTCCGGGGAGTTGACATTCATCCTCCCGGCTGGCCTTTAACGCGCGACCAGGACGGGAGATCTCAATTTATGGCCAACGCAAAGCTGACCTCCAGCGCGGCGATCCTTCTCGCGCGAGATATCGTCGAAGCCGCGCATTATTACCGGGATCGCCTTGGCTTCACCTTTGACCGGTTCTGGGGCGAGCCTCCGAACTTCGTGATTCTGTTCCGCGACAACTGCCGGCTCATGCTCCACCTCGCTCCGCGCGGCCACGTGATCGCGCCGCACTGGCGCGTTTCCAGCAATATGTGGAATGTCTATTTCTGGGTGGACGATGCCGATGCGCTATTCGCGGAGTTCAAGGAGCGAGGGGCGAAGATCGACTACGAGATTCACGACAAGCCGTACGGCGTGCGCGAGTTCGGGATTCAAGACCTGGACGGTCACGATATCGGATTCGGCAGTCCGATCCAGTGAGGGGGAAAGAGAGGCGCGCGGAGGCCGTTGCGGGATCGTCCCGGCGATTCACGGGCGTCGAAAGGCCCGCGGTTCCGGCGCGGGCGGGATCTTTCGCCGCGGCGATCGCCGGAGGGTTCAGGCGCCGGAGGGCGGCGCGCCGGGCGGGAGCGCGCGCTGGATTCTTTCCAGGTGGTCGAGGACGTCGGCGTTGAGGCGGTCCACCTTTTCGTGCAGGTGCATGATCTCCAGCTCGGCCTTGAGGTTGACATCGTATTCCACGTCGGCCCGGACGCGGTCCTTTGCGGCCTGCCGGTTCTGGCTCAGCAGCACGAAGACCGAGAGGAAGATCGCCTCGAGCGAGACGGTCAGGGTGAGGAAACCGAAGGGATACGCGTCGAAGAGCGGGATGCCGGGGACTTTGACCGTGTTGAACAGCAGCCACAGCGTGAACCAGATCACGTGCAGGACGAGAAACGAGATGCTGCCGGCAAACGTCGCGATGCCGTCGGTGAGTTTCTCGACGTAAGAGCGGTTGTCCTGCACCGCGTCGTTGGAATTGCGCGTCGCCGTATGCCGCAACTGTTCGGCCGAGACGCGCATGCGCCGCCCCATCACGGCGAGAAAGCCCATGGCCGCCCCGGGGTGAGCCAGGAGAAAACGCTCCAGCGCCTCCCGGTTCAGACAGACCGCCTCCACGTCCTCGACGACGCGCACGGAGGCGCTGCGCGGCCCCCGGTCGAGCAGGGAAAGCTCCCCGAAGACCTCCCCCGGGCCCGCCACTTCGAGCACGATTTCCTCGCCGGTGTTGTTCTTGAAGAAAACCTCCGCGACGCCCGCCCTGACCACATAGAGCGCGTCGCCCGGATCGCCGACGCGGAAGATCAATGTGCCCTTCGCGTGGCGGACGGTTTTCAGGCTGGCGCCGAGTTCTTCGCGCTCCGTCGCGCTTAGGCTCGAGAAGAGCGGGACATCGTTCAACACATCGGCGGCGGCACTCATGGGGGGGGAAGCGGTGAAAGGGTGGAAGTTCGTTGCAGGCTGCCGCCTGCGTGGAAGGGACAACGCGCGGTTAAATGAAGACGCATGGAGGGAACGGCGAGAGCGAAAACAGCGTCTTTCGGTTTCGGATCGCGCCTCGGGGCGGGCATTGCCGCGGGCCGGCTCGATTTCGGCGATCCGAATCGCGCGACCGCGCGATCGGGATCGGCGAGGCGTCGGAGGTCGAACGCCGGGCGGCGGGATCCGGGATTCGCGGACGGAGCGCGGTTGGATCAGGGCAATGGAGCGCGCGCAACGATGCGCGCACGAGAGGGGTTGATTCCGCCAGTCTCCGTGAATGGGCTTGCGGGCGTGCCTCGTCTCCCGGCTTCCACGCGTGCCGACGCGCGATCGAACGATATTTCATCCCGGCCTTCGGCCTCCGTTTCCAACGGGTCCGAGGCGGAAGCGGGCCGCGCTTCCGCCTTCTATTCGAATCCGATCCTCTTTCTCGATTTTCCGGATCCGGACGGCGTGCGCGTCGGGGATGAATACTTCCTTGTGTGCTCGACGTTCTCGCACGAGCCCGGCCTGCTGCTGCTGCGATCGCGGGACATGATCCACTGGCGGCATGCCGGATACGCGCTGCCGCGCCTGCATCGCCGGGAGTTCTTTGCGAGGCCGCGGCGCGGATGCGGCGTGTGGGCGCCGAGCCTGAGGCATCACGACGGTAGATTCTGGATCTATTATCCGGACCCCGACGCGGGGATCTATATGACGCAGGCCGAGCGCTTCGAGGGGCCGTGGAGCGAGCCGTTGCTCGTGAAATCGGGACAGGGGTTGATCGATCCCTGCCCGCTGTGGGATGATGACGGCCGCGCCTGGCTCGCGCACGCCTGGGCGAAGTCGCGGGCGGGCTTCAGCAATGTCCTCAGCCTCGCCGAGATGGCGCCCGACGGAACGCGGGTTCTGGAGGAGAGCGTGGTCATCATCGACGGCGGCGCGCTCGAAAACTACCATACCCTCGAGGGGCCGAAACTGTACAAGCGCGACGGCTGGTATCATGTCTTCGCGCCGGCGGGCGGCGTGGCCGAGGGCTGGCAGTCGGTGTTTCGGTCGCGTGATATTCGCGGTCCGTACGAGGCGCGCATCGTCATGAGCCAGGGAACGACGCCGATCAACGGCCCGCACCAGGGAGCGTGGCTGGACACGCCGGACGGGCGCGACTGGTTCTTCCATTTCCAGGACCGCGGACCGTTCGGCCGGATCCTGCATTTGCAGCCCATGCGTTGGAACGACGATGGGTGGCCGGTGATCGGAAACGCGGCGGAGGGGGCCACCTGTGGCGAACCGGCGCTGAGATGCGCCCGCCCCGTGGATGCGGCGGAGCCGGTTCCCGAACCGGGGTTTCCGGCCTCCGATGATTTCAGCGGCGGCAGGCCCGGCCCGCAGTGGCAATGGGAGGGCGCCTGCGGCGACGGGTGGTTTTCACCGGCGCCGGGACCGGGGGGCTTGCGGCTTCATCCGCAGCCGGCGGAAAACCTCTGGGAGGCTCCGAACCTCCTCACGCAGCGTGTCATCGGCCCGCGATCGTCGATCACGACGAAGCTCTCGCTCGAGACGGAAAGCGAAGGCGCGCAATGCGGGCTTGTGATCATGGGGCGCGACTACGCGAGCATCGGCCTCGCGCGCGCCGCGGGCGGCGTGCGATTGACGCGCGTCACCTGCCCCGGCGCGGATGGCGACGGCGCAATCGTCGAAGAGGAGATCGCGGGACCGATCGCGCCGGACGGCCGCGCGCTGTTGCGGGTCACGATCGCGGAAGGCGAGGCGTGGCCCTTCAGCTATAGCCTCGACGAGGGCGCGACCTGGCGCGAACTCGGCGCCGCGCTGGTTCCGAGGCCGGGCATCTGGGTCGGCGCGCGCGCGGGCGTTTTCGCCATTTCGCCGAAAGGGAGCGACGCGGCGGGCCACGCCGATGTTCACTGGTGGCGCGTGTCCGTCTGACAGGTTGAAGCTGCTCTGCCGATCGCCGGGAAAACTGCATCCATGAGAAAGCGTCCGTTTCCATATTGTGTCTTCAACAACGCGTTTGCCGTGGCCGCGTTGTGCGCGTGCGTGATCGCGCATGCGCCGCTGGCGGCCGGCGGGGCGGCCGCGGATCCGATCGCGCCGATCCACGCGCCGTTCGAAATGCCGCCGATGGCGCGACCGGTCTTTCCCGATCGCGTCGTGAACATCCGCGATCACGGGGCGATCGAGGGAGGCGAAGTCAAGAACACCGCGGCCTTCGCCCGCGCCATCGAAGCCTGCGCGTCGGCGGGCGGCGGCCGCGTGCTCGTGCCCGCCGGGCGCTGGATGACCGGCCCGATCCATTTGCGGAGCCACATCGACCTGCATCTCGCCGAAGGCGCGGAAGTGATATTCAGCGACCGGTTCGAGGACTATCTGCCGGTGGTCCTCGTTCGCGTCGGCGGAATAGAAATATACAACTATTCGCCGCTCATCTACGCGCGGGATTGCGAGAACATCGCCATCACCGGCCCGGGCCGGCTCGATGGAAACGCGGAGGCGTGGTGGCCGTGGAAACCAAGGGAGACGCGCGAGTTTTTCGACATGGGCGCGCGCGGCGTGCCGGTCGCGCAGCGTGTCTTCGGAACCGAGGAGGCGGCGATCCGGCCGAGCTTCGTGAGTTTCGTGAATTGTCGAAACATCCTCATGGAAGGTTTCACGATCGGAGGCGGGCCCAACTGGACGATTCATCCGGTTTATTGCGAGAACGTCATCATCCGCCGCGTCTCGGTCATCACCGACGGGCCGAACAACGACGGCATCGACCCGGACTCGTGCCGCAATGTGTTGATCGAGCACTGCACATTCGACGCCGGCGACGACTGCGTGGTGTTGAAATCCGGATACAACGAGGACGGCTGGAGGGTGGGGCGGCCGACCGAGAACGTCGTCATGCGCTGGTGCGTGAGCAAGCGCGGCCACGGCGGGCTCGTGATCGGAAGCGAGATGTCGGGCGACGTGCGCAATGTCTATATGCGCGACTGCGAGTTCGAGGGCACCGATCGCGCGGTGCGGATCAAATCCCGCCGGGGCCGCGGCGGCGTGGTCGAGAACATCTGGGCGGAGAATCTCCGGGTGAGCGACATGCGGCACGAGGTCGTGGTCATGACGATGGACTACAGCGCCGACACCAAGGAGGCGGCGAACGCGAAGCCACCCGTCTTCCGCAACATCTGGATTCGCGATATTGTCGGCCGCGGGGCGCCGGTCGCGATCCGGCTTTCGGGCGCCGCCGACTCGCCGATCGAGAACGTTCATTTCGAAAACATCGACATCGCCGCGTCGCAGGGCGTGCTCGCCACGCATGTGAAGGGCCTCCGCTTCGATCGCGTGAGCATCGCGCCGGAAAGCGGTCCCGTCTTCGCGCTCGACCATGCGCGCGACGTGAGCATCTCGCGCGCCGCCGTTCCGGCGGGCGAGGGCGCCTTCCTTTCCCTCGGCGGCGGCGATTCGGGCGGCGTTCGGATCGCGCATACGGACTTGTCGGGCCGCGCCGCGCCGGTCGCGCTCGAAGACGGCGTGAGCGCGGACGCCGTCATCCTGCCTTGAGCCTCCCGCGGATGTCGCGCCGCGCGCCCGCCTTTTGCTTTCCGTCCTGTTGAATCCCTAAAGAGCCATCCCGTGTTCGGACTTCCCCTCATCGATCTCCTCGTCATCGCGCTTTATTTCGCGGCCATGATCGCCATTGGCGTCTGGTCGTCGCGGCGCATTCGCAACAAGGAGGACTATTTCCTCGCCGGGCGGCGCTTCGGCAAACTCGTCCAGACCTTCGCGGCCTTCGGCCAGGCGACTTCGGCGGACAACGCCGTGGGCACGACGACGACGACCTTCAACAACGGGATCGCGGGCATGTGGAGCTCGATGTTGTATCTCTTCGCCACGCCGCTGTATTGGGTCTGCACGCACTGGCCGCGGCGCATGCGCATCCTCACGCTCGGGGATTATTTCGAGGAGCGCTTCGACTCGAAGCGGATGGGCGCGGTGTATTCAATCATCGGATCCATCGCGATGATGGCGTTCATCGGCCTCGGGCTTTCGGCGATGACGAAGACGATCGTCGCCATCACGCCGAAGGCGGCCGCGACGTATTCGGACGCGGACCGCGCGTTCTACGAGGCGGAATATCAACGCGAGGCCGCCACCGCGGAAGCCGTGGGCGGCGAGACCAACGTGCTCGGCTACGGCGAGCTGCTCGAGCGCGAGACGCTCCTCGCCCTGCCGGCCGGGGCGCGGAGCGAGGCGGACGCGGCGCGGCTGAGCGTGCTCGAGTCGATGCGGCCGGCGACGCTGGTCTCCTATGTGTCCAAGGACGTCGTCATCTGGGTCGTCTGTTTTGTGGTCCTCCTTTACGCGGTGACGGGCGGCCTCGAGGCCGCGTTTCTCACCGACATGGTCCAGGGCATGTTCATCATCGTGCTTTCGACGCTGTTGTTGCCCTTTGCGTGGGCGAAGATCAACGCGACCTATGGCGGCGAGACCTGGGCGGATGCGTTGGGGACCATTCACCAGAAGCTTCCCGACGCGTTCTTCCAGGTTTTCGGCGCGCCGCAAACGCCTGATTTCACCTGGTATTATATCATCACGCTCTCGATCATGGCGGCGGTCACCGTCGTGGTGCAGCCCAATGGCGCGGTCCTGGCCGGCTCGGCCCGGGACGAGCTTTCCAGCCGCGCGGGCACGGTCATGGGCAATTTCATCAAGCGCTTCTGCATCGTCTTCTGGGCGGTCTTCGGCCTGGCGGCGATCGTGCTTTATCAAGGGCGCATCATCCATCCCGACATGCTCTGGGGCCACGCCACGCTCGATCTTCTCGGGCCGCTGAATCTCGGGCTCGTCGGCCTGATGATCGCGTGCCTGCTCGCGGCGCTGATGTCCACGGTGGACTGCCTCATGATCACGAGCGCGAGCCTGCTCACGCACAATCTGTACACGCCCCTCTTTCCGAATCGTTCGCCGGGCCACTATGTCTGGGTTGGCCGCGCCTCGAGTGTCGTCGTCGTCGCCGGCGGCGCGTGGCTGGCGCTGCAGTTCGACACGATCCTGCAGATCCTGAAGTTCATCTGGGAGATCAACGTCATGCTCGCGCCCGCCTACTGGCTGGGGATCAAGTGGCGGCGCGCCAACCGGCCCGCGGCGTGGTCCTCGATCGCGATCGGCGGCGCGCTCTTTCTCGTCCTGCCGGTCCTGATGCCCGTCGTGTATCCAGGAATGCGATACGATCCCCACCACCTGCGCGCGACGAACCCCGCGCCCCGGATGGTGGAGGAAAGCGCGAAACAATACGACATCGACGCGCGCGCGGTGGAGATCGCGCGATGGGACCGGCTGGCGCTCGAAGGCCGCGCGACCGGCGACCGCCCGGTGGAGCTGACGCCGGGCGCGCCGTTTGTCCACACGTATGTCTTTCCGAAGCGCAGCCTCTTCTGGTCGAAAGGCGTCACGGTCGACGACGCCGGCCGGCTCCATGGCTCGGGGCTTTTCAGCACCGAGCTTTGGATCATCGAGAAACTCGGCGTGAACCTCGAAGAGCATCCCTACGCGCTGAACGAAACGCTCCGCATCTCCTTCCGCACGCTGCTGCCGTTCGTCATCTTCATTCTCGTGGCATTTCTCACCCGGCCCGACCCGAAGCCGGTGCTCGATCGTTTCTATGCAAAGATGCGGACACGGGTGATCGTCGATCCCGCGCGCGATGCCGAGGCGGTGCGCGCCGCGCTGGCGTCGCCGGAAAGCACGCGCCACCTGCTCGTCTTCCCGAACACGCAGCTCGAGATCTATCGCTGGAATCGCGAGGACTGGGTCGGGTTCATTCTTTCCGTCGGCGGCGTGGGGCTCGTGCTGCTGTTCGTTTACGCCCTGCTGGCGATCGGCGGATAGGGAAGAGGAGTCGAAGGTCGAAGGTCCCAAGTCGAAGGTCGCAGTTTCGTTCTTCCATGGGTTGACCGTAAAGTCGTCCACCGGTTGACTGCGGGTCGGCGCAAACCAACCGTCGCCGCCCCTCGCCCCTCGTGTCTCCCAACGTCTTTTTATGAAACCCTTCCGCCTCATCCTCCCGCTCGCCGCCTCTGCGTTTTTCTTTTCCGCCTGCTCGAAGCCTGACGGCGGAACCGCGGGCGGCGACACGATCACGGTCGGTTTCGCGCAGGTCGGCGCCGAAAGCGTCTGGCGCACGGCCAACACCCGCTCGATGCAGGACGAGGCCGCGAAGCGCGGGATCGCGCTGAAGTTCGCCGACGGCCAGGGCAAGCCCGAGAACCAGATCCGCGCGCTCCGCAACTTCGTGGCCCAGCGCGTCGATGCCATCGTGCTCGCGCCGGTGATCGAGACCGGCTGGGAGCCCGTGCTCGCCGAGGCGAAGGCGGCCGGCATCCCCGTCGTGATCATGGATCGCAAGGTGCAGGCGGACGAGTCGCTCTACACCTGTTTCGTCGGCTCCGATTTTTACGAGGAGGGCCGGCTCGTGGCCGAATGGCTCGCGAACAATGTCGGCAAGGGCCGCATCATCGAGTTGCAGGGCGAGCCCGGATCGGCCGCGGCGAACGAGCGTCGCAAGGCCTTTGCCGACGCGATCGCGAAGCATGCGGATTTTTCGATCGTCGATTCGCAGACGGGCAACTTCCGCCGCGCCGAGGGCAAGCAGGTGATGGAGGCGATGCTCAAGAAGCACGGCCGCAATTTCGAGATCCTCTACGCGCACAACGACGACATGGCGCTCGGCGCGATCCAGGCGATCGAGGACGCCGGACTGAAGCCGGGCAGGGATGTCGTCATCGTTTCGATCGACGCCGTTCGCGAAGGACTCGAGGCGGTCGCCGCCGGCAAGATCAACTGCTCGGTCGAGTGCAATCCGCTCTTCGGCCCGAAGATCTACGACACGATCGAGAAGATCCTCGCGGGCGAGACGGTTCCGAAGACGTCCTACAACAAGGACGAGGTGTTCGACGCCTCCAACGTCGCCGCGGCCCTGCCGACGCGCCAGTACTGAGTCGCCCCCGTGGCTGCTCCCGCACCGCTTCTGCAGCTTCGCGGCATCGGCAAACGCTTTCCGGGAGTCGTCGCGCTTTCCGGCGTGGATTTCACGCTTCGCGCCGGCGAGGTCCATGCGTTGCTCGGGGAAAACGGCGCGGGAAAATCGACGCTGATCAAGGTCCTCACCGGCGTTTACGCGCCCGATGCCGGCGAGATCGTGCTCGACGGCCGCGCGATCCGGCCGGATTCGCCGAAGGACGCCGAACTCGCCGGCATCAGCACGGTCTATCAAGAGGTCAATCTCGTGCCGTCGCTCTCGGTGGCCGAGAATCTCACGCTCGGCCGCGACACGACGCGCGGCGGTTTCATCAACTGGCGCAGGATCCGCCGCCACGCGCGCGAGGCCCTCGCGCGGCTCGAGGTCGAGTGCGACGTCGAGGCCGAACTCGGATCGCTCTCCGTCGCCTTGCAACAGATGGTCGCGATCGCGCGCGCGCTCGACATGCGCGCGCGGCTGCTCGTGCTCGACGAGCCGACCGCGAGCCTCGACGAGAAGGAGGTCGCGGAACTCTTCAAGATCATGCGGCGGTTGCGCGCCGAGGGGCTCGGGATCGTCTTCGTCACGCATTTCCTCGAACAGGTTTACGAGATCAGCGACCGCATCACCGTGCTGCGCAACGGCGCGCTCGTCGGCGAGTTTCCCACCGCGGAGTTGCCGCGCCTCGCGCTCATCGGCCGGATGCTCGGCCGCGAAGTCGCCGACGAGGCGGGCCGCAAGGTGGATGAAACCGACGGCAGCGCAGCGACACCCACGCCCGCGGCAGGAGCCGCGCCTCTCGTGCTCGAAGCGAAGGCGCTCGGCCGGCGCGGCGCGATCGAGCCGCTCGACCTCGAGCTGCGCCGTGGCGAGGTCACCGGGCTCGCCGGCCTGCTCGGCTCGGGCCGGACGGAGACGGCGCGCACGCTTTTCGGTATCGAGCCGGCGGATACAGGCGAGATTCGCGTGAAAGGCGAAGCGGTCGCCATTCGCTCGGCCGGCGCCGCGGTGAAGCTCGGGCTCGCGTTCTGTTCGGAGGATCGCAAGGGCGAGGGGATTCTGCCGAATCTGTCCGTGCGCGAGAACCTGATCTTCGCGCTTCAGGCCAGGCGCGGCGCATGGAAACGCGTTTCCGCCGCGGAGCAGGAAAAACTCTGCGAGCACTACATCCGCGCGCTGCGCATCAAGACGCCGTCGCCCGACACGCCGATCCGCAATCTTTCCGGCGGCAACCAACAGAAGGTGTTGCTCGCGCGCTGGCTCGCGACCCGGCCGGAATTGATCATCCTCGACGAACCGACGCGCGGCATCGACATCGGCGCGCGCGCCGATGTCGAGCAACTGATCGCGAAGCTGCGCGCGGACGGTCTCGCCGTGTTGCTCATCTCCTCGGAGATCGAGGAGATCGTGCGCAACTGCACCCGCGTCTACGTCCTGCGCGATCGCAAGCTCGTCGGCGAAGTGAACGGCGCCGAGGTCGAAACCCAGCGGCTGATGCGCGCGATGGCGGGACACGATGAACCCTGAGCGGGAACGACACGAAATCAGCCGATGTAGCAGCCAACGTCAGGTGGCTGTCGGCGTCAGAACCCAGCTTCGTGACCTCCGAGGAAACAGGGCACTGGCTGAGGCCCAAAGGGCCGTGATCCTTCAGCCCAGCCCAACGGGCTGGGATATAAATCATCGCAAACATGCGCCCCAACGGGGCGCGATTCCCGTGGTGCGTGACGTGTTCCCATATAGCGACCCTACAGGCCGCATGTATTGCGGGCCTATTGACCCAGGGCGTTGCCCTGGGCTGAGGGATGATGGGCCCGGTGGGCCATGTTTTTTCCCAGGCTGTCGGTTGCGCCATGAAGACTAAACGCGCGCTTCCTCCTTTCATCTGGCCGCTGGCCGGGCTCGTCGCGTTGCTCGCGCTCAATCTCGCGATCAATCCCGGCTTTCTCGCGCTTCGCGTGCTCGATGGACACCTCGTCGGGACGCCCGTCGATATCATCAATCGCGGCTCGCACATCATGCTGCTCGCGCTGGGGATGTCGCTCGTGATCGCGACGGGGGGGATCGATCTTTCCGTCGGCTCGATCATGGCCATCTCCGGCTCGGTCGTGGCGGTCCTGCTCGAAGCCGGGATGCCGCTGCCGGTCGCGCTCGCGGGCGCGCTCGGGATCGCGATGCTCGCGGGCGCGGCCAACGGCGCGCTCGTCACGCGCTTCGGCGTGCAGCCGATCGTGGCCACGCTGATCCTGATGGTCGCGGGCCGCGGCGTGGCGCAGATGTTGACGGAGGGGCGCGTCGTGCTCGTGTCCGACACGGTCTTCGGATTTCTCGGCCGGGGCTTCATCGCGGGGCTCCCATTTGCGGCGGTGTTCGTCACGGCGCTGTTTGTGCTCACGCATCTGTTCCTGCGCCGGACGGCCGCGGGGTTGTTTGTCGAGGCGGTCGGCGATGGAGAAACAGCCAGCGCCTTCGCCGGCCTGCGGGCTTCGCGCGTGAAATTTTTCGCCTACGTGTTTTGCGGCGCCTGCGCGGGCCTCACGGGCCTCATCGCGGCGGCGGACATCGGCGCGGCGGATTCGCTGCGCGTGGGCGAGAACATGGAACTCGACGCCATCTTCGCCGTCGTCGTTGGAGGAACGGCGCTGACCGGCGGACGGTTTTACCTGCTCGGCTCGTTCATCGGCGGGCTGCTCCTGCAGACGCTCACCGTCACGATGTACAACATCGGCGTCTCGCCCGCGATCGCGCCGGTGCCGAAGGCGATCGTGATCATCGTCGTGTGCGTGCTGCAATCCGAGCGCACGCGGCGCTGGATGTCCGGCCTTTTCGCACGGAGGGCGGTGGCATGAGCCCTTCGATGCAACGCCGCCTGCCGTTGATCGCGACGGCCACGATCTGGGTGCTGCTCTTCGCCATCGCGGGCTTCAGCTACGACTACTTCGCCTCGCTCCGGACGATCACGAACATCTTCTACGACAAATCGTTTTTGAGCATCGTGGCGGTCGGGATGACGCTCGTCATCTTCTGCGGCGGCATCGACCTTTCCGTGGGCGCGGTCATCGGTTTCACGTCGATCCTCATGGCGACGCTCGTGCAGGGGCACGGCTGGCATCCGGCCCCCGCCGCGGCGCTCGCGCTCGTGATCGGCGCCGGGTTCGGCGCGGGCATGGGGTGGTTGATCCATCGTTTCGAACTCCCGTCGTTTCTCATCACGCTCGCGGGCATGTTTCTCGCGCGCGGCGCCGCGTTCTGGATCAGCACGGAATCGATCGGCATCGCGCATCCGCTCTATCGCGAGTTGAGCGCCACGCGCCTGCCGATCGGCATGGGCGCCTCGCTCGCCGTGCCGGCTTTGATCTTCCTCGCCGTTTTCGCCGCCGGCTATGTCGTGGCGCATTACACGCGCTTCGGCCGCGGGCTGCTCGCGATCGGCGGCAACGAGCAATCCGCCCTCCTCATGGGCCTGCCGGTCGGCCGCCTCAAGATCGGGGCCTACGCGGTGTGCAGCTCCTGCGCCGTCATCGCCGGGCTGACGAACACCCTGTATTCAAACGGCGGCAACGGCGCGGCCGGCCTCGGTCTCGAACTCGACGCCATCGCCATCGTGGTCATCGGCGGCACGGTTCTCACCGGCGGCCGCGGCCACATGCTCGGCACGCTCCTCGGGGTGTTGATCTATGGCACGATCCAGACCGCGATCGACTTCGACGGCCGCCTGAACTCCTGGTGGACGCGCATCGTGGTCGGCGTGCTGCTGCTGGTGTTCATCCTCCTGCAACGCCTGCTCCTGCGCCGCAGGGCAGGCTGATTCCTGCGCGCAAGCAGTCGGCAAGCGGTTGATGACCAAAAAGAAAAAGGGCCTCACCTCGTCGATGAAGCCCTTCTCAAAGTGGTGGAGACGATCGGGATCGAACCGACGACCTCCACAATGCCATTGTGGCGCTCTTCCAACTGAGCTACGTCCCCACTTCAGGTGTTCCTGAGCGGTCGAAAACGCGGAAGATCGGCGGCGTTTGCAAGCGCTTTTTGGCCTTTCTCTCAGGCATTCGAGCCTGAAACCAGGAAGGGCTTTCACAGAGGGGCGGCGAAGAAAACGAAGGGAGAGACCTCGCGCCCGCTTCTGTCTGTGCGCTCAGCCGGCCGGGGACGCCCGCGTCCACCCGGGGCGCTTACGGCCGTGTTTCGATCACGACGTCGTCCACGAGATAGGCGCGCAAGGGCGACTTGATGTCGGCGCCCGGCGGCTCGTGGCCGCCGTCTCCACGATGCCGGTGCGCGCCGGTGCGGAAGACGAGCCGCTCGACCGTCGGCACGAGTTCGCTGAAGTAGGCGATGCGGTAGAGCACCTCCCTGCCGTCCACGCGAAGCTGGAAACGATCGACGCTGTCGCCGGGATTGACGTCGAGTTCGATGTCGGTCCAGCGATCGGCCTGGTAGTCGCCCGCGGGTTTCCAGATGCCCTCGTGTTTCGCCTCGACGCGGCCGGCCTCGGTGAAGGCGATCTGAACCGGGCGCTCGCCGCGCGCCGAGACGACGTCCACTTCGAGCCGTCCGCTGATGTTCCGGGCGAGGAGCTTGAAGTTGATCTTCACGCTTCGATTCGCGGGAAACACGCGCGTGGCTTTGGCGTAGTCGCAAGGATCCTCGTCGCAAAGCTCGAGCGCGTGACCGCGCGCGCCGCCGGCATCGACGACGCCGACGGGAGCCCAGAGCGGACGATAGATGTTCCAGCCCGCGGGCATGCCGCCGATCGCGGTGTCTTCGAACGTCTCCTTCGCGGGAAGTTTTTCCGGATCGCCGGTCACGGGCACGGGAATGCGGCTCACCCAGATGTCCTCCTTGTTCACGCTATAGGCGACCCAGAACGCGTCGCCGGGCGGCGTCCCATTTCCCTCGGCGATGCCGCGCACGTATTGCGGCCCCATGTTCTTGTAGAAGCCGGGGAAACGCTGGACCGGCAGCTCGCCGTGCACGACGAGCAGGTCGCTGAAAACTTCGCCATCGGGACTCGTCAACACGGCGAGCGGATGGCGCAACCTCGACGTGGGATTGAGCAGCATGGCGTAACGACCGTCGCTCGTGCGCTGCGCCCAGTATTTGGCGGAATTCACCGGAAGGTTTTCGGCAAAGCCGAGCCGCGTCCACGACTCGCCCTCGTCGGTCGAGATGGCGTGCTGCGCGTCCTTGGCGATCGCGACGGCGGCGCCGTCGGCGCGGTGGTAGATGTTGATCGCCTTGCCGGGGAGGCGATAGAAGCCGTCCTCCGAGCGATCCTCCTCCCACCACTGCGCGGTCATGAGCCTGTCGGCGAGGAGGGCCTCGCAGGCCTCGATGAAGCCCTGGTCCTTCGCGTCATTGAAAAATGGATACGGCGTGTTCGACTCGTTCCAGCCCTGGTGGGTGTTATGGCGGATGAAGTGGATCGGGCCGGGCGTGCCGTCGCGATGGATCTCGCGCGCCACGCGTCCGATGCCCGTGCCGTCGTTCGGGCTCGGCTCCCGGCCGTGGAAGGCGAGGGCGAGCAAGCGGTCGTTGGGCGCGACGTAGAAGCCCATGCGCTGGTGCGTGATCGACTGCCTTCCCTCCGGAAGATCGATCGCGGGGAAGAGGATCCGCGGCGCCTCCCAGTTCACGCCGTCGGTCGAGGTCGTGAGCGAAGTGGGGCAGGGCGTCTCGTGCTCGCTCACGGGCCCGCTGAGAAACTCGAGGTAAAACCGGCCGTGCCACCATGCGAGCATCGGCGCGTGCGTGTAGGTGTGGTCGAGCTTGTCCGCGTGCTCGGAACGCGTGCGGTTGGCGCGGTAAACCTGGATGTTTTCCACGCCGATCGCGGGGCGGAGCCCGCCATCGGCGGCGGAGGTGGCGCGCGCGTCTCCGACAACACAGATCGCCGGCGACGGAGCGGCCGCGGCGGCGAAGCCGGCGCCCAGGACAAACAGGAGCGGAATGGATCGGAGGGTGTTGGGAGGCATGTGGTGAAGTTTTCTTGCGGCTGGATGCGCGGCCTCCCGCGGAAGCCCCCTTGCCGGGAAGTCACGAAGCCGCCGGCCGCCGCGGCGTGTGTTCAAAGTTTGGATACGGATTCGCGCTCGACCAGCGTGGGATCGACGAACACCTGCACGCCGTGCGCCGGCTCCGTCTGCGCCATCCGCCAGAGCAGCAGATCGATCGCGCGCGTGCCGATCTCCTCGGCGTGGATGTCGACGGTCGTGAGCATGGGGTGCAGGCCGGTGGCGAGCGAGCGCTCGTTGTTGCAGGAAATGACGCTCACGTCCTCGCCGACCCGGAGTTCGCGGCGGGCGAGCGCGGCGTAGACCTGCACGGCGGTGCGGTCCGAGGGCGTGAAGAGCGCCGTCGGGCGCGAGCCTTTCGGGAGTTGCGTCCAGCGCTCGACGAGCGTGTCGACGTGGTTCTCGATCGTGATCGCGGGGAGCGGCCAGACGAGCTGCCGCGGCGGATCGACCTCGAGGAGCGAGGCGTCGAGCTGAAGGCCGCGCGCGGCCGCGAAGAACGCGGACTTGATCCGCTCGAACTGCACCTGACCCGGCTTCGGATTGAAGAGGGCGACGCGCCGGTGGCCGCAGGCGTGGAGGTGCGTGGCGACGAGGCGGCCGGCCGTGTCGAAATCGAAGTTGCAATGATCGCCCTCCGCGTTCGGCAGGCGGCCCATGAGCCAGACGCGCGGCAGGTTGTGGATATGGCGCAGGAGTTCGCTTTCGTGCAGCGCGGGCAGCACGCCCTGGTTCGGGCCCTTCAGGATGAGGCCGTCGACGCGCCCGTTGCGCAGAAACGCGGGCACGCGATCGCCCTTCGGGATGTTGGCGAACAAGAGATCGCGCTGCTTGTGGGCG
>CAZFCY010000086.1:17997-20755 GCA_964517665.1 uncultured Opitutaceae bacterium | reverse complement strand
CGACCTCCGTGTCGTCCGGTTGGAGAAACGAGAGCCGAGGGTATTCGCGGACCGGACGGAGCCGGTCCCTCCAATGCCGCGGGGCTTGCCCCGCGGATCTTTACTGCACAGCGTTGCCATTACATTCGCAACGTCCCCTCGCCTCAGCAAATGCGGCCGCGCTTGCCCGCGAGGCTGTGGCCCGGAGGCTCGGCGCCGACCCAGCGCTCGTCGATCGGCTCGGAGGCGCGCTGGTAGCGGCTGTCGGACGAAATGCGCAGGCGATCGGCCGTGCGGTTGTCCGTCGCGGCATGAACGGTGAACATGCCGAAAGTGATGAAGTCGCCCGCGCGAAACTCGGTCGCGAGCCATCGTCCGCCGAACTTGTCGCGCACCATGGGCGGATTGTGCGAAAGCGTGCCGGTGAAGGTCCAGCCGCCGTTCTTCGCGTTGGCGACCTCCTTCTCCTTGTTTTCGCAGAAGGCGTCCACGTCGCGATAGACGTAGTTCCTCAACAGATCCATCCGCTTGTGCGAGCCCTCGAGGATCATGAGGCCGCCGAGGTCAAACGGCACGTCGCCATACGGCACCCAGCAGGTCATGTGCTTGTGCGTGCCGCGGCCCATGTAGGGCAGGTCGCAATGCGGATTGGTGCCCTTGCCGGGCCCCATGCAGCGCAGCCACGTGAAGTCGTAGTGCCGCACCTGCTCGCCATAAAGTTTTTCGTAGAACTCGATCAGGCGGCCCGTGTAGATGAGTTTCTCCACCTGCGGATTCCGGGCGGCGAGGTCGGGCTTGAAACTCAGCGTCTGCCCCGGCGCGATCACGCCCTCGATCGGATCGTGATCCGGGTGCAGGAGCCCCTGCTCCGCGAGGCGCGCCGTCATGGTGGCGCGGGCGGAAAGCACTTCGTCGCGATCGAGCAGGCCACGCATGAAAAGATAGCCCTCTTCGTCGAGGCGCCGGCGGAGCTCCTCGACATCGTCGAGGGCGTCGTTCGAGGGACGCAGCAGGCCGGCCTTGTCGTCGTCCATTTCCAGCGGATGACCGAAGGACCACAATTGGGGGAGAGCCGGGGCTTTGATCATGGCTCCAATCTACCCGCGAAGACATGCCTTCGGAAATAGTTGAAATGGGAGAAGCTGTGTAGAATCTGGCTGCGCATGGACCTGCCCCGCGGCTTTCGCACCGAATCCTGGCTGACGAGCCCTCTGGAGACGCCGATCGGCGCCATCCACCTCGCCGGAACGCTGCGCGACAGTGTCGGCGTCGGGGCCTCGACGATGCGCGTTTTGGAACGCTACGCGCTGGTGTTTCTCGTTCAGGGCGAGGGTTATTTTCGCGATGCGCGCGGCCACCACGCCCGCCTGCGCGACGGCGACATCCTCACCGTGTTTCCCGACATCCCGCACACCTACGGGCCGCTGCCGGGCAAACGCTGGAACGAGATCTACCTCGTGTTCACCGGCCCGCTTTTCGATCTCTGGCGGCGCAGCGGCCTGCTCAACCCCGAGCGCCCCGTCATCCACCTCGAGCCCGGGGAATACTGGCGCCAGCGCTTCAGCGAGATCGTGCACCGCGACGCCGGCCCGGTGAGTTCGCGCGCGCTGCGCACGCTCGCGCGTCTCCAGGCCCTGCTCCTCGACGCGCTCGCCGCCGCGCGGCAGACCGAGGACGGCCTCACCCGCGCCGAATGGCTGGAAACCGGCCAGCAGTTGCTCGCCGAACGCTTTCGCGACCGCTGGCTCTCGCCGCGCGAGGTCGCCGCCAAGGTGGGGTTGTCCTACGACAACTTCCGCAAGCAGTTCTCCCGCCACGCCGGGATGCCGCCGCAGCAATATCAAAAGCACAAGCGCATCGAGCACGCCTGCGCCGCGATCTACGAGGGCAACAAAACGCTGAAGGAAATCGCGAGCGACCTCGAGTTCTGCGACGTCTTCCACTTCTCGAAAGCCTTCAAGCAGGTCGTGGGCAGCTCGCCTTCGGAGTTTCGCCGCCGGGTGTTGGGCGGTTGAGGCTGTCCCCGGCAGGGCGGATTCATTCTGTCATTGAGATCCGGGGGCTGTCATCCCTCGGCCCGGGCCAACGGGCTGGGAAACAAAGAGCAGGATCCTGCGCCCTGAAGGGGCGCGATATCCTTTATCGCGGGCTTTCAGCCCGCAGAGCTTCGGGCACGCATACCCAGCCCGTTGGGCCGGGCTGAGGGATGGTGGCCCTTCGGGCCGGTGTTCCCGAACGAATCAGCCCTGTCATCATCAGCCTCGTCTCATCGGCAATCCTTGCGCTCGACGGGTCCAAGAGCATGCTTGCGCTCCATGAAACCCTTGGACCGCATCACGATCAAGCCGGGACGCCGGAGCGGCAAGCCGTGCATTCGCGACACTCGCATTACGGTCTACGACGTCCTGGGTTACCTCGCCGCAGGCGCCACCGAAACGGAACTCCTCGGCGAGTTTCCGGACCTCACCCACGAGGACATTCTTGCATGCTTCGCCTTCGCAGCGGAGCGTGACCGTCGCACATTTGTTTCACACGCCGCGTGAGATTGCTTTTCGACGAGAATCTCTCGCCTGATCTGCCGGGACTGCTTGCCGGCCTTTTCCCGAACTCCGCGCATGTTCGAGATCTTGGATTGGTCGGCGCGGACGACGCTGTTATTTGGAGCACGGCGACGACGCAGGGATTCGTCTTGATCACCAAAGACGACGACTTCTTGGACCTCTCGATACTGCGAGGCGCTCCACCAAAGGTGATCGTCATCGGCTTGGGCAACTGCCGA
>CAZFCY010000086.1:0-17897 GCA_964517665.1 uncultured Opitutaceae bacterium | reverse complement strand
GCTGTCCCCGGCAGGGCGGATTCATTCTGTCATTGAGATCCGGGGGCTGTCATCCATCAGCCCGGCCCGATTCCTCGCGAGACGATGTATTGCCACCCCTTCGCGAGCCCGCCACGGTCATCCGATTTCATGAACCTCCCACGTCGCGCCTTCTTGAAGACATCCCTCGCCGCCTCTGCCACCGCCTCGCTCGGCGCCCGGCTTCACGCCGCTGAAGCGCCCGCCCGCGATTACTATGAGTTGCGTTGCTACCGGCTGGCCGCCGGCTCGCGGCTGAAGCGCGACGCCGACCCCGCGCTGCTCGATCGTTATCTCGAGCACGCCATGCTGCCGGCGCTCGAGCGGCTCGGAATCACCCGCGTCGGCGTCTTCACCGAACTCGACGTCGACAAGCAGGCCGCCACTTCCACGCCGAAACCAGGCTCGCCGGTGTGGGTGCTGATCCCGCACGCGTCGCTCGACTCCTGCGCGCGCGTCGCCACGACCCTGAACGATGATCCCCAGGCGCGGAGCGCCGGCGCCGGCTATCTCGAGGCGCCGAAATCCAGCCCCGCCTTCGAGCGGTTCGATAGCTGGCTGCTGCTCGCCTTCAAGAGCATGCCGCGACTCGAACTGCCCGCCTTCTCCCGCGATCGCGCGCCCGCGCGTGTGTTCGAAATGCGCGACTACGAAAGCCACAGCGAACTGAAGGCGCTCAACAAAATGGCCATGTTCGACGACGGGGAAACCGAACTCATGCGGGACCTCGGCATGTCTCCGGTCTTCTTCGGCCAGGCGCTCTCCGGCCCGGACCTGCCGCACCTCCGTTATATCACATGCGGGCCGGACCTCGCGACCCACCTCGCCAACTGGCAAAAGTTCGGCTCCGACCCGCGCTGGGACAAGATGAAGCGACTTCCGCAATATGCGGACAACACTTCGAAAAACACGGCGCGCTTCCTGGCGCCAAAGGCCTATTCGCAAATCTGAAAACGGCGGGGCCCGCGCGCCGGCCGCGACCGCCTCGTGACAGGCAGCCTTCGGGTCAACCCAGCTTCGCCTGCGCCAGTTTGCTCGCGGCGCCGAAGTCGATCAACGCGGCCTCGGGCCGCTGCTTGAGCGCGCCGATCACCCGGCCCATTTCCTTTCGCGATCGCGCGCCCGTCTCGGCGATGGCGGAGACGACGAGCGACTCGAGCCGCGCCGCGTCGAGTCCGGCCGGCAGATACTTTTCGAGCACGCGAATCTCGGCGTCGTTGGCCGCGACCAGATCGGCCCGCCCGCCCTTCGCGAATTCCGCCTTCGCGTCGGTCAGGTTTTTCACCGACTTTCGCAGCGAGGCGAGCGCGAGCGCGTCGTCGATCGGTTGGCCTTGATCCATCGCCGCGCGCTGGATTGCCGCGTCGGCGGTGCGAAGAATCGTCGCCGTGGCGGTGTCGCGGGCTTTCATCGCCACGACGATGTCGGCGCGCAGTTGCTCGTAAACGGTGGGCATCCCGAAAGCGTGGCCCCTGCCCGGTCCGAAGTCGAGCCGGGGCGGGAAATCGCGCCGATTGCCCGATCCGCCAAGGCCGGTCGCCCGGCTCGCCACGACAAGGCCCGGCCCGCTTGATACAGTGGAGACCCTGCCCCGGAAGGCGGCAGACAAGACCTATCCACGCTTCCCTCATCCCATGACCATCTCCGAAGAATCCGTCGTCCTCGCCCTGCGCCGCACCTGGCAGCCCGTGGGAAACTCCGCCGCCTTGCGGCCGGGGCAGGCGACCGGCCACACCCTGCTCGAAACCGAACTGGTCCTCGCGCGATTTCCCGACGGGCGCCTGCTCGCCGCCGACGTGGCCTGCCCGCACAAGGGCGCGCGGCTCTCCGCGGGACGCGTCCGCGATGACGCGCTGATGTGCCCGTATCACGGCTGGACCTTCGATGCCGCGGGCGCCTGCCAGTCGATCCCTTCGCTGCTCGAGCCCAATCCCGCGAAATGCGCGATGGCACACCTGCGGACCTACCGCGCGCAGGATCGTTATGGCTTCATCTGGGTGAAGCTCGACGACGCTCCGCTCGCCGACGGGCAGCCGCACGAGTTGCCCGACATCCCGGAATTCGAAAATCCGCGCTGGAGTTATCGCGTCGGCCCTCCGACACGCTTCAACGCCGGATGGCGGCGCGAGGTCGAAAACTTTCTCGATATGACACACTTCGCCTTCGCGCATCGCGACACGCTCGGCGCCTGCGCCGATCCGCGCATCGCGGAAATGAATATAACCACGCACCCCGACGGCGGATTCGAGATGAACGCGCCCTTCCCCGCGCTGGCGAATGGACACGAGCTGCCGGGAAAACTGCAGAGCGCGCATCATCGATGCCAGCGCAACTGGCCGCCGAATTTCACCATTGTCCGTCAGACATTCCTCGACGGCGACGAGCGCGTCCTCGCGCACATTCCATCGCCCCACTCCCTCGACTCCTGCACTTGTTTCTGGTCGCTCGCGATCTCGCCAGGCTTTCGCGGCCCCGCGCACGACGACCAGATCGAGTTCGCCATCCGGGTGCTGGATGAGGATCGCCTGATGTGCGAATCGCAGCTCCCGCGCGAAGTCCCGATCAACCCGGCCCGGGGCGGCTGGGGCGTGCTCGTGACTCCCGGCGACACGCTGGCGAACACCTTCCAGAAACAACTTCGCCGCTGGGTCGCCGCGGAAGCGGAAGCCACGCCCGTCGCGGGCGCCGGCGTCGAAACGTGACCTCGCGCCCCACGAGCGGCTTAGTCTGAGTTCAGCGTGAACGAGAAGGGCTGGTTCATCTTCGTATTGACGTTTCTCCCGCCTTTCACGCCGGGACGAAACCGCCACTTGCGGATCGCCTGGAGCGCCGCCTCCTCAAACCCGGGACTGGACGAACGGATCACATGGGCGTCGCGAACATCGCCGTTCGTATCGACGATGAACCCGACCAGCGCGCTTCCCGTCAGGCCCGCGCGTTTCGCCTCGTGGGGATACTGCGGCGGCGGCTGATAAGTCGCCTGCGGAACCTGATCCAACAAATCGGATGTAAACAAGGTTCCGCCAATATCGCCTCCGATGGAGTAGCCTGTGGGAATGGCGGCCAGCGTTTGATCGACATTCGATGGCGCCGGCGGCTGCAGGGGCTGCGCGATATCCTTCTCAGGCGCAAAAGGCGCCGGGATGTCGTCCTGTTTCGGCGGGGCGATCTTCACCGGCGGCGTGTCGGCCTTCTCGCCGTCCGGCATCGGATCCCGGTCGGGCGGATCGATGTCGGGCATCTTGAAAATCTCCACCGCCGGCCGGGGAGGCTCCGGTTTGACCGGATCCGGCGCGCCGGGGAACAGGTGGCCTCCCATGAGGAAGAACGCGTGGATCAGGAAGGAAAGAACGATTCCGATGATGATGTCTTTATTCATGGCCACAGAACCCCCGGGTTTCCCTTATATGGTTTATCCGCGATCCACTCCCTCGCGCCAAGCGACACGACGCCCCCGGACGAAACACCGGTGATCCGCTCGGCCGGCTGGCGGCCGGTTCGGACCGGAAATGGCGATCGGGGCAGCGCCTTGTCAGAATGCTCATAAAAGCCTCCTCGGCGACCAACGGGGCAGCGGGTAACTCTCGACACCGGAGAAGATGTCCCATCCGCGCGCCGGGTCAAGCGGCGTGGAGGAAAACGAGGCGGAAGCAGCCCGGCTATAGTGTCGCCAATATCACACCCCGCGCCTTGATCCCATGACAGCCGATCGCGCCGGCGCTCCCCTTCAGGCGGAAGCGGCGATCGGCCGCGAGGCGACCGCCGGACGGGCCGTGCTGCCCGCCGAAGGAAACGCCGCTCCGAGCCTCGCGGCGGGCGCTTGATAGCACACCGCGCGATCGATCGTCAGGCGCTTGTAGGCGTCGTCGAGGCCGAGGGTCGATTCGGCGCCCCCGAGAAAGAGAAAGCCCTCGGGCTTCAGCACCGCGCGGACGCGCTTGAGGATGTCCGCCTTGGTCGCCGGCTCGAAATAGATGAGGACGTTGCGACAGAAGACGAGATCGCACTTCGGCAGGCCGGTCCAGGGGCGGATCAGGTTCAGCTCCCGAAACGTCACCATTTTCTGTATATCGTCCTTTATCCGCCAGAGGCCCCCGGTCTTGGTGAAGTGTTTCACCAACATATGCGCGGGGAGCCCGCGGTTGACCTCGATCTGGTTGAACAGGCCCGACTTCGCGCGCGACACCATCGTGGCCGAGAGGTCGGTCGCGATGATATTGATGTGCCAGTTCGCAAACACGGGAAACTCGTCCTTCAGCATCATGGCGATGCTGAAAGGCTCCTGCCCGCTGGAACACGCCGCGCACCAGATGCTGAGCGACCGGCGCGAACCCGCGCGCTCGATCAGGGTGGGAATGATGACCTTGCGCAGCGCGTCGAAGGGATGAAGGTCGCGAAAGAACGACGACTCGTTGGTCGTCATCATATCGACGACCTTCTCCTCGAGCGCGGGCGACGGATTCGAGCGCATCCTGCGAATCAACACCTCGATCGAGGCGAACCCCTCGGCCCTGGCCAGCGGCGCGAGCCGGGTTTCCACGAGGTATTCCTTGCCCGGGCCGACAACGATGGCCGACGCGCGCAACACGAGGTCGCGGACAAAGGTAAAGTCTGATGCGGCGATCGCCATGTCGTTTCGAGGGGTTCGGTTCCGACTCCCGGAGGATTCAACCCGCCAGGGCCCGTCCGGGTGAAAGGTCATGTGAAAGGGCGAGCGACGGCAGCGGTCGAAGGCGCTGCGCGCGCCGCACGATCTCGCCGGCCATCTCTTCGAGCGGAAGCACGGCATCCGCGAGGCCGGCGCGCGCGACGATCCCCGGCATGCCCCAGACGACGCTGGATTTCTCGTCCTGCGCGAGGCACTGGCCCCCGGCGCCGTGGATCGCCTGGCAACCGATATAACCATCCTGCCCCATGCCGGTGAGGATGACGCCGAGCACGTGCGGGCCATAGAGAGAGGCGGCCGAGCGAAACAATACATCGACGGCGGGGCGGCAGGAGTTTTCCCGTGGCCCCTGGTGGGTGGCGATGCGCGCGTCCGCGCCGTGGCGGGCAACCTCCATGTGAAAGTTTCCCGGCGCGATCCACGCGTGTCCGGCTGAAAGTTTCTCGCCGCCCCGGGCCTCCGCCACGGGGAGCGAACAGGTGGCCGACAAGCGCTCGGCCAGCATCCGCGTGAACATCGGCGGCATGTGTTGCACGATGAGGATGGGCACGGGAAACGACACGGGGAAACCCGCCAGCAGGGCCGCGAGCGCGTTTGGCCCGCCGGTGGAGACGCCGATCACGAGCGCGTCGATGCGCTGCGGCGGATTGGGCCGGCCGGGCCGTGCCTCGTGTCGCGCCGGCATGCGCGCGACGGCCGGCGGCGACAACGCGACGGCCTCGCGGGCGGCGGGTTTCGGAGGATCGCCGGCGCCGAGGCCCGGGCAGAGGGACTTGATCCTGGGCAACAGGTCGGAGCGCACGCGATCGAGCCCGGCGGCGACGCTGCCGGCGTTGGCCGGTTTCGTGACATAGTCGTTCGCGCCGTGGGAGAGCGCGTCGAGCGTGGCGGCGGCTCCGCGCTCGGTGAGCGTGCTGAACATGATGACCGGCAGCTTCGGATGCGTCTTCCGCAGCGCGGCGAGCGTCTCCAGGCCGTCCATCTCCGGCATCTCCACATCGAGCGTGACGATGTCCGGCGCGAGCTGGGTGATCTTGGAAAGCGCGATCCGGCCGTTGGCCGCGACACCGACGACCTCGATCCCCGGATCCTCGGAGAGGATATCCGTCACGATCTTTCGGACGACGACGGCGTCGTCCACCACGAGCACGCGTATTTTCCGCATGAGACTGGTCCAGGCTGCCTGCCGCTCGCGAGGGCCGGACCGGTCTCAGATGCCCACCGGCTCGATGCCGATGAGCGAGAGTTTCTCGAGGATGACTTCCTTGGTGAACGGCTTCATCGCATACTCGTTCGCGCCCGCCTCGAGGGCCTGGGCGACCTGCTCGATCTCGGACTCGGTCGTGACCATCATGAGTTTCATGTTGTCGTAAACCGATTCGGCGCGAACGGCCTTCACGAACTCGAAGCCGTTCATCTCGGGCATGTTCCAATCGACCATGGCAAGGTCGAGCGGGCCGGTCTCGGCGAGTTTGTTCAAGGCTTCCTGGCCATCGCCGGCTTCGACGGTTTCGAAGCCGATTTCGGCCAGGATTTTCCCCACAATCATCCGCATGGTGCGGGAGTCGTCTATCACTAGTGCGCGCATGTATTTCCTCAGTTGAGGGTGACGGGTTGAAGGTTGGTTTCTTTAGAGGAATCGCTTCGCGCTCAGGCGGGCGCGAGTTCGATCACGGACTCGAGTTTCAACAGGAGCAGGAGCCGGCCATCGAGGCGCGCCACCGACGTCAGCAGCTCGCGCAGATCGGCGCGGACCGTCTCGGGCGGCGCTTCGAGATCGCCGGAGTCGATCGCGAGCACGTCGCCGATCTCGTCGACGAGCAGGCTCATCGGCCCCTCGCTGGCGCGGATGACGACGTTCATCGGCTCGGCCCCGGCTTCGCGTGGCGGAAGATTGAGCCGACGGCGCAGGTCCAGCGCGGTGACGAGCTGGCCGCGCAGGTTGATCAGCCCGCTCACGACCGGCGATGCCAGCGGCACGGGCGTCATCTCCTGGGAACGGATGATTTCCTGGACGTGAAGGACATCGACCGCGTACCAGTTGTCCGCGAGCCGGAAGGTCGAATACTGGCGAAGTGTGCTCATGCGACTGCCTGGGCGGGAAATCCTGCGTCGGCCGCCTGCAACATGCCCGCGACGTCGACGACGTCGGCGACGCGCTCGTGGATGACCGCCGTGCCGCGCACCCCGGGGCGGCGGCCGGTGTCGCGCAGATCCACCTTCGTCTCCACGATGTCCTCGATATGGCCGACGACGAGGCCGACGCGGCGCCCGGCGTGCGAATAGACCACCGCGCGTTCGGTCTCGCCCTCGGTCCGGTTGTCCGAGCCGGTGAGGACGCGGGCGACGCGAACCAGTTGCAGGATCTCGCCGCGGTATTGAATCACCTCGCGCTTTCCGCTGCGCTCGATCGACGAGCGCGGAAACTCCTCGAGCCGCGCGACCGCCGAGAGCGGCATGGCGAAGCGCGTGCCGTCGCCGAAGCCGAAGAGCAGGAGCTTCTCCGCGTCTTCCCGGCGTTCGACCACGACTTCCTTGCGCGTCTCGATCGCGGCCGATTTCGACTGGATGCCGCTGCGCTCGGCGAGGCCGTCGACATCGAGGATCAGGGCCGAGCGTCCGTCGCCCATGATGGTCGCGCCGGCATAGCAGTTGATCTCCTTGAAATGTTTCCCGAGCGGCTTGACCACGATCTCGGAGGTGTCCTCCACGCCATCGACGACGAGGCCGAACTGTTGCGAGCCGGTCTGCAGCACGACGATGTTGATCGCCGCCGTGTCGTCCTTCCGCGCCTCCGCGAGCTGAAGCTGCTCCGCGAGAAACAACAGCGGCAGCAACTTCCCGCGCAGGCGATAAACCGGCGTGCCCTGGATCCGCTCGAAGGCCGCCCCGCCCTTCTTCGCTTCCGCGCGCACCAGCTCGACGAGGCTCGATTGCGGTATCGCGTAACGCTCCCGGGCGACGCGGACGATCAACGCCGGGATGATGGCCAGTGTAAGGGGAATCCGGATACGGATGGTCGTGCCGCGGCCGAACGCGCTCTCGATGTCGACGCTGCCGCCGATGCGCTCGACGTTGGTCTTGACCACGTCCATGCCGACGCCGCGGCCGGAGACGTGGGTGATCTTCTCGGCGGTGGAGAAACCCGGTTGGAAAATGAGCTGGATGACATCGCGCTCGCTCATGCGCGCCGACTGCTCCGGCGTGATCAGGCCGCGCTCGAGCGCCTTGCTCCGGATCCTTGCCGGATCGATGCCGCGGCCGTCGTCGCACAACTCGATCAGGACCTGCCCTCCGTCGTGCAAGGCGCGCAACATCACGCGCGCGACCTCCGGTTTTCCGGCGGCCGCGCGCTGCCCGGGAGACTCGATGCCGTGATCGACCGCGTTGCGGATGATGTGCGTGAGCGGGTCCTTGATCGCCTCGATGATCGTGCGGTCGAGTTCCGTCTCCGTGCCGCTCATCTCGAGTTCCACCTTCTTGCCGAGATCGGCGGACACATCGCGCACGACGCGCGGAAACTTCGACCAGACGCCGCCGACCGGCTGCATCCGGGTTTTCATCACGGCCGCCTGGAGTTCCGTCGTGATGAGATTGAGGCGCTGCGAAGTCGCGGTGAAGGCCGCGTCCTCCGCGCGTGACGTGACCTGGAGGATCTGGTTGCGGGCGAGCACGAGTTCGCCAACGAGATTCATGAGGCGATCGAGAAGCCCGACATCCACGCGGATCGAGGAATCCGAAAGCGCGGACTTCGCTTGCTCCTGCGAAGCGGCGGGAGCGGGATCCTTCTTCGCTTCGACGGGCGGCGCGGCGGCAGGCCTGGCGGCGGCAACGGGAGCGGGCGGCGGAATCGAAACAGGCTTCGGCGCTGTTTCGGCCGGTTTTGCCGCCGCGGGCCTGGGCGCAGCCGCGGCCGGCTTCGGCGCGACGTACGGCTTCGCCGGCGCGGCCGATTCCTGCAACCGCGCGAGCGTCGCTATCAGGGCGCTGTCGTCGCCATCGCCCTCCTTCTCGGTCGCCTCGATGCAGGAGAGGATTTCGCGAATGCGATCGACGCCCTTGAGCATCGCGGCCGTGATCTCGGCGCTGAGCGCGAGCCGCCCATCGCGGAGCCGGCTGAGGAGGTTTTCGGTCTGGTGCGCGACGGCCTCGAGCTTGCCGAGGGCGAGGAATCCGCTCGTGCCCTTGATCGTGTGGATCGTGCGGAAAATGCTCGCGAGAAGCTCCCGCGAGCCGGGGTTCTTCTCCAGGCTGACGAGATCGCGATCGAGGCGATCGAGATTCTCGTGGCTTTCCACCAGGAACTCTTTCAGCAGGTCATCCATGTCGAGACGGCGGGGTTGGTCCGGATTCGCGAGGAGATCGTCCGTGAATCAGTTGGGTTTGCGCAGGGCTCGTTTTCTGGAACGCGGGGCAAGGGATTCGGCCTCGGCGCGATCAAACGGCCTCCAGCATGCGCACGAGCGCCGCGGTCATGGGCGAGTGCTCGATCGCCTCCACCGTGAAGGCCTCGGACTCGCTCTCGGCGATGTTCTTGATCTTCTCCAGGCTCGCATCCGTGAGCATGGTGCCCTTCGGCACGATGACCATGTCCTCGCAACCAGGCGCGTGAACCGGCTGCAGCACGACATGCTGGGCGCGCAACAAACCCGCGGAGCGCTTCTCGGTCGTGGCCGTCTTCGGAAACAGTGTGACCGATATCTTGATCGCCCCGGACGCGAAGACGTAGCGGATCGGATCGGAGAGCCCCTCCCGCCATGTGGCGAGCAGCCCGCCTTCGATGTTTTTCGGCAGGATGGGCGTGAAAACCTCGAGCTTTTCCTTCTGGAAGGCGGACTTGAACGTGCCCTGGACGATGTTGACCGTCTCGCGCATGACGTCGCTGTGATCGTCGTCGCTCGGCTGGTCGTTGCCGGTCATCGACGCGAAAAGCTTGCGCATGGAGGCCCGGTCGCTCTCGACGAGCAGGTCGATCCAGACCGACTTGCCGGGCAGGACGAGCACCGACCACGCGCTCATCTCGGCCGAGGAGGGCGTGACGGGCGGCTGCACCACCGTGACCGACTCGAGGCCGAGCCCGGCGAGCGCCTTGCCGAGCAGGTCGTGGCCGTTGGCCAGCGGCGTGAGGGTGGCGAACTTGTTCGTCAACGCCGCGATCGCCGGCTGCCTGTTCGCCTGGGCGAGATGCGGCGGACGCTTGAAGGTCGGAGCCACCACCGGGATCGACGGAGCCCCGGCCGCCGCGGGAGCGGCGGGGGCGGGCGTATCCGTTTTCTCGATACACTGCGCGACCGCGGCCCTGAGCGCGTCGAGCGTGAGCGGCCGCGGGACAAACTGGTCGAAAAGCCCCTCCGCGCCCGCCGGCGGCCCGGCGGCATCCTTCGCTCCGAGGAGGATGACGGCAACCTTGCGCCCGGATTCGCGCACCCGCCTGGACGCATCGACACCGGCGAGGCCGGGCAGCGCCACATCCATGATCGCGAGTTCGGGCCCGTCGGGCTTCAGGAGCGCGATCAGAGCCGCCGCGCCATTCGCGACGGCCTGCAGCGGATGGTTCAGTTCGGTGAAAAGCTTCTGGACTGACACGCGGGTGAGCGTGTCGCTACTGGCGATCAGACATTTCATGAATGCTTGGAAGGTCGGAAAAGGGAACGGATCAGACCGGCCAGTGGCTTGAGGGGAGCTTCCGGCGCAGACGGGAGTGTCGTTGCATGGAGGATCATCGACTGCCTCCGCACGTACTAAACCGCATTTCTCACTGGTGGTTTCTGCCCGTAGGATTTTGTCCGGCCTCGCGGCGGCGACAACCGGGCGCGCGCGTTTGGGTTTGCGCCTGTCCCTTGCCGGAACCCATGTTGGTGGCATTTGTTTCGTCGAGAGATGACAGGCGGGAGAGCCCAGGATCACCGAAAAGTCGCGCCCCTTCCCCGCTGGCTCGTGGCCGGCTCGGCCTGCCTGCTGCTTGCCGGGTGCTCCGTGCGGCAGATGGCGATCAAGCAACTGGGCGCCGCCCTGGCCGAAAGCGCGGGCGGCGCCTTCGCGGCCGAGGAAGACGTCGAGTTCGCCGGCCAGGCCGTGCCGTTCAGCCTCAAGTTGATCGAATCGCTCATTCTCGAACAGCCGGACAACATCGACCTGCTCGCCGCCGCCGCCGCCGGCTTCACCCAATATGCCTACGTGTGGGTGCAACAGCCGGCCGACTTTATCGAGGACGAGGATTTCGCCGCGGCCCGGCACGAGCGGGAGCGCGCCCGGGCCTTCTACCTGCGCGCGCACCGCTATGCGATGCGCGGACTCGACGCCGCCCATCCCGGTCTCGCCGCGCGACTTGCGGACGAGGCGCAAACCGCGCTGGAGGCGACGACCGCCGAAGACCTTCCGCTTCTTTACTGGGCAGCCGCCTCGCTCGGCAGCGCGATCAGCCTGGGCAAGACCGAACCGGAGCTGGTCGCGCGCCAGACGCAGTTTGCCGCGTTGTTGGAGCGCGCCTTCGCGTTGAATCCGGATTGGGACGGCGGCTCCGTGCGCGAACTCATGATGGCCTACGAACTCGCCCGCCCGGGCGGCGGCGCGGACGCGATCAGGCGCGCGCGGCAGCAGTTCGACCGGCTCGTCGAGATGACGGATGGCTTGCGCGCCACGCCCTTCGTTTCCTTCGCGGAATCGGCGAGCGTCCAGGAGCAGGACAGGAAACAATTCATCGAACTCCTGGACCGCGCCCTCGCCATCGATCCAGACAAGACCCCCGCCAGCCGGCTGGCCAACGTCGTCGCCCAACAGCGCGCGCGCTGGCTCCTCGAGCGGGTGGATGAACTCTTCCTCGAATAGAAGCCGCCCCCTCGCGGCGATCCATGATCCAACGATGAAGCCTCGCATCCCTCCCTTCTCTTCCGTCAACCCAAAGGCCGGAATTCTGTCACGTACGTTACAAAATTTTGGCTTTTCACTGGTCCGGGGGCGGGGTTGCCTCCTGGCGTGGCTGGCGCTTGTGGTTGCCGCGGGCAGCGCCGACGCCCGGCCCGCGCGGATCAAGCTCGCCACGCTCGCGCCCAAGGGCACGTCGTTTCACCTCATCCTCCAGGAGTTGGGCGCGCAGTGGAGGAACGGCCCGGGCGACGGCGCGGCGCTCACGATCTTCACCGACGGCACGATGGGCGGCGAGAGCGACATGGTCCGCCGCATGCGCCTCGGCCAGTTGCAGGCCGGGTTGCTCACCGTCTCCGGCATCACCGACATCGACAACGCCGTGTCGGGCCTGCAAAACATCCCGATGGCGTTTCGCTCGCTCGACGAGGCGGCCTACGTGCGCGACAAGCTCGCGCCCAAATACGAGAAACGGATCGCGGACAAGGGCTTCATCGTCCTCGGCTGGCTCGACTCCGGATGGGTGCATGCGTTCTCGCGCAAGGCGCTGCGCGTGCCCGACGACCTGAAAGGCGAAAAGGTCTTCGTCGTTCCCGGCAGCCAGACCACGGCCGAGGTGATGCGCTCCTTTGGAATGCAGCCGGTCATCCTCGAGCCGACCGACGTGCTCGTGAGCCTGCAGACCGGGCTCATCTCTGTCGTGCCGGCCCCGCCGTTCTACGCGCTGGCGGGACAGTTTTTTCAACCCGCGCCGCACATGCTCGAGGTCAACTGGGCGCCGCTCGTCGGCGCGCTGCTCGTGACGAAGAAGGCCTTCGACGCCATCCCGCCCGCGATGCAGCAGCTCATGCGCGAGACCGGCGCGGAAGCGTGTGAAAAGATCACGGAAAGCGCCCGCAACGAGATGCGCGAATCGATCGCCGCGATGGAAAAGCGGGGGCTCGCCGTGCAGCATCTCGACGGCGAACTGGAGCAGCAGTGGGTCGATTTCGCGGAGTCGCTCCGGTCCGTGTTCCGCGGCAAGGTGGTGCCGGAGGAGAGCTTCGACGAGATCATGAAGCTGCGCTCCGAATTCCGGTCGCGCTGAGCGCGCATCCAGATTGTGGATACAGCCACGGCGACGACCAGCCTTCCCTCCCCGCGGCCTCATGTCGCGTGGCGCGCGCTGCGCGGGTTCGAGGACGGCGTGCTCGCCGCCTCGTTGCTCGGGATCATGGTCGTGCCGTTGCTGGAGGTCGCGCTCCGGACGTTTTTCCACACGAGCGTGATCGGCGGCAACTCGCTCACACAGCACCTCACATTGTTCGTCAGCATGTTCGGCGGCGCGGTGGCCGCGCGCGAGGCGCGGCTGCTGACGATATCGCAGGGATTCGCGAATCTGCCGCGGCCGTGGGGCGCGTTGTGCGAAATCGCGCGCGCGTCGGTCTCCGCGGGCGTCGCCGCGGCGCTCGCCTGGGCGAGCTGGCAGTTTCTCCTTTTCGAACGCGAAGGCGGGCGGGTCTTCGCGTGGGGCGTTCCCGCGTGGATACCGCAGATCGCGCTCGCGATCGGCTTCGCGAGCATCGCGATCCGCCTCGTCCTGCAGGCGGGCAAGCCGTGGCCGTTGCGCGCGCTCGTGGCCGTGCTCGCGGCGGCGCTGGTCTTCATCGTGACGCGGGTCGAGCCGGAAAACTGGACGCCGGCGATCGTCCTTCTCGGGCTGCTGCTCGCCGCGGGCGTGCTCGGCGCGCCGATCTTCGCGCTGCTGGGCGGCGCGGCGGTGTTTCTCTTTTGGGGATCTTACAACCCGCTCGCGAGCATCGCGCTCTCGCATTACAGCCTCTCGACCAACCCGACGATTCCGGCGCTGCCGCTGTTCACGCTCGCGGGTTATTTTCTGGCCGAGGGCGGAACGTCGGCGCGCATGATCCGGCTCTTGCGCGCGACCGTCGGCGGGCTGCGCGCCGGGCCGGCGCTGGTGACCGTGATCGCCTGCGGGTTCTTCACTTCGCTGACGGGCGCGTCGGGCGTCACGATCCTCGCGCTCGGTGGGTTGCTCGTGCCGTTTCTCGTTGGCGCGTGTTACTCGGAGAAAGCCTCGATCGGACTCGTGACCGGCGCGGGCTCGATCGGGCTGCTCTTCGCGCCGTGCCTGCCATTGATTCTCTACGCGATCGTCGCGCAGGTGGAGATCAAGGCGATGTTTCTCGGCGGAATCCTGCCGGGAGTTTTCCTCGCCCTGGTGGTCGCGGTGTGGGCCACGCTGCGACGTCCGCGGGGCGATCGCGCCGATCCGGCATGGCGCTTCAATCGCGAGGAGGCGTGGGCCGCGCTGTGGGAGGCGAAGTGGGAACTGCTCATTCCCGTCGTCAGCCTCGGCGGCATTTTCAGCGGGCTGGCGACGCCGGTCGAAGCGGCGGCGGTGACGGCGTTGTACGCGTTCATCATCGAGGCGGCGGTCTATCGGGATTTGAAACTGAAGGAGGCCCCGCGCGTGATCCGCGAGTGCGGGCTGCTCATCGGCGGCGTGCTCCTCATCCTCGGCGTGGCGCAGGCGTTCACCAACTACCTGGTCGACGCGCAGGCGCCGTCGCACCTCGTCGATCTGGTCACGGCGCACGTCTCGTCGCGGCTGGTTTTCATCGCGCTGCTCACGGTCGTGCTGCTGATCGTGGGCTGCCTGATGGACGTGTTTTCGGCGATCATCGTGGTGGTGCCGTTGATCGTGCCGTTGGGCGAGGTTTTCGGCATCGATCCGGTGCACCTCGGCATCCTCTTCCTCGCCAACCTCGGGCTGGGTTTCCTGACGCCGCCGGTCGGGATGAATCTGTTTCTCGCGTCCTATCGTTTCGGCAAGCCGATGTCGGAGGTGCTGCGCGCCTCGCTCCCCTACTTCTGGCTGCAACTGGTCGCGGTGCTTGTCATCAGCTACTGGCCGTGGCTGAGCGTGGCGCTGCCGCGGGCGTTCGGGTACGGGAGTTGAAGTTTTAAGTTGAAGCTCGGATCGCCGGCGCGGCGTCTGCTTTTTGCTTCAACTTAAACTCGAGACTTAAACTCAAAAAAACTTGCGGATGTCCGGCAATGGCCTCGCGCGGTGGCCGGACGGGTATTTCTCGAGGTAGGGATCCTCTTTGCCCGCGCCGTCGAGGTCGAGTTCGCCTTCCTCTTCGTCGTCATCGTCCAGCGCCGCCCATTCGTCAGGAGCGTCGAAGACCGTGGACATGCGCCGGGCCTGCGGCTCGAGGATGAGCGCCGGGTTGTCCACTCCGTCGTTTTTCACCAGTTCGACGAGGCACGGAAAATGCGCCTTGCGCAGACGCGCGATGAAGTCGCTGATCCACGCGTTCGGCACGCCGGCGCGACGGCCGAGCAGGACGACATCCGAAAAGTGGATGCACGCGTCATGCCATTTTTGCAGCTCCGGGTGCGCGTGGCCCAGGGCGCAGTCGACGACCGTGATGACCCTGGCGATGGTCGCTCCCCGCGCCTCGAGCCATCCACGGACAACCTCGATCTGATCCGCCGGATCCGCGCGGCCATCGGTGACCAGAAAAACGTGCGTGCTCCCGGGCGCAACCGGCGCGGACAGCCGGCCTTCGGCGTCCAGCTCCCAACGCTCGACGACGAGATTCGGCAGCCGGCCGGGATGTTCGGCCACGGCAGCCGGCGCGGCCGGCTCGTCCTTGAACGCGAGCAGGACCGCGCGGTCGGCGGCGTCGATTCCGTTTTCAACCAGATCCGCCACGACCGCGCGGCGGCCGGAGCCCGTCGGGCCGAGCATGAGATAAACGAGGGGCGCGCTCACTTCGGAAAGGTGAAGCCGCGGTTTTGCGCCTGCTGCCGCATCCAGTGATCGATGAGCACGAGCGCGGCCATCGCCTCGACGATCGGCACGGCGCGCGGGACGACGCATGGATCGTGCCGGCCGCGGCCCATGAGTTCGGCTTCCCGGCCGGCCGTGTCCACCGTGGCCTGCGGCCGGAGAATCGTCGCGGTCGGCTTGAAGGCGACGCGGAAGCGGATCTCCTCGCCGTTGCTGATGCCGCCCTGCACGCCGCCGGATCGATTGCTCCGGGTGCGGACGCGGCCTTCGCGGTTTTCGAAAAGATCGTTGTGCTCCGAGCCGCGCTGGAGCGTCCCGGCGAAGCCGCTGCCGATCTCGAACCCCTTGGTCGCCGGGAGCGAGAGCATGGCCTTGGCGAGATCGGCCTCGAGCCGGTCGAAGACCGGCTCGCCCAGGCCCGCGGGCACGTTGCGCGCGCGGCACTCGATGATCCCGCCAACTGAATCACCCTCGGAGCGCACGGCCTTGATCCGCTCGATCATGCGCGCCGCGACTTCGCCATCCGGGCAGCGCACGGCCGTCGCCTCGACCGATTCCAGGGTGGGAAACGCCTCCAGCTCCGGCATGCGGATGTCGTGGATGGCCGCGACGAAGGCCCGGACCTCGACGCCGCCGGCAAGCGCGAGGATCTTGCGCGCAATCGCGCCCCCGGCCACGCGGCCGATCGTCTCGCGCGCCGACGAGCGCCCGCCGCCCTCGGGATTGCGGATGCCGAACTTCGATTGATAGGTGAAGTCCGCGTGCGACGGCCGGTATTTATCCGCCATCTCCGCATACGCCCCGGGGCGCGCGTCGGTGTTCTGGACCATCATCGAGATGGGCGTGCCGGTGGTCAGCCCCTGATAAAGTCCCGAAAGGATGGCGACGCGATCCGCCTCCTTGCGCGGGGTGACGATGTCGCTCTGGCCCGGGCGGCGGCGGTCGAGTTCGACCTGAATCTCCCCGGCCGTGATCGGAAGGTTCGGCGGACAACCATCGACGACCACGCCGACGCCGCCGCCATGGCTCTCGCCCCATGTCGTGATCGAAAACAGTTTTCCAAACGTGTTGCCCATGCGCCGGCGATTACGATCGGCCCGGGCGACTTGCGCAACGCGGAAGCGGCGCCGCCGAAAAGCGCCTCACGCCGGGGCGGGATCGGCCCCGGAAGCCCGCGCCCGCGAAAGCGGCAGCATCAGAACGAGCGCGCGAATCAACAACGCAGCGCCCGCCATCTCCATGCCTTCCTCGAGGATGATCGTCAGTTGATAGACGATCGTGTGGTTTCCAATGTTCACGTCCGTCCATCCACTGAGCGTCTCCACCCCGATCGCGCCGCCGAGATAAACCGCGCCGGCAAGGATCAGCCGGTTGCGGTCCGCCTTCGGCATGTTCCACAGCATCGGCCAGAAATGGATCGCCAGCACGATCACGAGCGGGATCGCGGCGATCACCCAGGCATACTCGAACATCGTGCCCCGGAGCGGAAGCAGGGCGTGGATCGGATCGCCGATCGTCTCGTGCAAGCTGATGCTTTCATCCACCGCCATGTAGAAGAAGCCACCCGAAAGAAGCACCCATCGCGAATGCCACTTCGAACCGTCCATCCTGGCGAAATACGCCAGCGCGGCCGCCAGGGCCGAGGCGACCAGGAGCATCGACGTCGAGAAGTAAGCGGGGATGGTCCATTCGGCGTCGAGGTGGAAGAGCGGTATCGTGCCCAGGATCCGATCGTGCCTCGTCACGAGCGGAACGATCGCGACGAAGGCGCCCGCCACGACCAGCGCCCCGACGCTTCCCGCGAGCGCCCATTCGATCCTTCTCACCGCGGGGTTTCCCGCCTTCCTCGCCCGCGTATTGGCACGAGCCCGACGGGCAAACAAAGTCCACGCGAAACAAACCCACGCCGCGCAACTCACCGCCCGCGCTCCCTCCTCCAGCCAGAGATGCCAGCGCGCATGGTCCGCCACAAAGAGGTCGAAAATCGGAACCATCGCGGAAGAAACGAGCCCGATGCCCGCGGCCGTCATCACGTCGACCCGCCCGACAAGCAGATCGCGAAACCGCGCCAGCACCGCCGCCTGAACCAGCAGAATGGCCACGTGCACGGCGTGGAACCACGGCAGGCCGAGCGCTGGCGCCAGCTCGAACCGGATATCGATCGCCAGCAGGAGAAAAAGGAAGGCCTCCACCTCCGCCAGCGTCCGCCATCGGGAATCGCCGGGCCCGCGATCGCCGAGACTCGCGAAAATCGTCATCAGCACCGTGGCCATGATGAGCATTCCCGAACACAAAACGATGTGCAGGCTCACGAGCTGCGACGGACTCAGGAGGGCCGCGCGATACATCCTCAGGCAATGCTCGAAAGAATCGATCCCCGCCGCGACTCCGGCGAGATAAGCAACGAAGCCCGCAAGAAGCCCCCATTGCATGAGCGATAAACCAGCCGATCGGGCCGCCACGCGCGGCGGTCCGGCCGGCTGAGCGACGGCGGAAGCGAATCTGTTCATTAGCGAGGAAACAACCAAACACCCTCCACGCGTGAAC
>CAZFCY010000085.1:13279-21677 GCA_964517665.1 uncultured Opitutaceae bacterium | reverse complement strand
CCCATGGTTCGATTCGCAAGGCATCATCTGGCGTTCAGGATTTGCGCATGGCACTTTGCCGCGCTGACACTGGGTGGGCTGTCTCTGGCCGGCGCGCCTTTCGAATCGCGGCTCGACAACGCCTTTCTGGTCGATGACTTCGCCCCGCAGTCCGGCGCGGCGGTCAGTCGGAGCCTTGATTACGCCGACAAGCAGGCCGGCGACTTCAGCCTGCGTTTCGAGTTCGCGTCGGACGGGGATCATGTCGTCGAGCTGCGTCCGGGCAGTGGCGCGCGGTTGTGGAGCATGGATGCGGGAGACTCGCTTCGCTTTTGGGCGCGGACTTCCGTCGGGCAAGGGGGCGCGGCCCGGATTGGTGTGGAGGATGCGAGCGGGCGCGGCGCGACGGCGGGAATAAAGCTCTCGGACGCCTGGGCCGACCACACCATTTCTTTCGAGTCCCTTGAGCGCGAGGAGGGGTTTGCGCCCGCTTCGCTGGCGCGCGTGACGATCCACGTTTCGCTCCCGGCGGGGGCGAGGCTGTGGCTCGACGATGCGCGCTGGGAGCGCGCAGGGGGCGCCGTCGTGGGCATCACGGACAGGACGATCACGCAGCAGATGGCGGAGGCCCGGGAGTCCCGATCCATCCGCGTGGCGGAGGCGATGAAGCATCCGGTGACGGAGGGCCTGCGCGAGGGCCTCAATCGTTTTGTGGCCGAACTCGAAACGGCGCGCGATCTCCGGCGCACGAACGACGAGCTGCTCGATGTGCTTACGACAACGGATCTTTCCGTTCGGGACGAATACCGGTTGAGCGACCTTTGGTGTCTCGTCACCAACCAGACGCTTTATCGCATCTACTATTCATATGGTTCGAAAGGGCGCGTGCGGGCAGGCAGTTTGCGAGAGGATGCGGAGCGGGCTCTTCTGGCTGAGCTTTGGGATCGCACCCATCTTAAGAACGATATCGCGATCGCGCGCCAGAGCACCTGGTGGCTGGAGGTAAGCGAGAATCACGATGTCATAGCAAAGGTTTCCAATCTTCTGGCATCCCAGATCTTTGCGGGTGATTCCGAGTACGCCAATCGCGCACTACCCAATACCGGACACGGAGGAGGCTATGGTTTCTGGTACAGCTTTCTCTACAGCGACGGCAAGGACCCCGGCCCGCCCGGACGGGCGAAGGACGCCGACGGACGCGACCATACCGCCGCGGATCACGTCGCGGCCTGGACGGCCTTTTGGAAGGAGTATCTGGTTGAGCGGGCGAAAAGAGGGTTTTTCGTCGAGGTATCGTCGCCGAACTACATGGAGGTGACGTTGACGCACCTTTACGATCTCGCGGAATTGGCGGAGGACGCCGGACTGCGCGAGCTCGCGACGCGCTTCATCGATCTGTTCTGGCTGGAATGGGCGCAGGATCAGATTGGCGGTGTGCGCGGAGGAGCGAAGACCCGGAGTTCGGGCGCGCTCGTGGCCCAGGACGCGCTCTTCCCGATCATGCGGTTCGAAATGGGCGGGGCGGCTCTGGCGAAGAGTCATCATTTCTCCGTGCATCATCATCCCTACCGGTTGCCACGCATCGTGTGGGAACTGGCGCTCGATCGGGAGGGCCTCGGCGAATTTGCATATGTCTCACGCAAGCCGGGCGAGTCCAACGCGGAGCATCCGCGCCCGCGCGGCACGGAGCGGTCGATTCTCGTGGACACGCCTTCCCGCTATCGGCGGGAAAGCTGGGTCACGCCGGACTATGTGCTCGGGACGCAGATGGATCACCCTGACGCGAGGCATTCGCACCTGAGCACGCATGCCCGATGGCACGGCATGATTTTTGCGGGCGATCGCGGGGCGCGGGTTTTCCCCGCTGGCCTGGAGCCTCCGCCGAATGGGAAAGGGGCCTGGCGGGTGGGGCGGGGCGTCTTCCGCAGCGCGCAACGCGGACGGGTCATGATCACGCAGGAGGCGCGGAACATCTCGCGTGAAACTCCGGACTGGCTGGGGACATATGCAGTGCGGGCGGCCGAGGTCGGCGTGTTTTTCACGCCCGGCTATGATCGCCTGGTCGAGCGCGAGGGCTGGATCTTCATCGAGGAGGGCAACGCCTATCTGGCGGTGAAGCCGATCATCAGCGAGTATCCCAACGACAGCTTCCGTCTCACCCGGGATTATACGGGAGACGGTCCGCCGCCCATTCTCGATGGCGCCTATCAGTGGACTCCGGATGGTCACGCGATCCGCTTCATCGACCGCCACAGTCCGGTGATCTTCGAGGCCTCCCGGCGAGAGCATCATCCGACGCTCGACGCGTTCATCGCGGATGTGCTGGATAATCCATTGCATTTGGAGCGCACTGTTTATCCGGGATTCAATATCGTGCGCTATCGCGGATGTGGCGACGACGCGCACGATTTCGTTTTCAACGCGGCAAGCATGGAAATCCCGATGATCGACGGTCGTTATATCGATTACGAGGTTCCGGCGTTCGACAGCCCGTGGTTGTTCGGGGCTTATGGCAGCGGGGTCATCACGGCGCGCAAGGGCGACCTCGAGCTGACGCTGGATTTTCCGGGCATGGTCGCGCCGTGAGTGGGCCGTCCGTTTCGTCGTCCGGCCGGGGCCGTCGCTCGCGCGACCCCGCTTCATCCCCGCTTCCAAACGATCCATGATCGCGACCATTTTCGGCCTGTCCGGTGGCGACCTCGCGGTCATCGCCGGCTATTTTGCCCTTACGATCGCCCTGGGTTTTGCCGCCATGCGGCGAATCCAGGATCAGGAGGATTACTTCCTGGGCGGCCGTCGTTTCGGCAAGATCCTGCAGATCTTCTCCGCCTTCGGGCAGGCCACCAGTTCCGAAAGCGCGGTGGGCGCGGTGACGACGACCTATCGCGACGGCGCCGGAGGCCTCTGGAGCCAGCTCGCGATGCTCTGGACGACCCCGTTTTATTGGATCACCTCGCCGTGGTACCGTCGGATGCGCGTGCTTACGATGGGCGATTTTTTTCACGAGCGTTATCGTTCGCGCGCGATGGCCATGGTCTATTCGGTCGTCGCCGCCTTCTTCCTCGTGATCATTGTCGCGATGGGGTTGAAAGCCGTCAGCGCGACCGTGCGGGGCATCACTTTGAAGCCCGAGGCCGCGCTGAGCGTCGCCGAGCGCGCGGAAAGCGAGCGCGCCGACCGGTTGCGGGCGCTCGAGCAGAGGCATGCGCTCGCCGGCCTCGATGCGGAGACGACGAAGGAGTTGGAGACCTTGAGGCTCGAGCAGCCACGGCGCGAGTTTTCCGCCGTGAGCGAGCCGGTCCTGGTTTGGATCGTGGTGCTCGTCGTTTTTATTTATACCCTGGCCGGAGGATTGGAGGGCGCCGTGTGGTCCGAGGCGATACAGGGCACGCTGATACTCGTGCTTTCCTTCATGCTGATTCCTTTCGCCATCGATAAACTCGAGTTGCTGCACGCGGTGGAGGGGGTCGGGGAAGTGGGCGGACTGCTCCACGAGCGGTTGCCCGGCTATTTCTTTTCCCTGTTCGGCTCCGCGCAGGGAGCGCAGTTTACCTGGTACTTCGTGGCCGCGCTGGCGGTGATGAACACGGTCAATGTTGCCGTTCAGGCGAACCAGTTGACGGCCACGGCCTCGGCGCGGGACGAGCTGACCGCTTCGATTGGATTCACCACCGGCACGTTCATCAAGCGGTACCTGACTGTGATCTGGGGAGCCCTGGCCCTGCTCTGTTACGCGCTCTATCACGATCACATCCGGGATCCGGATCTGGTGTGGGGCCACGCGACGCGGGATCTTCTCGGCCCGGTCGGGTACGGCCTCGTCGGGCTGATGATCGCCTGCCTGCTTGCCGCGTTTCAGTCGACCGCGAGCACGCTGATGATATCCGCCTCCAGCCTGATGGCGCGAAACGTCTATGCGCCCCTGGTTCCGGGCCGCTCGGAGCGGCATTATCTTCTGGTGGGAAGACTTGTGGGGGCCGTCTTTCTCTGCGCCGCGGCGCTGATGTGCACCGCCTTTCTCTCCCTCGTGGAGATGATGAAGTTCCTCTGGGAGTTCAATGCCGTCGTCGCCGCCTCCTTCTGGTGCGGGCTGAAGTGGCGCCGGGCCACGCGCGCCGGGGCCTGGTCTTCGATCTCGGTTGCTTTTGTATGGTTCATCGCGCTGCCGGTGGGCCTGCCCGCGGTCTTTTCCGGATTGCGCACGGCGCCGGAGTTGTTGCGCGGCACGGAAGAACGGGCGCTGGAGCAATATTATCAGGCCTCCGTCGCCGATGTGGAGCGGCGCGAGCGCGAGATCGAGGCCTGGCAGGGCGATGGAAGCCCGCCTTCTCCCGTTCAACTGGGCGAGCGCTTGCGGCGCTCGATCGTGATGGCGCCGGTGGCCATCTATTGGTCGCAGGGAATCGGCCTCGATGAGGGTGTTTCCGCGGGGAGGGGAATGTTTTTCCTCGAGATGTGGATTCTCGACCAGGCCTTCGATCTCTCACGCAACCCCTACGCGCTCAACGAGACGATTCGTTATGCCTTCAAGATCCTCCTGCCGTTTGTGGTCATCATCGTCGTCTCGCTCATGACCCGCCGCGACGACTCGCCCGAGGTCGCGCGATTTTTTCTGCGGATGCGGACGAAGGTCCGGGGGGACCGTGGAGAAGACGAGCGCGCGCTTGATATGGCCTATCGAGCACCCGGGTCCACGCGGGAGGCTCTGCTCTTTCCACGTTCCGACCTCGAGCTTTTCAAGTGGGAGCGGAGCGACTATATCGGCGTCGGCCTGTCCTTTGTCGGTGTGCTGGGCGTGATCGCACTGCTCTTCGCGATTCTGACGATAGGCGCCTGATCCGCCTTTGTTATTGCCGCTGGACCGTGGCGCCGTCCACCCAGACGCCTTTGACCAACGTGATGCGAGGCTGGGCGGGGGCGCCCCGGTCGTTGCGATTGAGCTGATCGACGACGAGGTCGATGCCGCACGCGCCGACGCCGAAGGAATTCTGATCGACGCCCGCGACGTCGCCCGAGGTGGGCTCGCGATCAACCACGGCCAAACCAATGTCGGCTGGCACCCGAATGCCCGCGCGCTGCAGCCAGCGTTGCAGCCCTTTTAGTGTGCCCGTCGCGCTGATGTGGGCTTGGTGGGTGATGATTACGTCCGGGCGGAACTCCTTGTGCCAGTTCATGACCACGTCCTCCTCCCAGGTGTCGGTCAGGAGAGGCGGCGGGTGAGAGCGATCACCGCGATGAAACCGCTGGGAGAGATACGCCGCGGTCCAGTTGTGATCCACACGCTTGTCATCCATCAGCCGCATCGCGAGTCCCGGCCGTCGATAGCCGAGCGCGTCGAGCCGGGTCAGCGCCACGGACATGCTGTCGTGCTGGTGGTTGACCGCCCGGTGGAGGTCTGGCGCGGGCATCGAATAGCCGAGAGCGGCTAGGGCGTAGTTGTTCCACTGGATTCCGATCGTGCAGCCTGGCTCGAAGAGCGGCGCTATCAGAACGCCCACGATGCCGCGGGCCTGCAGGACCGAATCCACACGGGCCTCGGAGCGGTCGCCGGCGGCGAAAGGGAAGAGATCCACTTTGAAACCGAGTTCCTTCGCCCGCTCCTGCGCTCCTGCAAGGTATTGGCGAAAGGTCGCGTATTCGATTATTTGCTCGTGCGCGACGAAGCCGATGATTGGGCGGTAGCTGGTGCGCCGCCTCGTGCGCACCGATGTCATCAATGCCGAAACGAGGGGGTTGACGCGGTAGTTCATCGTCCGGGCGAGGCGTTGCACGCGATCGCGGGTGGCCTTGGCCACCCGCGGATCGTTTCGCAGCGCGAGGGAGACGGTCATGGTGGAGACCTTGGCGCGCAGCGCGATGTCGGAGAGGGTGGGAGAGGGCATGAACTTGTACGATTAAAATGAGCCGTGGCTGCCCATGCTCAAGAGGATTCCCAATGCTGCCGGCCCTGGCTTCCGCGGTCGTTCCGACCCGGGCCCCATTTGTTGTTCGCATGCATCTTTTTATATCGTCTGCCTGGGAAAGAACCCGCATCCCCCGAATCCGTGGAGGCCGCGCGTTTTGATGCCGGCGAAGCGGCCTCGTGTCGCCCTCATCGGGGTTTCCGGTTACGGACAGATCCACCATCGCATGTTGCTCGAGCTGTGGGACGCGGGCCGGATCGAAATCGTGGCGTGCGTGGTGATCAATCAAGATCACGAAGCGCGGAAAACGCGCGATCTGCGGGCGCGCGGTTGTCGCGTTTATAACGACTACCGGGAGATGTTCGATCACCATGGCGGCGCCCTCGACTTGTGCTTCATACCGACCCCGGTCTCGTGGCACGCGCGGATGACCGTGGCGGCGCTTGCCGCCGGCGCGAATGTCCTGGTGGAGAAGCCGCTGGCCGCGACTTTCGCCGATGTGGAAAGGGTGCGGGCGAGCGAGGAATCGTCCGGCCGGTTTGTCGCCGTCGGCTTTCAGGATCTTTTTGTGGAGGAGAACCTGGAATTGAAACGCATGATCCTGGGCGGGGTGATCGGGCGGCTCAGGGAGATTCGCGCGTTCGGCATGTGGCCGCGGCCGATCGACTATTATCGCCGCAACAACTGGGCGGGGCGCATCGAGCTGGGCGACGAGCGCTTCCTCGATTCGCCGGTGAGCAACGCCTTTGCGCATTTTTTGAACCTGCCCTTGTTTCTGTCGGGCCAGGAGTTCGCCGCGTCCGCGACCGTCGTGGATGTCGATGCGGAGCTGTTTCGCGCCCAGCCGATCGAGAATTTCTGCACCTCCGCGCTACGGCTCCGAACGGACGCCGGCGTGCTTGTTCACGGGTATTTTTCCCATAGCTGCGAAAGCGAGATGGATCCGAAACTGGTGGTGATCGGAGACGCGGGCACGATCGAATGGCATTATTTGAAACAGATTGTCATCCGGCCGAAGGCGGGGGCCGCGCGTGCGATCCGGCTGCCGGATCTGGATGGAACGCGCCGGAGCCTCTACGAGCGGTTGCTTGCGAAGATTGCGGACCCGGCATTGTTTGCCTGCGGTGTCGCGATCGCGGCCGAGCACGTGCGTTGTTTCAACCTGATACAAGCAGGCGCTTGCATCCGGGATGTAAGCGCTCCGTGGCGTTTGGAGCGGGCGGCGGCAGACGGCGGGCGGCAGATCGTGATCGACGGGGTGGAGAAGGCGATGCTGCGCGCGTTTCGAGAGGGAAAACTTCTTCGCGAGACGGGCTGCCCCTGGGCGATGGCCGCGTGCGCGCCTGGTTGATATTGGCAAATCGTATAGCATCCGCCGGAGCGCGCGGCGGGGGATGTTGCGGCGTCAGCGCCGTCTGGGCGCCTCGATTTCCGTCGGCGCGAGGGCCTGCTCGGGGGCCGGCCTTGCGGGGCGGACGTCGCCGTCCGGCCAGAGGCGGGCGACGATGAAGTCGTGGATCTCGCGCGCGGTGCGGCTGATGTCGTCCAGCGTGGCGTTGTTCACGAGGGCCGAGGGCCCGGTTTGAAAGTTCGATCCGCCGGTGGTGTTGAGGCTGAGGATGGGTTGATGGCTCGAGACGGCGAGATCGTAGATCGACACGCGCGTCTCCAGCTTCGATCCGCCCGCGCCGAGCGGGATGAACACGCGCTGCAGCTTGCTGCCGGGATTGGCGCGGATGAACCTGCCGGTGACGAGCCAGCCGTTGCGCGGCTTTTCCGCTTCGTCGAGGAGGCGGGTCGGCGCGATGTCGTTCAAGCCGGATTCGAGTTCCGCGGCGAGCCAGTCGCGCACGCGCGCGCGCTCCTCCGCGGGCGCGAGGCTTCCCTGCCACATGCCGTTTCGGGTTTCAAAGGGCTGGATATATATCGTCCCGGGCGGGCGGAGGATGGTCTCGGCGCTCGTGGCGCTCGCGGGAACCGCCTTCACGGAGGCGCACCCGCCGTGGAACAGGGCGGCGAGAGAGAAAAGGAGAAGGGTGGAAGCGGCGCCGAGGGCGCGCGCGGAGGGGGAGAGGGATTTCATGTCGTTGTCATCTGAATACAAACGGAAGGACGGCGCGCACCGCGACGCGCTGGCCGCCGATGCGGGCGGGGCTGAAGCGCCAGTAGCGGACGGCCTCGATGCAGGCCTCGGCGAGGCGGCGATCGGTGGCCTCGGTCACGCGGATGGCGGAGATGAATCCGTCGCGATCGATGATGACCGATAGCCGGACGCTTCCGACGCCGTTCTCGCGGTTGAAGCGTCGCGGCGCCTTGGGCTCTTCGCGCTCGAGCAGGACGGGCCGGGTGTCGACGTCGGAGAGGGAGTAGAGCCGGTCGGTGTCGATGGCTTCGCGCGCGGGTTCGGCCGGTTGCGCGGGCGCGGCATCCCCGGGTGGCGATGGCTCGTCCTCCGGCGCGCGAGAAGGCGGATTGGATTCCCGGGCGGTGGTCTCCGCCGCGGGAGGCGCGATCGG
>CAZFCY010000085.1:0-13179 GCA_964517665.1 uncultured Opitutaceae bacterium | reverse complement strand
CCGCGATCTCCGGCATCGGCGCCGGCACGACGATGATGCCGGGCGAGTCGCGATCATCCGCGGTCTCCGCGCGCTCGTGCTCAGCCGGGTTCTCCTCTGCCGGCGCGTGTTCGAGCATGTCCTGATTGCTCTCGGGCGCCGGCGCCTCGGGCTCGACCGGCGGCGCAACGTCCGCCGGTTGAGGCGGCTCCGGTGGCGTATCCAAAGGTTCGATACGCGGCTGAGGTTGTTCGATCCCGGCCGCGGGCCCGGTTGTCGCGAAAGGCGCCGCGGGAGCGGCGGGTTCGGAAGCCGCCCGACTCGCTGGCGCGGGCGGGTTCCCGACCATCGCCTCGAGTGGCGGAGGCGCGAGAAGGCCGGGAGTCGTTTCTCCGACGCCCGGTTCCGGCGCGGGAGGCGCGGGAGGCGAGTAATCGATCGCCACACGCGCCGTTCCTTCGTGCGTGATGGTCAGCGCGCGGGCGACAGGCGGCTCATCCGGCAGGGTGAAGACGACCGTGTATTCGCCTGTCGGAAGGCTGATGTCGCGTGGCGTCACGCCCGACTGGAGCACGAGGTCGCTGGCGGGGGAGGAGATCTCGAAGGGCAGGCCCGGCGTGGTCGAGGTGAGGCTGGCGGTCCCGATCGCTCGCTCCAGGGCGACGTCGATGTTTCGCGTCTGGCCGCTGACGATATCGACCGTTGTTTCCTTTGTGATATAGCCGTCGGCGCTGACGGTGAGTTGAAGCCGGCCGGTGGGGAGGTTGTCCACGACGGCGGGTCCGCGCTGCGGCTCCGCGTCGCCCACCTGGATTCTGGCGCCGATCGGAAGGGTGCGCACGGTGAGCGCTCCGGTCGCGGCGGGCGTCTTGGGCTGGGCCGGCGCCGGCTCAGGCGCGGTTGCCACCGGTGACGCGGGCGCTGCGGAATCGCCGGTCGCGGCGGTCGCGAAGAAATGCCGGCGCTCCCGCCAGAGGCTGGTCAACGCGCCCCAGGTCGTCGCATCCAGTTCGCCGCGGCGCTGGTCGAGTTGAAGCTGGACGGCTTCGATCTGGGCGGGAGACGGCTGCGCGGGCAGGCCCTGGATCGCCGTGAGCAACTCGTCCCGCGCGGAATGCCGGGCGTGTTCGATCGATGTGTGATAAACGGCGAGCCCGAGCAGCGACAGCGCCACGAGGGCGACCATCACGCGGAGGAAGACTCCCGATTTGCGCGGGCCTTCCGGCGGCTCATCGTAGTCGTCGCGCCGCGCCGGAGGCGGCATCTGCCTGGGAGCGCGCCGGGTCGCGGCCCGTGGCGGGCCGGAGAAGTCATGATCGCCCCAGAATTCGGCTGCGATCGGATCGGACCAGTTTCGGGAACCGGAGTCCGCGGCCATTGCCGGTTTGGGATGGGCGGTCGCGATGGCGGCCGGCTTGTTGCCGGCTGCCACGAGCGGCGATTCGCGCGACTCCTCCCAGGCGGGCGTTTCCGTTTCCTGTGTTTCCCGCGCCGGCTCCGGGATCCCGGCGGGCGCCTCCACGTCCGGCTGCGCATCCGCTTCCTTGATGCGCGACGGCGCGGGCGCGAGCATGCCGGCCACCGCGCTGAATCGCTGCGGCCGGGCGAAGCCGTCGCGGTCGAGGCACGAGAGGATGACCTGCTCCCACACGGAGGGCGCCGGAGGGTGGCGGCCGGACGCGCGCCGGCGGCGTTCGTTGATCAACACCGGCGCGCGCGGCGTCCGTGGCTTCGACCACACATGCGCCTTCTCCGGCGTCAAGGGGTGCGCGCCGGTCAGCGACACATACATCGTGGCGCCGAAGGCGTAAATGTCGTCGGTGAGATACGGTCCCTCCCCGCGGGCGAGCGTGTGGCTGACAAACGGCGCGATGGCCGCGCCGAGGCGCTTGTGGCCGTTTTGCAGGACCGCCCGGGTCACGGCGCCGCCGAGCCCGAAATCCGCGATCTGAACGCCGCCGTCCTCGGCGATGAAGATGATGTCCGGGCGAAGCCCGCCGTGCGTGACGCGCAGGCGGTGCGCCGCCTCCATCGCTTCGGCCACGGCCGCGGCGATCGCCTCGATGTCCCCGGGATCGAGGATTTTCGAAGGATGGCCCATGCGCAGCGCCGACAGCGAGCGGCCGCGGATGCGGCGCGAGACGGCGACGACACGATCACCGTCCTTGAACAGTTCGAAGGGGACGACGGCGCACGGGTGTTCGAGCGGCCGCGCCTTCTCGATCGCGGCGAGGCATTCGTTGACCTCGCGCCGGGTGAGGCCGGTCTCGGGAGGAAGCGTCCGGAGCGTCACGCGCGCATTCGTTTGTTTGTCGACCGCGTTCCAGAACTCGCCCAGGGCATCCTCGGCGTGGAGCTGTTCCACGAGGAATCGACCGGCGAAAAGGGTTCCTGTTCTCAGTTTGGCGTGCATGGGTTGGAGGCTGGAGGCTCATGACAGACCAACAATCCTCGTGCCGCGAAGCTTTCCGGCCGGTCATCGAGGTCCTTGCCTTTGGACGACAGGGTGATGCGTCCGTTCCGAAGGAATTCCATTTGCGTGCAATTCGCGGAAATTCCCCGCCGGGGCAGTGCGCGATGCAGGGAGGAGGGCGGCGGGGAGCAGGTTTGGAAAATGTCTCGCGTTTCCCTCGCTTTCCGTGGCCTGGCCGCTCAGTCCGGATCGAAGGCGTCGGCCAATGCCTCCTCGATCGCCTCGTCCGTCAGTTCCGCGAAGGCCGGCGCAACGCTTCCAGAGGATGGCCAGAGAAGAGAAATGGCCACATGAGGCCCAGGAAGCGCACAAGCGAATTCACGGGCTCGGGACGAAGGCTCCACTGAGTCATGCGTCTCCGCGTTTTTGCGCGAGGCATTTCCCATCCGCCCATCCCGGCGCATCCTGCTTCGCTGGAGGCGCAGAGTTGTTTCACGAGCTTCGAAAAAGGTGGTGCCCCCCCCCGGACTCGAACCGGGAACCAATTGATTAAGAGTCAACTGCTCTACCATTGAGCTAGGGAGGCGGCTTACCTCGCGCGATCCGGGATCGCGAAGCTGGAAAAGGAGACAAATGGGACAGGGCTTGTAAAGCGTCGAATCGCCCGCTTGCTTCGCTCGCGACGGATTGGGCTTTCGCGGCTCCTCCCGCGGCTCCCCGGGTGGCGGGATCGCGCTTCAGGTCGCGCGCGTTTCGACCGTTGAACGATTTCATGTCTCGTTCCTTAAACATGCAGCAGGTCGCGCAGGTCGCCGGAGTGAGCAAATCCTCGGTATCCCTCGCCCTGCGAGACGACCCCCGGCTGGCCTTGGCGACGCGGAGGCGCGTGCAGGAGATCGCGAGCCGCCTCGGCTATCGCAAGAACCCGATCGTCGCCTCGCTCATGTCGCAGTTGCGGGTGAGCCAGACGCCGAAGTTTCATGCGAACTTCGCGCTGATCAACTGCTCGGGCCTGCGCACGCTTTTCGACACGCCGGGATTCGGCGACTACCGCCGCGGCATCCGCGAGCGGGCGGACAAGGCGGGTTACGGAGTGGAGGAGTTCTGGGCGAACGAGCCCGGGGTGGGCCTGGCGCGCCTCGCGCAGATCCTCGTCGCCCGCAACATCCGCGGGCTCATCCTGGCCGTTCCCTTCGAAACGCGCCCGCTGCTCGCGGGCCATCCGGAGTTCTTCCGCGATTTCTCGGTGGCGACGATCGGCTTCGACCGCACCGAGCCGTTGCTGAACCGGGTGACAAATCACCATTTCGAGACGGCCCGCGCCGCCGCGCAGAAGCTGTTCGATCTCGGTTACACGCGGCCCGGGATCGTGGCGCGGGACGCGTTCGACCATCTCCTGCAGCGGCGCTTCTCGTCCGGGTTTCATTCGGCCGCGCGCGACCGGGCGGGCCCGCTCGATTCGCCGCCCGCGCCGTTGTTGTTGGGGGAGATGGATCGATCGTCGTTCGCGCGCTGGTTGAAGACGGAGAAGCCGGACGCCATCCTCACGCACCTCGTGGAGGTTCGGGAATGGCTGGACGCGCTGAAAGTGCGCGTGCCGCAGGACATGGGCCTGCTGCACCTCGACTGGAGCCCGCAGATGCGGGATTGGGCGGGGATGAATCAAAACGGAGCGCTGGTCGGCGCCGCCGCCGCGGAGCTGGTCATGGACCAGATGGCGGACAACGAAGTCGGCATCCCGGCGCATCCGCGGCTCGTGTTGATCGAAAGCGATTTCGTCGCGGGGCCGAGCCTGACTGGAGGAGTCGAGAGTCGAAGGTCAAAGGTCGAAGGTCGGGCGGTTCTTTGACGGTCGGGCGCATCCCGCCATCCCGGAGAACGCCCTCCTTTGTGTCCTTCTTGTCTTTGCGGCGAGCACCCGCTTCTGGCTGGTGCGGCTGTGTCGTGCCGTGGCCTTGTGCCAAGGCCGAAGGCCGTAAATCCCGAGCTTCTCGGTCCACGGTTTTTCCTGCGCGGGTTTGTGATCGAAGAAGAGAACGTCGGCTTTCACGCGCCCGCCACACCATGTGCTTTCGAATCATGCTGGCGGCCGTTGCTCGATCACTTCGTCGGCCCAGATAGCGTACCGGATGTAATACTCAGCCATTCGTTGTTCGGCTTCGGAGGGTGTGTGTGGCAGCCGGTGAACTACGGAAAGATCTATTCCAGCCATGTCGCTGACGGATTTCGCAGCGCGCTGCGGCAAATCCATTAAGTAGTCCATGCGCCAGTCATCATCCCAGAGAAATTCGTGCCGCAGCCCAGTGTCTCCGATCAAGATATCCTGCCAGATCTCGCGCGTGATCTTCGGAGACTCGTGCGCATTCGGAGCTTCAAGGTCGAGTTTGAGATCCTCGATGAGGATCAACGTCTTCTCTCCGGTTGCGCTCACGCTGGAGCACAAACGAAGGTAGCTGGCCCATGCCGTTTTTCGAGCGCGTGTGCCGAGTTCGCTATCTTCGAGTTCTTGCGACACGCTTGAGAAGGTTTGATTCAGGAGCTCAGCGACAATCGCCTCGTGGTAGCCAGGATGTCCGCCTTTGGGAATTGGCACGTCAGTCAACAACGACTGCAGGACTTCGTAGATCCCGTAGATTAGTTCGTTTTTCTCCAAGATGTGAAGGAAGCGTTCATCGACCACGTTTGCGACCGGCATCGAATCGAGAAAGTCCATGAGCTTGTCCAGTGGATACACCAGGGCCCGGATGTCTTCCAACGTGTAGCGTTTTCCTCTTCTATTCGTTCGTGACGTGCTGTTCCACATGGTGAGTATTGCGGGGTGAGTGTTACGCGGTCTGCGTTTCGTGCGCGTGCTCGAAGAGCGGCGTGCGCTTCTTCTGATAAATCTGGCGCGTGTAGGCTTTAGGACCGGACGACGAGATAACTGGTATGGACCGTCCCGTTGTTCGTTCTTCGTGATGTCGAACCCTCTCTGGAATGTCAGAGCCTCACCAAGAGGAAGTGTTTGCCACTTCACCATCGTCATGTCTCCAGAATCCCCGCCAAATTGCGGGCGATGGTTTGTTCGAGTTCGCGTGCCTGGGCGTTCAGGGCTTCTGAGCTGTTCCTTGAAATCCTCGTCGCTCACGGACTCACCGGGGGCGACGCCGACATAGCGGCCGGGATTGAGAGACCAGCCTTGGGCTTCAATTTCCTTGAGCGTGGCGGCGCGGCACAGGCCGGGAACGTCGCGGTATGCGCAGGAGCGAGAATCGAGTAGCGAGTAGAGGAATCGTTCTTGCCGTATGATGAAGCGGGTTCGGCGACTTTCAGTTCTTTTCGGCCGTTCTTCGGCGCGCTGGGGACAGCACGCACCACCTCGGCGGCATCGCCGCCGAATATCTCCTCGATCTTCGTATGAGCGGTGTTCGAGCGGCCTGACTGGAACAACGCTGAAGCTCGATGCGGGATGCTCTTTGTGCAGCAGAGCGGCGGGGAGGGCTTCTGGGCGGAGGTCATGGGCGCTAAAGAGGAATGGAACGATGCGGTGGCGGCGGGTAGCTGTGGGAGAAGCCAGCCGTGGGTATGCTGCCATCGCGCGGCGCGAATGTTGGCTGTTTCGTGCAATGACGCCAGGTGGATGGCGTGGGAAGAGTGAAGGGGAGCGCGGGCGGACAGCAGACGGTCGGGCAGTGGGCGGTGAGGCGGTGCTCGGTTGGAGCGGCTACGACGCGGAGGGGATCTGCGCGGGGAGGGCGACGAGGGGCTGGATCGATTCGAAAAAGCCTCCGCCGAGGAGCCGGTTGCCCTCGTGCAGCGCGAGGACCTGGCCGATGGCGAGCGCGCGCTGGGGCGTATCGAATATGATGCGCGCGCGGTCGGCGCCGAGCGGTTCGCAGGTGGCGTCCACCAGCGGGTCGCGGTAGCGCACACGGGCTTGGAGGCGGCGCGCCGTGGGGATCGCGGAATCGTTGAAACGCAGTCCGGAGACCAGCGCCTCGCGTGACCAAAGGCCGGGCGCATCCGGATCCTCGAAGGCGACGAGCAGCCGGTTTCGCGCGACGTCGCGGCCGACGACGACGTAGTTTTTGTTGTCCGTGTCCGAGGGGATGCCGATGCCGCGGCGCTGGCCGATGGTGTAGAAATGGAGTCCGCGATGCCGGCCGAGGACGCGGCCGTCGGTGGCGCGAACGATCTCTCCGGGTTGATCGGGCACATAGTGGCTGAGAAAATCCTGCATCTGCACGTTGCCGATGAAGCAGATGCCCTGGCTGTCCTTCTTCGCGGCGTTGGGAAGGCCGGCCCGGCGCGCGAGCGCGCGGACTTCGGGCTTGGTCAGATCGCCGATCGGGAAACGCGCCTGCGCCAGTTGCTCCTGCGAGAGGAGGGCGAGGAAGTAGCTTTGGTCCTTGTTCGGATCGGCGCCCTCGAAAAGGCCGAAATGTCCGGGCGCGATCTCGCGGCGGATCGCGTAGTGGCCGGTGGCGAGCGCGTCGAAGCCCTCGCGCCGCGCGTAGGCGAGAAACGCGCCGAACTTGATCTCGCGGTTGCAGAGCGCGTCGGGGTTGGGCGTGAGGCCGCGGCTGTAGCCGTCGAGCAGATAGTCGACGACCCGGGCGCGGTACTCGCGCATGAGGTTCACGACGCGAAACTCGATCCCGAGCGCATCGGCGGCGGCGCGCGCGTCGGTGATGTCCTGCATCCACGGGCAGTCGCCGGCGATCTCCTCCTCGTTGATCCAGTTCTTCATGTACGCGCCGATCACCTCCGCGCCCTGCTCCTTCAGACGAAGGGCGGCGACGGCGCTATCGACTCCACCGGACATGGCGACGAGGACACGCATCGAGAAAGCAGCGAGTAGTGAGTAAGCGAGTGGTGAGCAGGAGAAGCGGGCGCCGAACGCGGGAGTGGAGATGTCGTTCCCGCCTCTAGGACGGCGCGCTGAAACCGATCACCTACTCGCCACTCGCTTACTCACTACCCGCTACTTTATCAACTCACCATGAATCCTTCCGAAGTGCGCGTTGCGAGCGCGGTCCTTCAATCACCCACCTCGGGCTCGATCGAGCTGACGGAGGACTGGCATGCGCGCGAGCTGCCCAAGCTCTCGCTCGCGGAGAAGCCGCACCGCTTCGCGAAACTGAGGAGGGAGCCGGAGATCGAATACGGCCTGGTCGCGGGCTTTTTCGTCGATCGCGCCGACTCGCTCATCTTCTGTTTCGATCCCGCGCGGACGCCGGAGATCGACTGGCGGAAGACGCCGGTTTACGTGGCCGGCTCGTTCAACGGCTGGCAGGAGGCGGTGGGGAGCGAGCAATGGTGTCTGCAGCCGACGGAACTCGGCGGCCGCACCGTGCTGGTCTGGGCCCGGGGCGCGAAGGCGTTGTTGGGCGATCCGGTCCACCAGTTCAAGTTCGTCACGGGCAGCCATCAGTGGATCAACGTTCCGCCGGACGCGCCCAACGCCGTGTGGGACAGCGACCACAACTGCAATTACGCCCTGATCACCCGCCGGACCGGGAGCCACCGGTTCATTTTCGAGCTGCGCGAGCCGCTCGATCTCTCGCTGGCGCACGCCGTCGTCTTGAAGTCGCGGGCCGGGGCCTCCTCCGTCGATTTGCAGCCCGGGAAGTTTTTCTTCGATCTGAAAACGGATCTGCCGCTGGGCGCGATCGTGTCCGGGGATGAGACCATCTTCCGGTTGTTCGCGCCGCGCGCCTGTTCGGTGAAGGTGGCGTGCTTCAAAACGCTCGAGGAGGCCGATGCCGCGGAGTGGGTCGATCTCGAGCGGCTGCCGGACGCCGCATGGGAAACCACGCTGCCGGGGGACCGGCACGGCTGGTTCTACTGGTTCCGGGTGGACGGGCCGAAGGGGCCGTTTTCGGACTTCGTGCCCGATTTCAACATCCTCGATCCCTACGCGCTCGCCGCGGTCGGGCGGGAAGGCCCGGGAATCGTGCTCGATCCGGCGCGGCTGGCGATCCGGCAGAGTGATTTCAAGCCGCCGGCTTGGCACGACCTCGTCGTCGTCGAGGCCCACGTGCGCGATCTTCTCGCGAACAGCCCGATCGTGACCGATCCGAAGGACCGGATGACCTTCGCGGGATTGCCGGCGTGGGTCGATCATCGGAACTGTTATTTCAAGAAACTGGGCATCAACGCGGTCGAGCTGCAGCCGGTCCAGGAGTTCGACAACAAGACGCCGGACGAGTATCACTGGGGCTACATGACCGCGAACTTCTTCGCGCCCGAATCGAGCTACGGGCGCGAGCCGCTCGAGGCCTCGCAGGTCGTGGAGCTGCAGGAGGCGGTGGAGGCGTTTCACCGCAACGGCATCGCGGTCATCCTCGATGTCGTTTACAACCACGTGGGCGAGCCGAACCACCTCTACTTCATCGACAAGCTCTACTACTTCGAGCAGTCGATGGACGGCACGCTCGCCAACTGGAGCGGCTGCGGCAACGACCTGCGCTGCGGCGCGGCGATGGCGCGGCGGCTGATCATCGACAGCCTCGTTCATCTCGTGAAGTACTATGGCGTGGACGGCTTCCGGTTCGACCTCGCGGAGCTGATCGGCGTCGAGGTGTTGAAGGAGATCGAGGTGAGGCTGAAAAAGGTGAATCCGCGCGTCATCCTCATCGCCGAGCCGTGGAGTTTCCGCGGGCACATCGCCGCGGCCCTGCGCGAGACGGGCTTCTCGTCGTGGAACGACGGCTACCGGAATTTCCTGCGCGATTACGTGCACGCCCGCGCCTCGCACGATTCGGCGGCGTATTACCTGCGCGGCTCGCCGTGGCATTTCGCGCGCTGGCCCTCGCAGACGGTCAACTACGTGGAGTCGCACGACGATCGCACGTGGATCGACGTGATCACGGAGAATCCCGGGAACAACGGTTTCGCCCCGACGCTCGACGACATCCTGCGCACGCGCCTCATGGTGGCGTTTCTCATGTCGTCGATCGGCATCCCGATGCTCTCGGCCGGGCAGGATTTCCTGCGTTCCAAGCACGGCTTCAGCAACAGCTACCAGCGCGGGGATCTCAACGCGCTCGATTATCGCCGCATCCACCGGCATCCGGGCACGCACGCTTATTTCGCCAGTTGGGTTCGCTTTCGCCTCGGCCGCTGGGGCCGCCTGATGCGCCACCACAGCCGCCCCATGGAGGGCTTTCTCGAGGTGTTTCCCGCGCCCGAGGGTATCGCGCTCGCCGCCGTCTATAACGCGAACGGCAGCCTCGGCCCGGCGCGCGTCCTTTTCGCGATCAACCCGCGCCAGCACGAGGTCGCGATCACGATCGGCGAGTTCGCGGGCTACGCGTGGCGGCAGGTCGCGAATCAGGAGCATTTCTTCGGCGAGCCCGAAGAGGGCGGGGATCTGATCGCGGACGGGCGCGTGACCGTGCCCGCGCTCGGTTGCGGCCTCTGGGTGGCCGGCGGGTAGGCGGATTTAAGCAGAAGTTTTAAGGCGCAGTAGATGGCGGATCACGAGCGGCGGGAGCGCTTCAACTTCGACTTGAAACTTAAACCCGCGCCGCGCGCCGCGCCGGGTTTATCGGTTGCTTTTCCGAATGCGGCTACTTCTCCTGAAGAGTCCGGCCGGATGGGCGCGCGTCGCGAGATGAGCGCCAGGGCGCGCCGGACGTCATACTGGAACAGCAATCAACCACGTGCACGCTCATGGCAGTTAAAGTCGCTATCAATGGTTTCGGCCGCATCGGCCGCCTCGTCTTCCGTGCTCTTGTAGAGCAGGGCCTGTTGGGGACGACATTCGAGGTCGTCGCCGTCGGGGATATCGTCCCGGCGGACAACCTGGCCTACCTGCTGAAGTACGACTCCATGCAGGGACGCTTCAACGGCACGGTCAGCTCGAAGAAATCCTCGCCCGACAAGGCCGACGACGACGTGCTCGTCGTCAATGGCAGGGAAATCCTCGTCGTCAGCGCCCGGACTCCCGCCGATCTGCCGTGGAAAGCGCTCGGCGTCGAACTCGTGATCGAGTCCACCGGCCTCTTCACCGAGGACACGAAGGCGAAGGGCCACCTCGAGGCCGGCGCGAAGAAGGTCATCATCTCCGCGCCCGCGAAGGGCAACGTGAAGACCGTCGTCATCGGCGTGAACGAGGATACGCTCACGAACGAGGACAACCTCATCTCCAACGCCTCCTGCACCACGAACTGCCTCGCGCCGATCACGAAGGTCGTGCTCGAGAGCTTCGGCATCGAGGAAGGCCTCATGACCACGGTGCACAGCTACACCGCCACGCAGAAGACGGTCGACGGCCCATCCCGCAAGGACTGGAAGGGCGGCCGCACCGCCGCGCAGAACATCATCCCGTCCACCACCGGCGCGGCCAAGGCTGTCGGCCTCGTCCTGCCGGACGTGAAGGGCAAGCTCACGGGCATGTCGTTTCGCGTGCCGACGGCGACGGTTTCCGTCGTCGACCTGACGGTGAAGACGGTGAAGGAGACCAGCTACAAGGAGATCTGCCAGAAGATGAAGGAAGCCGCCGAGGGACCGCTCAAGGGCATCCTCGATTACACCGAGGACGAGGTCGTCTCCTCCGATTTCGTCCACCACACGGCCTCCTCGATCTTCGACGCCGGCTCGGGCATCGAACTCAACAGCCGTTTCTTCAAGCTCGTGAGTTGGTACGACAACGAGTGGGGCTACTCCAACCGTTGCGTCGATCTGCTCAAGATCGTCGCGGCCAAACTCTGAGCAACCACCAAGGACATGAACCCGAGCGGCACAGCCGGCGGAGCTGCGAAGTCTCCGCGGTCGTGCCGCGCGGATCGAAGTTCGGCGTCCCGGCTTCAGCCGGTCCGATCTGCCGCCTGAAGGCGGGGTTCCGAACTGAACCTTTCGGATTTCACCTGCTCCCACCATGGCCCGATTCCAGTCCATCCGCGACATCGACCTCGCCGGCAAACGCGTGCTCATGCGCGTCGACTTCAACGTCCCGCAAGACAAGCAGACCGGAAGGATCACCAATCCCCAGCGCATCGTCGCCGCGCTGCCCACGATCCAGTTCGCGCTCGAGAAGGGCGCGTCCGTCGTGCTCATGTCCCATCTCGGGCGGCCGAACGGCCAGGTGGTCGCCAAATACAGCCTGCGCCCGGTCGCCGATGAACTCGCGAAACACCTCGGCCGGCCGGTCGCCTTCGCCGAAGACTGCGTCGGACCGGAGGCCGAGCAGGCCGCCAACGCGCTGAAGCCCGGCGAGGCGCTCCTCCTCGAGAACCTGCGCTTCCACCTCGAGGAAGAGGGCAAGGCGAAGAACGACGACGGCTCCTCGACCAAGGCCGATCCGGCAAAGGTCGCCGCGTTCCGCGCCGGCCTCAGCCGCCTCGGCGATGTTTTCGTCAACGACGCCTTCGGCACGGCTCATCGCGCGCACTCGTCCATGGTCGGCGTGGACCTGCCCGTGAAAGCGGCCGGTTTTCTCATGGAGGCCGAACTCAAGGCCTTTGCCTCCGTGCTCGACGAGCCGCGGCGCCCGTTGCTCGCCATCCTCGGCGGAGCCAAGATCGCGGACAAGATCCCGCTCATCGAGAGCCTGCTCGACAAGGCCGACGAGCTCATCATCGGCGGCGGCATGGCCTTCACCTTCAAGAAGGTTCTCGAGGGCATGGAGATCGGCGACAGCCTCTTCGATCCCGAGGGCGCGAAGATCGCCGCCGAACTGTTCGAAAAAGCGAAGGCCAGGGGCGTGACGATCACCCTCCCGGTCGATTTCGTCTGCGCCGACACATTCGACGCCGAAGCAAACACCCAGGCGCGCTCCGACAAGGAGGGCATCCCCGCCGGTTGGATGGGCCTCGATGGCGGGCCGAAGACGATCGGGCGTTACGAAGCCGTCATCGCCCGCGCGAAAACGATCATCTGGAACGGCCCTCCGGGCGTCTTCGAATTCGACAAGTTCGCCGGCGCGACGAAGGCCATGGCCGCCGCTGTCGCCAAAGCGACCGGGGCCGGCGCGACAACCGTCGTCGGCGGCGGCGACACCGCCACCGCGGCGAAAAAGTTCAACGTGGCCGACAAGGTCTCCCATTGCTCCACCGGCGGCGGCGCCAGCCTGGAGTTCCTCGAAGGCAAAAAGCTCCCCGGAGTCGCGTTTCTCGAAAAGCAGCCTTCGACGTAGCGGGCAGCGGGCTGGTTCGAAACCGGAAAGTCGCCGCGCTCGCCGCCTTCCTGCTCGCTACTCACGGCTCGCTCCCCGCTACTGCCTTCCCCATACTCGCTCTTCGCCAGTCACCACTCGCTACCGTCCCATGAAATCCCGCAAATTCCTCATCGCCGGCAACTGGAAGATGAACAAGACGGCGTCCGAGGGCGCCGAACTCATCCGCGACATCGTGACCGAGATCGGGCAGCAGGCTGATGTCGATGTCGTCGTGTGCCCGCCGTTCACGGGTCTCGAAAGCGCCTGCCGCGCGCTCGAAGGCACGGCGATCAAGCTCGGCGCGCAGAACATGCACCCGAAGGCCTCGGGCGCATACACCGGCGAGGTTTCGGCCGAGATGCTGCGCCACCATTTCGCGACGTATGTGATCCTCGGGCACAGCGAGCGCCGCGCCTATTTCGGGGAGACGGACGCCTTCATCAACGAGAAGGTCGGCGCCGCCTTGAAGAGCCTGCTCAAGCCGATCCTCTGCGTGGGCGAGACGTTGCAGGAACGCGACGAGGGGCGCACGCTCGACGTCGTCCGCACCCAGCTCGACGGCGGGCTGGAGGGCCTGGACAACGAATCCGCCACGAGCGTCGTGATCGCCTACGAACCCGTCTGGGCCATCGGCACGGGCCGCAAC
>CAZFCY010000084.1:0-21751 GCA_964517665.1 uncultured Opitutaceae bacterium | reverse complement strand
AAGCTCGGACGGTCGAATTTTTACATCAACGAGCCGCTCTTCAAGCTGCTCTCTTTCTGACGCGCATGAACGAGGGAAACCGCCTCGCTTCAGCGCGCCGGGCGCAGTTTCACGATCAGGTCTTTGGCCTCGACCGTGTCGCCGACGGCGGCGTGGACTTCGCTCACGATGCCGGCGGCTTGCGCGTAGACCGTCGTCTGCATCTTCATCGCCTCGAGCAGGAGGAGCTTGTCGCCCTTCGCCACCTTCGCGCCGACGGAGGCGGTCATGACGACGACCAGGCCCGGGATGGGCGCGGCGACCTGGAGCGGGTCGGCGAGGTCGGCCTTCGGGCGCGCCTTGGTTTTCGGCGCGATGCTTTTATCGACGATGAAGGCTTCGCGGGTGATGCCGTTGAGTTCGTAGTTCAGCGTGCGGCGGCCGTCCTTGTCGGGCGCGCCGACGCTGATGAGGCGGATGATGAGCACCTTGCCTTCCTCGATCTCGACCGAGATTTCCTCGCCCGGTTCGAGGCCGTAGAAAAAGGCCGGCGTGGGCAGCACGCTGACGTCGCCGAACTCGCGCCGGTGTTTCGCGAAGTCGGCGAAGACCTGTGGATACATGAGGTGCGAATACAACTCGTCCCCGCTCGGCGCGTGTTTCAGTTTCGCGGCCAGTTCCTGTTTCAACGCCGCGAGCGCATCCGCGTTCACGCGCGCCGGGGATTTCGCGTTTGCGCGACCCTGGTTCCTGCGCATGTCGGCGGCGTATTTCGCTTTTGCCTCCTTGAAGCGTTTCTCGCCGAGGATCGCGCGGGAAACCGGCTCCGGCCAGCCGCCGTCGGGCCAGCCGAGGCCGCCCATGAGCATGTCGATCACGCTCTCGGGAAACGGCGTCGCGCCTGGCTCGAGGTTGACGACGTCGGCCGGTTTGATGCCGCGCGAGAAAAGAAACAGCGCGAGGTCGCCGACGACCTTGGACGAAGGCGTGACCTTCACGATGTCGCCGAAGAGCTGGTTGACCTCGGCGTAGGCGCGCGCGATCTCGGGCCAGCGATGGGAAACGCCCATGGCGGCGGCCTGTTCCTTGAGGTTCGTATATTGGCCGCCGGGCATTTCGTGGAGGTAAACCTCGGCGGAGCCGGTTTTCGGCGCGGTGTCGAAGGGCCGGTAATATTCGCGCGCCTGTTCCCAGTAGTTCGAAAGCGTGTCGAGGTGGCCGAGGTCGAGCTTCGTGTCGCGCGGTGTGTGCTGGAGCGCGGCGACGATCGAGTTGAGGTTCGGTTGCGCCGTGCTCCCGCTCATCGAGGCGAGGGCGAGATCGACCACGTCCACACCCGCGTCGGTCGCGCGCAGGATCGAGGCGGAGGCGACGCCGCTGGTGTCGTGCGTGTGGAAATGAATGGGCAGCCCGACTTCGGCGCGCAGCGTTTTCACGAGCTTCAACGCCGCGTACGGCCGGCAGAGCCCGGCCATGTCCTTGATCGCGAGGAAGTGCGCGCCCATGCGCTCGAGTTCCTTCGCGAGTTTCACGTAATACTTCAGCCCGAACTTGTCGCGGCGGGGGTCGAGGATGTCGCCGGTATAACAGATCGCGGCCTCGCAGATCGCGTGCGTGTCCTGCGCCGCCTCCATGCCGACGCGCAGATTCGGCAGGTAGTTGAGCGAGTCGAAGATCCGGAAAATATCCATGCCCGCATCCGCCGCGTGGCGCACGAAACCGGCGACGACGTGGTCGGGATAATTCGTGTAGCCGACGGCATTCGCGCCGCGGAAGAGCATCTGGAAACAGATGTTCGGCACGCGCGCGCGCAGACCGCGGAGGCGCTCCCACGGATCCTCGTTGAGGAAGCGCATCGCGCTGTCGAAGGTCGCGCCGCCCCACATCTCGAGGGAGAACAACCCTGGCGCGTGATGCGCGACGGCGCTGGCGCTCGCGAGCATGTCATAACTGCGCACGCGTGTGGCCATGAGCGACTGGTGCGCGTCGCGAAAGGTCGTGTCGGTGACGAGCAGGCGCTTTTGCTTCAGCGTCCATTCGGCGAACTTCTTCGGCCCCAGTTCGAGCAGGAGCTGGCGCGTGCCGCGCGGCGGCTCGCCCGCGGGCGCGGCAGGCGGCGCGGCGACGAGCAGCGATTTCTCCGGGCGGAAGCCTTTGGCGTGCGGGTTGCCGTTGACGATGACGTTGCCGAGAAAGGCGAGCAGCTTGGTCGCGCGGTCGCGCCGTGGTTTGAACGAGAACAACTCGGGCGAGGTGTCGATCAGCGTCGTCGTCGCCTGTCCGCTGCGGAAGCTCGGATGCGCGAGGACGTTTTCGAGAAACGGGATGTTCGTCTTTACCCCGCGGATGCGAAACTCGCTCAGGACGCGCCTGGTGCGGTTCATCGCGATCTCGTAACTCGGGCCGCTCGTGGTGCATTTCACGAGGAGCGAATCGTAGAACGGCGTGATGACCGCGCCGGCGTAGCCCATCGCGCCGTCGAGCCGCACGCCGAAGCCGCCGGGCGAGCGATAGGCGAGGATGCGGCCGTAGTCGGGGATGAATTTGTTTTCCGGATCCTCGGTCGTGATCCGGCACTGGATGGCGAAGCCGTTGCGCGGGATGTCCGCCTGCGCCGGCATGCCGACCTCGGGCGAGTGCAGCGCGTGGCCTTGCGCGATGAGGATCTGGGCGCGCACGAGGTCGAGGCCGGTGATGACTTCGGTCACTGTATGTTCGACCTGGATACGCGGGTTCATCTCGATGAAGAACCACTCGTGGCGGTCGAGGTCGTAGAGAAACTCGATCGTGCCGGCGTTGTCGTAACGGATCTCGCGCGCCATCCGCGCCGCGGCGTCGCAGAGCTCGCGCACGATGTTCTCCGGCAGCCCGTAACTCGGCGCGATTTCGACCACCTTCTGGTGCCGGCGCTGGACCGAGCAATCGCGTTCGTGGAGGTGAACGACATTTCCATGCTGGTCGCCGAGGATCTGCACCTCGATGTGCTTCGCGCGCGGGATGTATTTCTCGAGAAACACCGCGGGATTGCCAAAGGCGCGGCCCGCTTCGCCCTGGGCCTCGTCGAGCAGCGCGGCGAGCTGCGATGCCTTCTGGACCACGCGCATGCCGCGGCCGCCGCCGCCGAAAGCGGCCTTGATGATGAGCGGAAAGCCGATCGATTTCGCGATGCGCATGGCCTCGTCGCGATCGGTCACCGGCTCTTCGGTTCCGGGGAGCACGGGCACTTCGATCTTCTTCGCCAGGGCGCGCGCGGCGGTCTTGTCACCCATCATCTCCAGCAACTCCGGCCGCGGGCCGACGAAGATCAGCCCGGCTTTCCGGCAGGCGCGCGCGAAGCCGGCGTTTTCCGAAAGAAATCCGTAGCCGGGATGAATCGCGTCGACGCCTTTCGCTTTCGCGATCGCGACGACGCTTTCGATGTCGAGATAGGCGGCGACGGGGCCCTTGCCTGCGCCGACCTGATAGGCTTCGTCGGCCTTGTAGCGATGGATGCTCAGGCGATCTTCCTGCGCGTAGATCGCGACGGTGCGCAGGCCGAGTTCGGTGCCCGCGCGAAAGATGCGGACGGCGATCTCGCTGCGATTGGCAGCCATGAGCTTCCGGACTGGTCGAATGGACCGTGCGGGCGTGGAGACGTCGGGGGGGAGCATGCGGCAAAAAGGGCGTTTCTAGGGAGTGCGGGGCCGAAGGCAAGAAGCAGGCACGGGGAGAGGGGTGGGACCGATGGGACTTGTGCGACCTATAGATCCTATTCCCGCGCGAGATGCGCCTCGATCTTCGCGGCCATCTTCGCGACACCGGCGAAGATGCGATCGCGCACGTGCTCTGGAAAACTTTCCGGCAATCCGGCGCCGGCCGTTTCCAGGATGCGGGGCGCGCGCTCCGCGAGGTCGGCCAGGATCGGCCGCGCGTCTCCCAATCCGGCGCTGCGCGCGACGGCGTCCCAGTGGGCGGGCTGGATCTCGGCGAGTTTCCAGTGCGGGTTCTTGCTCCGCACGGCCATGGCGAGGCGCGCCTTGCGTTCGTCGAGCTGGTTTTTGCCGCGGCCGATGATCGGCCAGGCGGAGAGGACGTCGTAGAATGGCGTAAGGCGATACCCGCCCGGCTGCCCCGCGGAATGAAAGAGGGAGAAGTTTTTCGCGTGCCCGTCGGTCGCGGCGAGCATCCAGAAGACGATCTGCGCGCGGACGAAGGCGGCCTTGTCCTCCGCCGCGCGCGAACTGGTGTCGAGCACGCGAAGGATGTCGCGCATGCCGGGGCCGCCGTCGGACTCGTATTTGAGCGAGGAAGGCAGCCCCAGCGCCTGGCAGAAATCCTCCTGCGGCAGCCGCGCGATCCAGCCCTCGGGTTGCCGGGCGCGGTCGAAACGCTCGACGACGAGAACCTTGCGCGCGCCGAAGGTCGCGATCTCGGCGGACGCCGTTTCGAGGCCGAACGCGCGCAGGAGGCGAAGGCAAAGCCATTCGTTTTCGACCGAATCCTGAAGATCGGCGCGCAGGTTGCCGACGAGGCCGAGCGGCAGCTTGAAAATATGCGTGGTCGGCGTCGCCCCGAGCGGCCGGCGCCAGCGTTTGCGATGGAAAAGCAGCGCCGTCTTTTCCTGCGCGCCCGCGATGGAGATGCGAAACTCTCCGTCATCGGCCAGCCCCGGCAGCGGCGCGCCGGAAAGCGCGGCCTCGATCGTCGCCTCGACTTCCGCGTCGGTCAGCGGCTCCGCTTCGATGCGATGCGCGCCCTGGGGCGCTTCGTCGCCGGGCATGAGCTGGACGGCGCCGACGCAATCCCGTCCGATCGCCGAAAGGAGATCGAAGGCTCCGGTCGAAACCGTGCCGAAACGCGAACGCAGGCGGCGCCGGATCGCGTCGCTGTCAGGCAGAAGATTGTCGAAAAAATGCGCCACGACCTCGCCGCGATGCGGCCGGTTGCCGGGCACGAACGGCAGCGAGAGCGACAACACGCGCGCGGCCGGCGAGCCCAGCCAGTCGTCGTCGTATTGAAACGTGTCCGGCCCGCGCCGGCCCTGCGTCCAGGCGCCGACGCGGATGCCGTTCATCCAGACGGAAAGCGTGTCATGGGCGGGCATGGCGGATTTCACCACGGCGTCGGGGTGATCTTGGGGGTTTTCCGCGGCGTTTTGGCCGGCGCGACCTCCTCGATGACGATGCGCCCGCCCAGCGCCGCGACGAGCCGTGCGATCTGGTCGAAACTGGTCACGCCCGGCGCGGACTCGATGCGCGCGATCCGCTTCTGGTTCACTCCCAAAAGCTCCCCCAGCGCCGTCTGGCTGAGCCCGCGCGACTGGCGCAGCGCCTTCAGAACGGCGCGCAACTGCGCGGATGTGTCGACAGGATAGCTCATGATGCAATCGGATTACCATCGGTATGTGGTAAATGCAAGTTACTATTTTTAAGTAGTATATGCCATTAACTACTTAGGGATAGTAATCGAATCTGCTCCCATCCCTTCGCCGTCGCCTGGCAAAGCCGGATTGAATGGCCGTGCGGACATGCAATCTGGCTTCACGCGGATCCGGGAAGGATCCTGGCGGGCGTTGCTTTCCGGGCGACCATGGTCACGGACAAAGTCTTTTCACCTGACTGGATGAAGAATGGGTGGAAACCCTGTCCGCCGGGCGGGGCGTCTTTCAGTCTTCTGGTCCTGCAACCCCCGTTTATTTGCGATGAAACGACTCCCCCTCATTTGCGCCCTCGTGGCGTCCTCTCTGTTCGTTCCCCTCGCCGCTGTCGCGGCTTCAAATTCGAACGTCGGCAAGCGTTACCCGTCGGAAAAGACCAGCTATGTCGATCCCGTCACAGGTCTGCCGGTCACGGTTCTGACCACGTCGCCGGCCAACGACGCGAAACTTTACCAGACGCACACGCAATGGACCTCCGACGGGAGCCACATCGTCTTCCGATCCAACCGCGCCAGCGAGGAGGGCTCGCGCGAGTCGCAGGCGTTCGCCGTGAATGTCGTCACGGGCGACATCATCCAGCTCACCGATGGTCCCGGCACGGGCACGGGAAGCCTCAACGTCGGCCACCAATCGATGCGCCTCTTTTTCTTCCGCAAGGACGGCGACGCGCAGCCGGTGCTGATCGAACAGGATTTGAAACGCCTGCTCGACGATGCCTACGCGGGCACGGTCGGTGATCCCGCTTCCTACGAGCGCGCGATCGCGACGCTTCCGGACGGCCTGCGCGAGAGCGGCGGTTTCGCCCTCGATGCGGACGAGTCGAAGGCCTATGTCGGCGTCGCCTGGGGCGAGCGCGACCAGTCGGCTTTTCGACGCGCCGCCACCGCCTCGCGCACGCCCGAGACCTCCACGCGCCCGGCGTCCTCGGGCGGCCCGGGTGTCGATCGCGAGGCGCAGCGTCAGCGCTTCGAGGAAGCCGGCCGCGGCCCCGGCGGCATTCGCAGCATCGATCTGGCGACGGGCGAGGTGAAGACCGTGATCGACGTCGATTTCCGCATGGGCCACGTGCAGAGCAATTACTGGGCTCCCGGCGAGATCATGTATTGCCACGAGACCACCGGCGACGCGCCGCAGCGCATGTGGTTCGTGCGCGCCGACGGCTCGGACAACCGGCCGCTTTATATTGAAAGTCCCGACGAGTGGGTCACGCACGAGGTCTTCGTCGATGCCGACCACATCCTGTTCAATGTCGTCGGCCATCTGCCGTATCTGCGCGCCAAGCCCGCCGGCATTTTCATGCTCAATATACGCACCGACGAAGTTCGTGTATTGGGGCAGGCGCCGGGCCGCGGCTTCTGGCATTGCAACGGTTCTCCAGACCGACGCTGGGCGGTGGGCGACGACTTCGAGGGCAACATCACGCTCATCAATCGTGAGAGCGGCGAGATGACGCTCCTCAGCACCGATCACAAAATGCGTCCCGATCACGCGCACCCGACTTTTCATCCGGCCAGTCGCCAGATCCTGATCCAGTCCGGCCATCTCACGGACGGGAAAAGCCTCGACCTGATGGTGATCAACATCCCGGCGCACGTCCTCGATCGGCGATAAAGGCGGAAGTCGAAATTGATGTAGCCCTGTCCGGGAGGGCAGGCACTCGATCTCGAAAATACAGGCCATGCTTTTCCCACATCGTTTCTCGTCGTCTTTCCGTGCCGCGATCATGGCGGCAAGCTTCGTCGTTTCCGCGTCGGCCTTCGCCGCCGCCGATCCCGATTCGCGGCCGATGAACGTGCTCTTCATCATGTCCGACGATCTGCGCACGGACCTCGGCAGTTGGGGGCATCCGCTCGCGCAGACGCCGAACCTCGACCGGCTCGCCGCGCAGGGCGTGCGATTCGATCGCGCGTATTGTCAGTACCCGCTTTGCAACCCTTCGCGCTCGTCGTTGCTCACGGGCCGGCATCCCACGACGACGAATCTCTACGGCAACCGCGAGTGGTTCGGCCGGGATCATCCGGACTGGGTGAGCCTGCCGAAGTATTTCAAGCAACACGGCTACACCACGCTGCGTTCGGGAAAGATTTTTCACGGCGGCATCGACGACACCGAAGCCTGGACCGAGGGTGGTGAAGCGCGGCGCTTCGGCGACGGCCCTCCGCGCGCGGAGCCGTGGAAACCCGCCTCCGCGCCAATCACGCCGGACGAAAACAAGGAGCGCGTGGCCCGCATGCTCGAGGCGGACCGGCGGCAGGCGCCCAACTCCGATCGCTGGGAAGCCGTCCCCGGCGCGGGTGACGATCTCGGCGACTCGCGCGTGACCGAACGCGCGATCGATTACCTGCGCCAGCACAAGGATGACACGCGGCCGTTCTTCCTCGCGTATGGTTTGTCGAAACCGCACAGCCCGCTCGTCGCGCCGGAGCGTTTCTTCGATCTTTATCCGCTGGAAAAAATCGAGCTGCCGCCGGACTTCGCCCCGCGCCCCACGGCGCCGGAGGGGTTTCCCGACGGATCGATCCGCAAGAGCACCGCCGACCTTTTCATCGGCCGCGATGCGACACCTGAAGCGGCGCGCGAAATGATCCGCGCGTATCTCGCGTGCGTTTCCTATGTGGACTGGAACGTCGGCCGCGTCCTTTCCGAACTCGACGCGCTCGGCCTGCGTGAAAGCACCATCGTCGTCTTCATGAGCGACCACGGCTACCAGCTTGGCGAGAAGGGCAAATGGTCGAAGGCCGGCTCGCTTTGGGAGCAGGGCGCGCGCATCCCGCTCGTCATCCACGATCCGCGCGCGAAGGGAAACGCCGCGACCTCGCGCCGCATCGTCCAGGCGATCGACGTGTATCCCACGCTCGCCGAACTCTGCGGCCTGCCGCAACCCGGCGGCCTCGACGGCGCGAGTCTCGCGCCGCTGCTCGCCGATCCGCGCGCCTCGTGGGATCGTCCCGCCTACACCGTGTGGAACGAGCGCGGCCGGGGAATCACCGGCGTCGTGGTGCGCACCGAAGACTGGCGCTACGCGGAATACTTCGGACCGGGCGCCGGCGCGATGTTGATCGATCCGGCCGCAGACCCGCATGAATTGCACAACCTCGCGCAGGATCCGAAACACGCCGCCGCCGTTGCGCGCCTCTCAGCCCTCGCTCGCGCCTACGTCGAAGGCAAAACGGAACCGACCCCGGCGCAGTGGCCGGAGCCCTGAGCGCGGGATTCGCGGGGTTCATGAGGGTAGGAGCGGCTTCAGCCGCGATTCATTCACGCAACGCTTTCGCATCGTGGCTGAAGCCGCTCCTACTGTTCTGCGGCGTGCCCTCGCGCCGCGGCGCTCACGCGTATGACCGCGCCGGATGGATCTCCGGCAGCGATTTCTCGATCGTGTGGCGATGCGGCTCGAACTGCGCGGGGAGCTTGAGCGCGGCGCCGAGCGATTCCACCGGTTCATCCACGGCGAAGCCCGGAATCTCGGTGGCGATCTCGAAGAGGATGCCGCCCCGCTCGCGATAATATACGGAGCGGAAATAATAGCGGTCGCGCACCGGCGAAATGTTATAGCCGGCTTCGTGCAGCCGCTGTTGCATGGCGCGTTCGGAGGCATCGTCGGCCACGCGCCACGCGATGTGATGGATCGTGCCCGAGCCGCCGCTGCCCGCCGGGCCGGTGGCGTCGCCGATCACATCGATATAACGCCCGGGACCGCCGGGGCCTGCTTCGAAGCGGGCGCGGTTTTCCTCCCGGCGGACGAGCCGGTAGCCCATTTCGTTGGTGAGCAGATCTTCCGTCGGCCGGGCGTCGCGGACTGTGAGCTGTGCGGTCAGCAATCCGCGCAGGGCGTGCTTGCGGGCGATTCCCGATCCGGTCCAGCCGGCGCGGTTGTCGTCGCGGGTGGCGACGATTTCCACGGGAATGCCGTCGGGATCGGAAAACGAGAGGACGTCTTCGCCGAAGCGCGTGAGACGCTGCGCCGCCGCGTCGTGACGGGTGAGCCGCTCCTGCCAGAATTCCAGCGAATCTTCCGGCGCGGAAAACGTGATCGCCGTCATCTGACCGGCGCCGACACGGCCTTTCGCCGCCATGCCGGGCCAGTAGAAAAACGTCACGATGCTTCCGGGCGTGCCGGTTTCGTCGCCGTAATAAAGATGATAGGCGGACGGATCGTCGAAGTTCACCGTCTTCTTCACGAGGCGGAGTCCGAGCAGGCCGTTGTAGAAATCGACGTTTCGCTGCGGATCACTCGCGATGGCGGTGACGTGGTGGATGCCGGTGATGGGTGTGTTCATTTTTGGAAGTCAGTTCGACGGAATGGGAATGAAGAGCGAGCGGCGCGTGCCGGCGCTGAGCTGGCGGGTCTGATGGCCGCGGCCGGTGGTGTCTTCGAGCAACAGAACGTCTCCTCCGGCGAAGCGGCGGGTGACGCCGTCGCCGGTTTCGATCGAGATCTCGCCATCGAGCAACACGAGCCACTGTTTGCGCGGCGCCGGATGCCAGGCGTAATCGTAGGTGTCGTCCGTCTCGCGAAAGATCACGCCGGCGCCTGGTTGGAGCTGCGACAACCGTCCGATTTCGCCGGCTGCGGCGAGCGGGATGTCGATGTCGTCGAAGTGGGAAACTCCGGCGGCATCGGCGTGGATCCGGGTGACTTTCATGAGTGGAGCATATAAGTGAAAACGTCTCAGGCGCGAGGCGCGGCGCCGGCGATGGCGAGCGACAACTCGATCGTCTCGGCGACCTTGTCGGTCATCTGGCCGGCCTGGATGCCGAAGTCGCTGCGATTGACCGGGAACCTGGCCCGGAGCACGAGGAGATCGCCCGCGACCTTCGGATCGCCCAAGCGGGCGCCGAGCTTGTCGGGCAGATGCGTGAAAATGACCGGCACGACGACGTCCTTCGTGACGTCCTTGATCGTGAGTTTGCCGGCCACGTCGGCGACGGTCTGCGCGCCTTCGGTGCGGACATTCGAGAGCGAGAGCGCTTCGAAGACGATGGACGGGTGCTTCGCGACATCGAGCCACTGCTCGCCGCGAAGGTGTTCGCCCATGAGCGGATTGCCGACGGCGAGCGACGCGGCGTCGAGCACGATGCGTCCATGGGTGGCGGCGGGTTGAGCGGCATCGAAGGAGATCGTGCCGGAAATGCCGGTCGCCGTGCCGGTGATCGATTCGAGCGGCGCGTCGAGCTGGAACTGCACGTTGTTGACGCCCTTCGGATCCTTGAAATCGAAGGAGAGCGGCGCGGCGTGCGCGGCGAGGGCGGACGCGCTGAGCGCGGTCGCGAGACGGACGAAGGAACGGAATGTCGTGTTTGTATTCATAGGAGAAAGGGAGATGAGGCCGTTGGCGGGTGAAGTTGGGTTGGTGAAATTCAGGAGCGGTTTGCCGGGCGCAGCCGCGGGATGAAGCTGAGGGCGGTGAAAAACGCCGCCGCGGCAACGCCGGCCAGCGGCATCTCGATGCCGGCGATGAAGGCCGGAGCGCGCACGGGATATTCGATGCCGGTGATCTCGTCGTGTTGCAGGGTGACCGTGCTCGTCTGCGTCCAGCCGAGCCGCGCGCCGGTGGCGGCCCACACCGCCACGCCGGTGAACAGGAGCGCGGCGGCGGTGACGCGGAGCGCGCGAGGGAAGCGATGGGTCGATTTCATGCCGCGGAGGATAACACCACGCGGCGGGCCGGCCTACTGCGAGGACCGGCTTGCGCTCATGCGTGTCGCGCATAACCTCCGGCCGCATTGAACCTCGATCTCCTCCGCTCGTTTTTCGTGATCGTCGAGCACGGCAGCCTGAACAAGGCCGCCGCGCACCTGCGCGTGTCGCAATCCACCCTCACGCGCCAGATGCAAACGCTGGAGCACGATGTGGGCGGCCGGATCCTCGAACGCGGCGCCGCCGGCGTGGGACTTACGGCGACGGGGCACGTGTTGTTCGACGGCATGCGGCCGCTCGTCGCGCAGTTCGACAGTGCGCTCGGCGACGCCCGCAGGCAGGCGCGCGGCCAGAGCGCGAGCCTGCGCGTCGGTTATCTCATGTCGGCGGCGGCGGACTATCTTCATCCGGCGCTCGCCGCGCTGCGGAGCGCTCATCCGGAGGTCAAGGTGAAGCTGGCCGACCTCTCGCCCGGCGAGCAGATCGAGGCGCTGCGCAAAGGCGAAATCGACCTCGCGCTGCTCAGCAACGCGGCCGCGGTGGTGTCGCGCGAGTTCTTTGTCCGGCGGATCGCCGTGCTGCCTGTCGTCGTCGCGCTGCCGGAAAATCATGCGCTCGCGAAACAAACCGCGATCCGGCTGGCCGATCTGCGGGGCGAACTCTTCATCGGCGCGAGCGCGAGCGACATGCCGGGGCACAATCAATGGATCGTCCAGTTGTGCCGGAAGGCGCGATTCCGGCCGCGCTTCGTCCTGGAGGAGGCGGAGAGCCTCACACACAGCCTCGCCACGATCGTGGCCGAGGGCGCCGTGCATCTGCTGCCGGAATACGCCGCGAAGACGCGGGCGCCCGGCATCGTCTATCGGCCGTTGCGCGATTCGACGGCCACGTGCGAATTGCTCGCGGCCTGGCAGCGGGGCAGGGTCGCCGCGCCGGTGCGGGCGATGCTCGACGCGCTGCCGTCCGTGCGGCGGTCGCCGGTCTGACGCGTTTGCCGTTTGCCCGCCGCTTCCATTTCCGTCTCCTGCCGTCTCCATGCGAGGATCTCCTCGCACACGCGCAGCAGGCGGTGGCGCAGCGGTTGGGCGCGGTCGGCGAGCATGCGCTGTTCGCGTTCGTATTGCGCGCGGCCTTCGGGCGTCTCGATTTTCACGGGCTCGTAGCCGAGGTGGCGGAGATCGTAGGGGCTCGCGCGCATGTCGAGATCGCGCGCGGCCGCGGCCAGTTCGAAGGTGTCGAGCACGAGATCGCCCGGCGCGAACGGCTCGAGTTTATAGGCCCACTTGTAGAGATCCATCGTCACGTGCACGCAACCGCGCTGCTCCATCCCGAGGCGGTCGTCGCGCGTGGGCTGGAGCCGGTTGACCGGCCGGGCGGCGGGGGTGAAAAATCGAAACGCGTCGAAATGCGAGCAGCGCACCCCGAGCTGTTCGACGATCGCGGCAATCTCGTCCGGCGGGAAGCGCAGCGGCGTGTCCTCGTGCCGCACGCCGTCGTCGCCGGGGCGATAAACCATCGCCCATTCGTGCAACCCGAGGCATCCGAACGCGGGCGCGCGATCCGCGCATGCGCGCAACAGCGAGGCGATCCAGCGCACGGAGTCCGCGCGGCTTTTGGGGAGTCTGCGCGGATCGGCGATGACGTCTCCGGCGTCGGTTCGAACGTAGCAAAGCGCGCCAGGCCAGCCTGCCGCCCCGGCGTCGCCGGCGAGCGCGACGCCGATCCCGGGATGCCAGCGTTCCAGCGCGGACGCGCGCCGCGAGTAGTAGCTGAACAGAAAATCGAGCACCGGGTGTTTCTCGCCGCGCGCCGTGCGTTCGCGATGCGGCCCCGTCCATTGCCGCGCGCGTGCGAGATGCGCCTGTTGCCGGAGCCTCCACTCGCGCGGCTCCAGCCGCTCGCGCGGGACTGCGGTCGCGGGCGGTCTTTCGGTCTCGGCCTGGAGGGCTGGAGCGCTCATCGGTGAACCCGAGGTCACACGGCAGGCGGGGCGCGTCAAGCATGAGGCAGGAAGAAGAAAAGAAGCGTTCGCGGCGTCACGCCCGCCTCGTGACTGCGCCCCGGAAACTCCGGCGGGAAATTGGCGTCATACTCCAACGTGTCCGCATCCGCGCGCAGCGTTTTTCGAAACAGACTCCGCTTTTGCCCGCCCACGCGGCGGCTGCGAGGCCGGGCGCTTTTGCTCTTCGCGCTCGCCGCCTGCCCGGCTTTCGCCGGCGAAGTTGCGGACGAACCGCGGCTGGTTTCCGCGCGGCTGCGGATCGAGCCGACCGAGGCTCAACTCGCGACGCTGCCGGAGTTTTCCGCCCGTTGGGTGATCGCCGACGCCGTCGCGCGCGACCTGGAAAGTCTCCTCCGGCAATGGCAGTTTGCCCCGTCGCTGGCGCAGGAGCTGGTCTCGCGTCTGCAACCGGGCGGCGGCGGCGACGGCGCGGCCCTCATCGTGCCGGACGCGGCCCTGCTCGATCGTTTCACGCCGGCGGAGCGCGCGCGCTGGCACGCGATTCTCGGCATGCACACCGGCAACCGCGCCCATCGCTGGCCGCTCTCGATTCCGCTGGAAACGCTCGACCGGCTCGGCGGGACGGCCGGCTTCGAGGAGGCCGCGCGGCGCGTGCGCAACTGGGGGGCGCGCGCGCAGGGGCGGATCCTTTTCGGCGATCTTTTCGCGCTCGAGGATGCCTTCGCCTCCGCGCCGCAACGGCGTGATTTCTTCCGCGCCGTGCTCGGGTCCGACGCGCTGATGGTGAAGCTGGGCGCGCCCGATCCCGAACCCGGCGGCTTCGCGCGCCACGCGGCCTACTGGCAGGTCAACGGCCGGTATCGCGCGATCCAGCCGTTTCTCAACGCGGTCGCGCGCGTCGAAGAGGAGGATCGCATCGACATCGCCCACCTGCTGCCGCGGCTCCCGCGCGCGACGCTCTACACCTTTCCGCCGGAGTTGAGCGCGTCGTCCGATCCGGCGATCGAGAACGGGCTGCTCGCGGCCCGCTTTTTCGACCACGCGGCGGACGACAGCGGCCTGCTCGAGGGCGGGCTCTCGGCCTGGCTCGAACAGGAGTGCGCGCCGGCCGCCGGGCCGCGCCAGTACGGGGACATCGTTGTATTCGAGGATCGGATACGCACGCCCTGGCCCTATTGCGGCGTCTATATCGCGGACGGCATCGTCTTCGGCCGCGAGCCGGTGGCCTGCGGCGCCTGGGTGTTCCTCGCCATGGACGACGTCCCGCGAATGAATCCGCGCCTCGCGGCGACCGCGCCCGTCATCCTGCGGCGAAAGTCGACGATCGACCGCGGCCGGGCGGCGCCCCGCGAACAGGCCGCGCCCGCGCCGATGTGGGTGGAGCGCGCGACGTTCAGCGAAGCGCGCGAAGGACCGTGGGGGCGCCTCCGGTTCTACGACGTGCTGCTCGCGCCTCCGGGCGATCTTCTCGAAATGTTGCCGCGGCCCGCGCGGGATCCGCTCTGGCGGTTTCGAGGGCTCTCGCGCGAGGCGGCCCGGGAGGTTGTCGAGGAGGAGGAGATGCCGGAGGACACGCGCCGCGAACTCATCCGCGCGTTCGCGCGCGCGGAGGCGGGCCCGGGCGGCGAACTGCTCGTGCGGCCCTCGCGGCAACTGGTCTTCGACACGCCTCCCGCGGCGCGGGCGCGGCTCTTCCGGCATCTCGCGCACGGCGGCAGCGCGATCGACCACGCGCAGGAACTGATCCTGCCCTCGCGCGCGCCTCCCGCGGAGTGGTTTTCGTCCGATGTGTTGGAAAAACGACTGCGCGAGCCCGTCGTGCGCCTCGCCTATCCGCGCGGGCGCTCCTGGATGATCTCGGACTACGGGTCGCTCTACCACGCGTTTGCCGATCCCGCCGATCGCGCCACCGTCCTGCGCGCGGTGTTTCGCGCCCCCGCGGTCGTGGCGCTGCTCGAGAAGCCGCGGCCGGAGGAGGCCGGGTCGTGGAGCCGGTATTGGAATTTCAACTACAGCAAGGATTCCGCGAGCCTGCTCGATTCGTTCTCGCGAAACGAGGTGTTCCGCCATCTCGACATCGCGCACCTGATGCCGCCGCTGGCGCGCGAGTTCTCCAACGCGTATCTCCTGCCGTCGGCCGCCGATCCCGCCGCGAGCTGCTACTGGACCGCGCTCAACTTCAACGCCGAACGGCCCGACTCGCGCCTGCTGGTCACGGCCGCGAGGGGCGGAGACGAAGGGTCGGAGGCGTGGGCGATCTTGAACGACGAATACACGCGCATCCCGGCTCCCGGGCGGCTGGGCGATGTCGTGGCCTACCGGTCGAGCGAAACCGGCGAGGTCCTGCACCTCTGTTCCCACGTCGCCGCGGACATCGTCTTCACGAAGAACGGATTCGGTGTCTCCGCGCCCTGGTGCCTCATGCGGATCGAGGATGTGGACCTGTTTTATCTGCGCGACGATTCGATCGAGCGCATGTATTTCCGGCGTCGGGAATAGAGGGATCCCGCGTGCGTTTTCAGCGCCGCGGGGGAGGCTCAGATCTCGAGCGGCGCCGGGAAATGGAGCAGGAACTTCTCCCGGAAGTATTCACTTTCCGGGTACATTTCGTCGAGCGGCCACACCCGCGGGGGCGCGCCGCGCAGGCCGGCGGTCTCCTCGCGGTAGAGCGTTCCCTTGAAGTAGAGGACGCCGTTCGAAGGCTCGCCCTTCGACCCGGGGCGCAGGAGCGGCGCGGCCCAGGCGAGAAACTGCGGCAGGGCGGCGACGGCGCGGCCGAGGACGAAGTCGAACCGTTCGCGAATCGTCTCGGCTCGCGCGGTCACGACGCTCACATTCGACAGGCCGAGGACGGTCGCGATCTCCTCCACCACGCGGCCCTTCTTGATGATCGAATCGACGAGTGTGAATCGACATTCCGGATACAGCACGGCCAGCGGCAGTCCGGGAAAACCGCCGCCCGTGCCGAGGTCCGCGATGAGCGCGCCGGGGGCGGGCCGGAGGACGCGCGCGATCGCGAGCGAATGGAGAAGGTGATGCTCCTCGAGATGCCCGATATCCTTGCGCGAGACGAGGTTCACGCAGTCGTTCCATGCGCGCGCCAGCGCGGCGAGCCGGCCCAGTTTTTCGAGCCGGTCGGGCGGGAGCGCGGGAAAATGTTTTCGCACGAGCGGCAGGGGATCGGGCGCTGTGGTTTCAGCCATCGCGCGGCCATGGAGCGATCGCGCCGCGGCGACGGCAACCGCAAACCGGCGCCGTGAACGGCCGCTGGTCCGCCCTGCCCGCGGATCACCGGATCTGGCGAGGCAGTTCCTCGCTTGAAACGTCTCGCGAACATGATCCGGCCGCGCGGCCTGGTGGATCGTGTTCCGCCGCGAGCGAAGGCCTGGCCCGGGGAATCTACCGGCGGGGCGGGGATGCCGGGCGGCCGGAGGCGCCTTGCTGTTGGTCCGTCAGCTCCGCGAGGCGCTTGTCGATGCGTTTTTCCGAGATGGGAAACGCGGCGCCCAGTTCCTGGGCGAAGAGGGAAACGCGCAGTTCCTCCAGCATCCACGCGAGTTCCTCACGCGCGGCGCGCGGGAGGCGCTGCGCCGTGTCGAGCATGGCGATCTTCTTGTCGAGTTGCGCCAGGATCTTTGCGCGCTCGGCGTCGCGGACGGGGTTTTCACGCGCCTTGCGGCCGCGCGCCTGCATCGCGCGCAGATGACGGGGAAGGTGTTTGAGGCGCGTCTGGGAGTCGTTTCGTGGAAAGTCCTTCGGCACGAGCCGTTCGAGGTCTTTCGCCGCGTCCTTGTAGGGCGGCATGCGCACGAGCAGTTCCTGACGGATTTTCAGGATGGCCTCCAATTGATCGACGACGCGGTAGAGCAGGCCCTTGCTTTCGGCGCGCGCGGCTTCGGCGGCGGCGGTGAAGGCTTCGCGCGTGAGCGGCTGCGTCGATCGCAGGCAGAGATGACGGCGGAGGTGCTCGCGGACGTTCTGTTTCAACGTCTCGATCGGCGCGAGCGTGACCGCGAGCGGGCCGAGCCGGGCGACTTCCTTGAGGTCGCGGTCGAGCCAGCCGAGTTCGTAGCGCAGCTCGTGCTCGAAAAACTTCTCCAACGCCGCGGCGAGATCGAGGCGCGATTCCTCGGGGGTTTTGAAGAGGCGGAGCGCGACGCCGTCCTTCTCCAGGCGCAGGCCGGGGTGGGCGTGGATCGTCAGGCCGCCGGCGTCGGCCACGACGATGCTGTCGGGGAGTTCGTCGAAGGTCCAGGTTTCGAGGCCGGCGCGCTCCCATTGCGCGGCGGCGCGCATCCATGCTTCGGATACGCTCTTGGCCGGCCGGCGCGCGGCTTCGCGCTCCTGCTCGTCGATCAGCTCGCGCACGCGGGCGAGATCGCGGCTGGCGGCGATGGGCTTGCGGCCGGCATCGACGACCTCGACGCGGACGCGCAGGTGATCGGGAAGCTCCTCCGGCTTCCAGTCCGAGGGAAACGTGCGGATGCGGAGATGCTTTTCCAGATGCGCGGCGAGGCTTTCGACGAGCGTGGCGCGCGTGGGGCGCAACTCGCGCGCGATCGCGGCGGCTTTCTCCGGGATGGGAATGAGCTGGCGGCGGATGTCCTTGGGCAGGCCGCGGAGCAGGCGCAGGATCTTTTCCTCGAGGTGGCCGGGCACGAGCCAGTCGAGCATGCCGGCGGAGAGCGAGCGCGCGTGCCCGGGCGCGAGTTGCAGGGTGACGCCGTCCGCCTCCTGGCCGGGTTTGTAGGCGTAGCGCAGCGGCAGCGCGGAGTTCTGCAGCGTGACCTCGTCGGGAAACGCGCCGCGATCGAAGTCGTCGGGCAGTTTCCCGAGCAGATCCTCCTCGCGCATGAAAAGAAACCGCGGCTCGCGCGCGGCGTGTTCGCGGACGACGCGGTTGAGATCGTGGACGGAGGAGACTCCTTCCAGCCTGTATTGATAAAATTGATACATCGCCTCGTCGAGATCGAGGTACTGGCCGCTGCGCATGCGCGTGCGCAGGACTTCGACCTTGTCGCGCAGGCGACGGTTGTGCTCGAGGAAGGGGTGGGGGAGCGCGAGGTCGTCGTTGAGCAGCCCTTCGCGGATGAAGATTTCCGTCGCGCGCGCCGGATCTATCTTTCCGTAGTCGATGCTGCGCACGCGCGCTTCGAGCCCGTGCAGGCGCGTCGTCTCGCGGGCGAGCACGCGGCCGGATTCGACCGTGAAGGTCGGCTCGCTGTGGCTGACGACGAGGATGTGGGCGCCGAGATCGAGCAGCCAGGCGGGATCGATCTTCGCGCAGGCGCGGGCGTAGAGCCGCGCGGTCTCGACGATCTCGGCGGCGACGATCCAGTCGGGATTGCGCAGGTGTTTGGGCGGGCGCTGGCCGCCGCGTTTGTCGCGCGGGGCGCTGCGCGACTTGCGATCGAAGAGGGTCGAGCCGGGAAACACCACCGGGCGGCGGTCGCCGCCCGCTCGGAAAAGGTTGCCCTCCTCGCGATGGGCGACGTTGACGAGCAATCCGGGAAGCAGCGAGCGATGGATGGCGCGGTAGCGCTCGCCGCCGAAGCGAAGGTCGTCGGAAGCGGTTGTCGGCGGGAGGGCCGGGCTACGGGGAGTTTCGGACGGGCCGAGGGCGTCCTCGAGTTGCGCGTGGATGTCGCGCCACTCGCGCATGCGGGCGTAGTTGAGGAAGTGCTGGCGGCAGAATTTGCGCAGGCGGCCTTGGGAGAGACGCTCCACCTCGTCGTGAAACGCGTCCCAGATCGCGAGAAGCGTGAGAAAATCGGAGTCGGGATGGACGAAGCGCTTGTGGGCCGCGTCGGCCGCGGCTTCGGCGTCGGCGGGCCGTTCGCGCGGATCCTGGATGCTGAGGGCGGCGGCGATCACGAGCGCCTCGCGCACGGCATTTTCCCGCAGGGCCTGGAGCAGCATGCGGCCGACGATCGGATCGACGGGCAACCGCGCGAGGTCGCGGCCGAGCGGCGTGAGTTCGCGCGCGGGGGTGTCGTCGATCGCGCCGAGTTCTTCGAGCAGGATGTAGCCGGCGCGCACGGCGGCGTGGGGCGGCGGATCGATGAAGGGAAAGCGTTCGATCTCGCCGAGGCGCGCGGCTTTCATGCGCAGGATGACGTCGGCGAGGTTGGCCCGCTGGATCTCGGGCGGGGTGAACTTCGCGCGGCGGTTGTATTCGTCTTCTGAATACAGGCGGACGCACACGCCCTCGGCGACGCGGCCGCAGCGGCCCTTGCGCTGGTCGGCGCTGCTTTGCGAGATGGGCTCGATCGGCAGGCGGCGGGTGCGCGTGCGGTTGTTGAAACGGCTCAGCCGCGCCTCGCCGGTGTCGACGACGAACCGGATGCCGGGGATCGTGAGCGAGGTTTCCGCGATGTTCGTCGAGAGGACGATCTTGCGATGCCGCGCGGGCGCGAAGACGCGCTGCTGGTCGCCGGCCGAGAGCCGTCCGAAGAGAGGGAGGATCTCAAGCGGGCCGAGCTTGCGGCCGGCGAGCAGGTCGGCGGTTTCGCGGATGTCGCGCTCGGTCGCGAGGAAGACGAGGATGTCGCCGTGGTCGCTCTCGAGGAGGATGCGCTCGACCGCGACGGCGACGGCGTCGAGATGGGTGAAATCGCCCGATTCCTCGAGCAGTTCGTCCACCGGGCTGTAGATGACCTCGACGGGAAACGCGCGGCCCGAGACCTGGATGACCGGCGCGTCGTCGAAGGCGCGGGAGAATGCCGCGGTGTCGATCGTGGCGGAGGTGATGACGATCTTCAGGTCGCGCCGGCGGTGGCGGAGTTGCTCGAGGTGCCCGAGGAGGAAATCGATGTTGAGCGAGCGCTCGTGGGCCTCGTCGATGATGATCGTGTCGTAGGCGCGAAGCATCGGGTCCGACTGCACTTCGGCGAGGAGCATGCCGTCGGTCACGAACTTCACCGCGGTGTCCGGCCCGGATTTGTCCATGAAACGGATCTTGCAGCCGACCTCGCGGCCCCAGGGCACGTCGAGTTCCGCGGCGACGCGGCGCGAGAGTGAGATGGCGGCGACGCGGCGCGGCTGGGTGCAGGCGATGCGCTCGCGGCCGGCGGCGAGGCAGATCTTCGGGAGCTGGGTGGTTTTTCCCGAGCCGGTGTCGCCGGCGACGATCAGCACGGGGTGCGCGCGGATCGCGGCGGCGATTTCCTCGTGGCGTCCCGACACGGGCAGCTCCGGGGGAAACTCCAGCCGCCAGCGGCGCGCCGGTCGTGACGACGCGCGCGGGCCGGAGGGCGAGGATCGGGAGCTTGGATCGGACACGCGGGGGCGGGAAGTGGAATCGCCAAACGAAGCAGGTGGTGGAAGCGAAAACAACCCTCCGGTTTTCCCTGATCCGGCGAGAACGAGGCGAAGTTCAGGAACTTCGATATTCCCGCGATGTCGCCTTCAACTTCCCCTGTGTTGTGACGATTCGAAGAATCAGTTCTTCGGGCGTTGCGCGCCCCCGGAATCATACCTACCTTCACCGTCTTCGACTTATCATGAATCGCAAACCAGACAGTACCCCGAGGTTTGCCGTAGATCGGGCTGCAATGTTGGCTCAGTTGCCGGGCGTTCGCCTCGCTGCTGCGACCAAGCGTTTCGGCCGCGGCAGGCCCAAACTCGATACCGGCCGCTCGTTTCCCGGCTCCCATGCCCCTGCGTCGGCAGGCGGCGCGTCCTTGCGCGTCGCTTCGTTCGGCCGCGGCGTTTGATCCGGAAGCGAGTGTGAGATGAGGCGCCGGGGTTCCCGCGGGAACCCCGGCGCCTCGTTGTTTTTCGGGCGCGGGCGCGCCGTGGCCGCGGCGGGATTTCAGCGTCCTGGAGGTGGAGTCTCAGATTCCGGCGCTGAAGTCGCCGGGCGGCGTCGCATTCCCGGGAAACGGCGTTAGTTTTCCGGTTCCCGCCGCCGGGGGAGGGAGGCATGCGCGAACGCGGGGGCCGCAGGTTGATGGAGGAACGATGAATGCGCCGAATCTCAGACAGTATCTCGATCGCGAGAAGGTTTCGTATTCCGTCATCTCGCACGCGCCGGCCTTCAGCGCGCAGAAGAGCGCCGCTCTCGCGCATGTGCGCGGCCGCGAAATGGCGAAGACGGTGATGGTCAAAATCGACGGCCGGCTCGCCATGGCCGTGATGCCCGCGGATCTTGCCGTGGATCTCGATCATCTCGGCGAGGCGACCGGCGCGAAGCGCGCGGACCTGGCTTCGGAATGGGAGTTCAAGGATCGCTTCCCTGATTGCGAGGCGGGGGCGATGCCGCCGTTCGGCAATCTCCACGGCATCCCGGTCTTCGTGGCGGACGCGCTGACGAAGGGCGAGCGCATCGTCTTCAACGCCTGCAATCATCGGGAGATGATCCGGATGCGCTACGCGGATTTTGCCCGGCTGGTCCAGCCGCGGGTGTTGGACGTCGTCTGGCATCGAGCTTGAGCGATCGCCATCGGGCGTCGGCCGGCGAAAGCCGGCGGCCTTCCGGATCTCCAATGACAAACACGTGTTAGTTTTTGGGGTTGACGTGTGATGATTTAGGGCCAAATCCATTTCGCATCGACTGTGACGACCGAGGGCATGTGCGTTCCTCCGTCGTTTTTCCACCCCGAACCTAACCCACTGACTGAATCAGCATATGATACGTACAGGCTTTGCCGTATCGTCTCCAGCACCTGTTGGATATATTGTCAGGGCATTGTGTGCCCTCGCCTTGTTTGTCGCGGTGTCCTTCACGGCACACGCGCAGGAGGCCACCGGA
>CAZFCY010000083.1:15560-21950 GCA_964517665.1 uncultured Opitutaceae bacterium | reverse complement strand
CGGACGGAGCCGGTCCCTCCAATGCCCCGGAGCTTGCTCCGGGGATCTTTACTCCCCGAAGCCGCTCCTACGGTTCCGCGTTTTCTCTCGTGGCGCTCATGTGGCGGGCGACTTCGTTCAGGAGGTCTTCCTTGGTGAAGGGTTTGTTGAGCAGGCCCGAGATGCCGAGGGCGCGGAGTGTATCCATTTTTTGGGGACCGCCGGCCCCCGAGGTGGCGACGACCGGCACGTCGGGGTCGAGGGCGCGGATCGCGCGGAGCAGGCCCGCTCCGTCCATGCGCGGCATCATCACGTCGGTGATGACGAGCTTGATCTCGTGCATGTGCTCGACGAAGCGCGAGACGCCCTCGGCTCCGTCGCGCGCCTCGATCGCGCGATAGCCCGCGGATTTCAACACGCGCGAGACGACGGCGCGGATGGGCGCCTCGTCGTCGACCACGAGCACGAGTTCGGAGCGGCCCAAGGCCGGGGCGGGAGCGTCCGCCTCGTGGGGCGCCGCCCTGGTCGCGGCCGCGGCGGGAAAACAGATGGTGAAGGCCGTGCCCCGATGGATTTCGGATTCGATCTGGATGAATCCGGCGTGGCTTTTGGTGATGCCGAGCACGGTGCTGAGGCCGAGTCCGGTGCCGTGGCCGAGTTCCTTCGTGGTGAAGAAGGGGTCGAAGATGCTCTCCATGTTTTCCGGCGCGATGCCGGCGCCGGTGTCGCGCACGGAGATGGCGACGTAGCGTCCCGGCCGGGGGCGCGCGCCGGCGGTGACGCGCGTCGTCGCGTCCACTTCCATGGGCGCGATCGCGATCTCGAGTTCGCCACCGTCGGGCATGGCGTCGCGCGCGTTCACGCAGAGGTTCATCAGGATCTGGTGCAATTGCGTGGGATCGCCGTGGATCGGATGCTGCTCGGGATGGATGCGGGTGCGCACGGTGATGTTTTTGGGAAACGTCTCCCGCATGATGTCGCACATGTCCTTCACCAGGCTTTGCGGCAGCACGGAGACCTGCGCTCCGGTGGCGCCGCGGCTGAATTGAAGGAGTTGTTTCACGATCGCGGCGCCGCGGCGGGCGCTGGCCTCGATCGTATCGATGAGCATCTGCTGTTCGGGATCGTGGAGGTGCGAGCGAAGCATGCCCGCGCCCATGAGGACGGGAACGAGGATGTTGTTGATGTCGTGCGCGACGCCGCCGGCGAGCCGGCCGACGCTCTCGAGCCGTTGCGCGCGCAGGAGCTGGTTTTCGAGGAGCTTCTTGTCGGTGACGTCGCTGAGGCTGCCCTGGGTGTATTCGACGTTTCCGTTCCTGATCGTCCGGGCGTTGACCGAGAGCCAGATGGACTGGCCGTCCCTGCGCGCGCCGCGGGTCGGGTGGTCGGCGAGCGAGCCCTGCGCTTTCAGGCGCTCGAGCGTCTTTGTCCTTTCCTCCGGATCGACGCAGAGGTGATCGCAGAAATCGGAGACGCGCTTCACCATCTCCGCGGGCGAATCGTATCCAAAAATCCGTGACAGGGCCGGGTTGGCGGCCATCAGCCGGCGCTCTTCGTCCATCTGAAAAATGCCCTCGGTGGCGTTTTCGAAGATCTGCCGGAAGCGCGCCTCGGCGGCGGCCATGGCGGATTCGAGGGCGGCGCGCTCGCGCCTCGCGCGCGCCTGCGTGAGCGCGGCGCTGATCGACTGGCCGAGCCGGGCGAGGCGGTCCTTGATGAGGTAGTCCGACGCGCCGCGACGCATGGCCTCGACGGCGATCTCCTCGCCCATCGTGCCGGAGACGAGGATGAACGGCGTCTCGGGCGCGTGCTCGCGCACGACCTCGAGGGCGCGCAGGCCGTTGAACTGCGGCATCTCGAAGTCGGAGAGCACGATGTCCACCGGCTGCCCGAGGGCGGCGATGAGGGTGGCTTCCAGATCGACGCGCACCGACTTCGGGGCGAAGCCGGCCCGCCGCAGATGGCGGAGCAGCAGTTCGGCGTCGGCGGCGTTGTCCTCGACGATGACCAGATTGAGCGATTCGTCCATGGTGTCAGCGCGCAAGATCGGGGGCGGGGAAACAGGTGGCAGATGACAGGGGATGAAGGTCGAAAGTCAAAGGTCAGGATTCGGTTTCCCGACGCCTTTCCGCGGGTTCGGAATCCGGGCCGAGGGTGAAGGAGAACGTGGCTCCCTCGTTCACCGCGGCCGTGGCCCAGACGCGGCCTCCGTGGCGGTGGACGATGCGCTGGACGATGGCGAGGCCGACGCCGGTGCCCTCGAACGCGGCGTCGTTGTGCAGGCGTTGAAACACGCCGAAGAGCTTGCCGGCGTAGGTCATGTCGAAGCCGGTTCCGTTGTCGGCGACCTGGAAAATCCGCTCTCCGTTTGCCATGCGCGAGGTGACGGTGATGCGCGCGTGCCCGACCGGCCGGGTGTATTTCAAGGCGTTTGAAAGGAGATTGAGCCAGACCTGCCGCGTGAGTCTCGGATCGGCCTCGACCGGGGGGAGGACGCCGATGTCGAGATCCACCCTGCGGTCGCCGATCTCGGGCCGGAGTTCCTCGAGCGCCTGATTGACGAGGCGTTGCGTGTGCACGCGCTCGCGCCGGAGCGGCTGGCGGCTGAGGCGCGAAAAGGTCAGGAGGTCTTCGATCAAGGCGGCCATGCGTTGCGAGCCCTCGCGGATGAGCTGGAGGAAGCGCCGGGCCTCGTCGGGCAGGTCGCGGCCATAGTCCTCCATCACGGCCTCGGAGAAACCGTCGATCGTGCGCAGGGGCGCGCGCAAGTCGTGCGAGACCGAGTAGCTGAAGGCTTCCAGCTCGTGGTTGGCGGCCGCGAGTTCGCTCGTGCGTTGCTCGACGCGCTGCTCCAGCCCGGCGTTCAATCGCCGCAGCTCGTCGCTCATCGCGCGCGCGTCGTGGATGTCGATGTTCGATCCGAACCAGCGGGTGATGGCGCCGGAGTCGTCGAGCAGGGGAACGGCCCGCGACTCGAACCAGCGGTAGGCGCCGTCGGACCGCCGGATGCGATATTCGGAGTTGAAATCGGCGCCCCGCCTCACCGCCTCGTTCCAGGCATCGGCGACGAAAAGGCGCTCGTCGGGATGGATCTGCTCGAGCCAGCCGAAATCGAGGTGCCTGGCGGGATCGAGGCCGGTGTAGTCGGCCCAGCGATGGCTCAGGTATTCGTAGCGGCCGTCGGTGCGCGCGGCCCAGACGAGGTGCGGGAGGGATTCGGCCAGTTGCCGGAAAAGGGCCTCGTTGGCGCGGAGGGATCGCTCCATCTGTTTGCGCGTGGTGATGTCCTCGGCGATGCCCGCGATGTAGAGCAGCCCGCCGCGATCGTCGTGGATCGGGAAGCCGCGATCGCGTATCCAGATTATGGATGCATCCGGCCGCGCGACGCGGTATTCGGTGTCGTAGAGCCCGAGCTCCGCCCGGGCGAAAAACTCGTCGCGCACGCGCTCGCGATCGTCCGGGTGGACGCTTTCGAGCCAGAGCAGGGGATTTTCCTGGAGATCCGCGGCGCGGCGGCCCCACAACGTCTCGAAGGCCGGGCTGACGTAGAGCTGCCGGGAGCCGCGCGGGTCGTTGATCCAGAGGACGTCGGAGAGATGCGTCGCGAAGGCCTGGAGGCGCGCGGCGGTCTCGCGCTGGGCGAGTTCGGCTTCGCGGCGTTCGGTCACGTCCATCGTGATTCCCATCGCGCGCGCCGGCCGGCCGGAGGCATCGTTTTCGACCTCGGCCTTCACCTGCATCCAGCGGACGCGTTCGCCCGCGAGCGCGCGATGCTCGATGTTCAGGCCATCGGAAGCCATGCCGGATTCCCACGCGGACTGCACGCGCGCGCGATCCTCGGGATGCACGGTGGCCAGCAACGCGTCGAAGGTGAGCGATGTTTCCGATCTTCCGATCAGGCGCGCGGCCTCGGGCGAGATTTCAAGCGTGCCGCGCTCGAGATCGGCCGTCCAGCTTCCCATTTTCGCGATGGCCATGGCGCGTTGGAGCACGGCGCGGTTGGCCCGCAGCTCGTCGTTGGCGGCGGCGAATCGACGGAGTGTGACGCCATGCCGCCGGGCGAGGATGGCGGCCGCGATCACGGCTCCGGCGAGGACGGCGATGGCCGCGAGCAGGGTGAAAAGGAAATGCGTGGCCTGCCGGGCGCGCGCGGCATCGACGCGCGCTTCGCCGCGACGGGTGAGCGCGCGAGTGGAGGATTGAAACGCGTCGAAAGAAGCGCGCAGCTCCGCCGCGTCGGGCGGCGTGGAGGAGCCTTCGGCCGCCCAGGATTGGAATCGCGCGAGAAGATCGGAAATCCGGGCGTCGAGTTCGGCCAGTTCATCGGGACTGCTTCCCAATTCGCGCGCGGCGTGGCGGACGGCTTCCGAACCCTCCCTCAACGTGCCGCCGGAGGGGCGTTCCTCCGTGGCGAGCGCGTCTTTGACAAAGCGGGATGTGAATTCGAGGCACGCCTCGTGCATTGCCCTCAACCGGGCGACCGGCTCCCTCGCCATGCGCTGCTGGTCGAGGGAGGCGTAAATGATCAACGCGAGCGCCACGATCGCGCCGGCGACGATGACCCAGGCCGCGGGCGGCGGAGAAAGCCTGATCGTCGCGCGCTTCATCGCGGCGCGCGGGTTCGCGACCTGCGCGAGAAGTCGCAGATGGCGGATGCGTCATCTTTATACGAAGTGCCGCCCATCAGGATCCTGATCCCAATGTCATCGAAATGACCGCGGGATCGATACTAATCATGAAAACGTCAGCGGCTGCTCCCGCCCGCCGGGCGCGCGCGCCGTCGTCTCTGCCGCGCGATCGACAATCCCGTGAGCGCGAGCAGGGCGGGCGAGAGTCCCCCGACGGCATAGAGCCACTTGGTGACCGCCGAGCCGTGGAGCCCGAAATGGAGCGGGGCCAGAATCGAGCCGAGCTGATCCCGCCAGGGCAGCGCGGAGGCTCGCCGGACGCGCAGGAGTTCGCCGGTCGCGGGGTCGAATTCCGCGCGGCTGAACTTCCGCCAGACGGGCGCGCCGCGATGCAGGGCGGTGAGGACGAGCCGGGACTGCGGCGTGGCCGGGATCGCGATGCGAAACAGCTCCGCGTCGGGAAACTCCCGCGCCAGGCGATCGAGTTGCGGGCGCATCGGCGCGAGCCGCGAGAGATCGAATTCCGGGGCGGCCTTCACCGGCTTTCCCGCGAGCTGGCCGGGCACGATGCGGATGGCAAACCAGACGCCCGTGGAGCCGAGCACGAGGGTGAAATAAATGGAAACCAGCCCGAGCCAGCGGTGCCGGTGCGAAGTCGCCACGCGCGCCGGATGATGGCCGCCGACCGGCGGCGTCGCGAGTATGCGCCGGCGCTTTCGCGTGACGAATAAGCCCGAGACGCTGAGCAGGACCAGCGCCGCGCCCACGATCCCGCCGAGCAGATAACCGCAACTCCCGAGCCGGAAATGCATGTGGAGGTGGAGCAACCACGGGGTGAACAGGCTTTGATCCGGCCCCGCCCAGAGAACCGTGCCCCGGCCCGGGTCGAAGAAAACCGACCAGCGCGTCGTGCCATCGGGTCCGACGAAGAGGAGTTTATCCGCCTCGGTCGCGCTCCCGCCCGGTTCGATCCGCAGCGGCCGGTGGCCTTTGGGCGCGAGGGTGGCGGCCTGCCGGATGACGTCGGAGGGATCGGCCACGAGCATGATGCCCGAAGGCGTCGGCTCGATGGAGACCTCGCGGCGGTCGCGCTCGAGGAAATGCTCGATCTCGTGGTGCATCACGAGCAGCGAACCGGAGAGGCTGACGACGATCAGCAGCAGGGCGAAAACCAGCCCGATCGCCCGATGCAGACGCAGAAGCATCCGCGCCATTCGCGTGCGCGCGGATGCGTGGGGAGAACGCACGACGAAGTGGCGGCGATCAGAACGAGAAGCGATAGCGCACGCTCAACGTGCGGCCGCGCACGGCGTAGAGGTTGTCGTCGCTCGCCTGCGCGCCGGTGAGGGTTTGCGAGTAGTAGATGATGGCGTCGTCATCGAACAGGTTTTCGACCGCGACCGTCACCTCGCCACGCGCCAGGGGCAGGGTCACGAGCGCGTCGATGAGCGTGTATCCGGAGAAATCACCCGCCGCGATGTGGTCGGGATCGTCGCGATCGAAGAGCGTGAGGGATTGGAGGCGCGTGCGGATGCCGTTGCCCCAGTTGCGATCCCAGTGGAGCGCGAGTTTCGGCGCGGTGATGTTCGCGGCCGGGAGGCGGTGGTCGATCCTGCCATCGCCGTCGCGGTCGCTCTTGCCCTCGATCAAGGCGACGAATCCGCCGAAGCGGCCGATCTCGCCGAGCGTGAGGTCGCCGGTCAGCTCCACGCCGTAAACCTCGGTGCGCTCGCGCGCGACCGAGAAGATGCCGGCGGCGTCCGCGACGAGCCGGCTGCCGAGG
>CAZFCY010000083.1:0-15460 GCA_964517665.1 uncultured Opitutaceae bacterium | reverse complement strand
CGCGGCCGACGTCCGGCATGCCGAAGCCCTGGGTGAAACCGCCGAAGACGGTGACGGTTTCCGTGGCGCGCCAGGCGCCGCCGAGGTTGACGAGAAACTTGTCGAACGACGGCGAGCCACCGGTCACGAACGCGCTGCCGGCGGACTCGATCGTGGTGAAGTCCGGCACTTCGAGCTTCGCATCCTCGTAGCGAACGCCGCCGTGCAGCGTGACGCTGCCGAACGGTTTTTCCAACTGCAGGTAGGGCGACCAGCCCGTGTAGGTCGTGTCGGGCACCCAGGTGCGGCCGGTGAGCACGAGCACCTGCCGCGTCTCGTCCTCGAGGTAGTCGAAACCGGTCACGACGCCGAGCGAGCCGTAGTTCTCGAAGGTCCGCGCCCAGGTCGTGCGAAGGCCGCGTTTCTCGGCCTCGATGCGCGACTGGTCGAGCGTGGGCACGCCATCGACGCGGAAGTTGTTGCGGGTCGAAGCCGTGTCGCTCGCGCCGTAGGTCGCGCCGAAATCCTGCAGGAAAACGTCCGCCGTGAGGCTGCCGTTCAGAAAGTTCGAATCGGCAAACGAGAAACTCGCGCTCGTGACCTTGTTTTCCGCCGGGCGGCCGCGGGAGACGCCCTCGATCGAGGTTGTCGGCAGGCCGGTGGCGCGATCGCCGGGAACATTCACCCAGTCGAGATTCTGCTCGAGGTTGAAGTGGTTGAGCATCACGCCGACCGAGCGGCCGGGGCCGAGCTTCGTCTCGGCGCGAAAGAAGAGGTCGTAGGAATCACTGTCGAGCAGGTCGCCCTGGACGTTGTCCACGCCGAGGGCGCGCCCGTCCCCGTCGTAGGCCATCGGATGGCGTTGGAACGTCGCGCCCGCGGCGAGCGAGACGGGGCCTTCACGCGTGGTCATGGCGTAGGCGAGCCTGCCGCCGATGCCGTCGGATTTCAGCCGCGTCGAAGTGCTGCCCGCGATCTCGAGCGTCTGCCGCATGCCATCGACCTCGGGCGCGCGGAGGGTGACGAAGTTGATGATGCCGCCGGTGGCTCCCATGCCTTGCGCGGCGGACGAACCGTGGACCGCTTCGACGCGATCAAGAAAGAACGGATCGATCGTGAGGCTCTCGCGATTGCCCGCGCGCAGCGGATTCGACTGCGGGATGCCGTCGATCAGGTAAAGCGGATCGCGACCGCGAAAGGACTCGCCGCGGCTCGTCATCTTCTGGCGCGACGGCGCGTAGCTCGGAATCGTCTGCGCGAGAGCCGAGCCGAGGTCGGAACTGATCGCGAGTTGATCGCGCAGCGCAGCTTCGGACACGACCGTGGTCGTGACTGGAAGCGCGGCGGTGGATCGTTCGGTCCGTGTCGCCGCGGTGATGTTGAATGTCTCGAGCGTGAGGACGTCGCCGTCCTGCGCGCGCGCAGGCGAGGCGAGCAGCGCGAGGGCGCCGAGACCGAGTGTGAGACGTTTCGCCGTCAGGTGGATGGTGTGGTTCATGGTTGGTTGTGCCTGGGCGTCGAAGTCGTGGACGCGTGACAGGGAAAACCGCGAACGTGTCAGAGATTGAGACTCAGGATCAATGATTTTCTTATGACGCGGCTTTTTGCTCCTCGGTAGCGAGGGTCATCTCGAGACCAGTTTGGCCGACCGTACGGCCAAACAAACTGGCTTCGGCCTGCGGCGACTGCCGGAGGCGGGAGTGTGTGGAGAAGTCCGGGATTCGAGCGCGCCTTCCGGTCGGGGCGGCGCGCATTTTTGTTGATCGACTGTATATGAGTGCGAAGATTCGCGCCGTGGCCTGTTTCCTTGCTTTCCGTTTTCGGACTGCGCTTGTTTTGGGGTTTCTTGCCGCTGGTTTGTTGACGAGCGCCTTTGCCGTGGTCGCGGAAGCGCCTGCCCTTGCGCAGGAAGTTCGTGGGCGGATCGAGTTTCTTCGCCGCGAGATCGCGCGTCACGACGCACTCTATTTTCGCCACGCGGCTCCGGAGATCAGCGACGCCGCTTACGACCTGCTCAAGCGTGAGCTGCGCGATCTCGAAGCCGCTCATCCCGCCATCGCGGATGCGGCGACGGCCGTGGCCGGGGCGGGATTCGATGACCGGAGCGGGGCGTTTCCGACCGCGCGGCACGTGGCGCCGATGCTCAGCCTCGAGAAGGCCTACAATGAGCAGGAATTGCGCGCCTTTCATCGCGCGAACGTGGCGCGCTTCGGCGACGCGGCGGCGCGTTGCGTGGTCGAGCCGAAGATCGATGGCATCGCGATCAGCGTGACCTTCGAGCGCGGCCGCCTCGCGCGGGCGGTTACGCGGGGAAACGGGCATGAAGGCGACGACATCACCGCCAATGTGCTCAGGATCGCGACGCTTCCGCGGGAATGGCGCGGTCCGCGGGAGACGATGCCGGACCTCGTCGAATTGCGCGGCGAGATTCATTTCACCTTCGAGGAATTCAACCGCGTCAATCGCGAGCGCGAAGCGGATGGCGAGGCTCCCTTCGCGCATCCGCGCAACCTTGCGGCCGGCACGGCGAAGACGCTCGATGCCGACGCGCTGGCCGGGCGCCGGCTCGCGCTCGCCTTTTTCGGCTGGGGCGAGTGGCGTCCGGCGGAGTCGGAGCCGAAGTCTCACCGGGAGTTTCGCGAGCGACTGCGGACCTGGGGGCTTCCGCTCTGCGAGCCGGCGCGCGAGGTCGCTGGCGAGGAGGCGCTCGTCGCGGCGGCGCGCGCTTTCGAAGAGGAGCGGTCGAGCCTGCCGTATCCGGTCGATGGATGCGTCGTGAAGCTCGACTCGACCGCGCTCCGGCGCGAGCTGGGCAGGAGCGAACAGGCGCCGCGCTGGGCGCTCGCCTTCAAGTTCGCTTCCGACCGCGCCTCGACCCGGCTGCTCGGGATCGCCGTCCAGGTCGGCCGCAGCGGCGTGCTCACGCCGGTCGCCGAACTCGAGCCGGTCGAGCTGCGCGGCGCGACGATCAGCCGCGCCTCGCTGCACAACCGGGAGGCGATCGCGCGCCTTGGTCTCCGCATCGGCGATCATGTCTTCGTCGAGCGCGCGGGAGAGATCATCCCGACGATCACGGGCGTGGATCTCGCGCGGCGGGAGCCCGGGCGGGCGGACTATGTTTTTCCAGCGAACTGCCCGTCGTGCTCGGCGCCGGTCTCCACGGCGGCGGACGAAGCGGCGGCGCGTTGTCCGAATCGCCTCTGCCCGGCGCAGGCGCGCAGACGCATCGAGCACTACGCGTCCGAGCGGTGCCTCGACATCCGCGGCCTTGGCCCCGCGACCGTGGAGCGGCTGGTCGAAAGCGGCCGGCTGCGCGGCATCGCGGATCTCTACCGGTTGCGGATTGAAGATCTGGGCACGGGGAATCGCGAGGCGGGGAAATCGGCGCGGGATCTTTTGCGCGCGATCGACGAAAGCCGGAAGGCGGAACTCTGGCGCGTCATCCACGGCCTGGGCATTTCTCGGGTCGGGGCGACGACGGCGCGGCGCGTGGCGCTCGCCTTTCCGAGCCTGGAGCGGCTGGCGCGAATCGGGCCGGAGGATTTTGCCGAGGGCGGCGCCGGCGTCCCGGCGAAACTCGGCCCTGCGACGGAGGAGGCCTTGCTCGCGTTTGTCGCGGACCCGGCGAACCGCGCGTTGATCGACGCGCTCATCGCGGCGGGCGTCTCGCCTGCGCATTCCGCCGCGCGCGGGAGCCTGGCGGGCAGGACATTCGTCCTCACGGGCGAACTCGACTCGCTCACCCGCAAGCAGGCGATCGCCCGCATCGAGGCCGCCGGGGGGCGTGTGACGAGCGACGTCAGCCGGAAGACCGACCACCTTGTCGTCGGATCCGGCCCCGGCTCGAAACTCGAGCGCGCGCGAGAGATCGGGATCTCCGTGATCGACGAGTCGGAGTTGCTCCGGCTGCTCGACGCGCGATGAGCATATGCGCTGCCGCGCCCGGGCGCGGCAACGCGATGCGCGGGCGATCAGCCGGCGACGCCCGCTTTCTCGACCTCGCGATTGTCCTTGCGCGAGGAGCGGACGGCGGTTTGCGGGGGGCGTTTCCTGCCGAAGAAGCGCCGCCAGGAGAGGGCGAAGCCGGTGTAAACGAGAAAACAGCCGCCGAGGCAGGCGAGACCGGCGACGAGCTGCCCGAGCCAGCCGAGCGCTTCGCCGGTGTGGAGAAAACGCGTCCAGCTCCGGATCTGGCGCGCGGTGGAAAGATCCGCGAAACCTTCGCGGCGCAGCAGCTCGCCGGTGAAGGGATTGAGCGTGGCGGTGGTGCTTGCGGTGCGCGGCCATGAGCCCGGCTCCTTGATCGTGAACGTGACCGCTTGCGCGCCCGCCTGGCGCGCGCGTCTCGGCGTCTCGCCCGCGGATGCTCCGGCCGCGGGTTGCGGACCGCGCTGGGGCGCGCCGCCGACGCGCAGCGTGATCTCCTTCCAGGAGGGGAACTCCTGCCGCACGGCGGTGAGCAGCCGGTCGTGACCGATCGGAAGGGCGTCCGGGGCGGGTTTCTCGATCTCGATGGCCGGCCCCGGGGAAGCGCCGCGAACCACCGTGGCGGGCGCCTCCTCCCCGGCGATGCGGTAGATCAGGTTGCCGCCCCAGCGGAAGGAGATGGGGACGGCGGTGAGCGTGAGCACGATCAGCACCGGCGCGCTCCAGAAGCCGATCGAGTTGTGCCAGTTGAAATCGCGCGCCTTGCCCGTGAGCCGCCAGTTGAAGACCATGAGGGCCTTGATCGAAAGCCAGGAGAGGCGGCGGGGCCACCAGATGTAGAGGCCCGAAACGGCGAGGAAGAAGAACGCGAGATTGCACGCGCCGTTGATCCACTTGCCGATCGGGCGGTTGTCGCCGGAGAGCGCGAGGACACGATGCCAGTTCACCATCGCACGCATGAAGTCGCGCGTCCGCGTCGACCCGGGCTGGCGGATCTCGCCCGTATAGGGATTGATATAGTGCGCGCCTTCACGGCCGATGGAGAAGACCGCGGCCGCGCGTGGATCGGCGGAAACCGTGATCGTGGCCGGCTGCGCTTCCGGATGCGCTTCGGCGAAGCGGCGTTGCAGATCGTCGAGCGCGAGCGGCGCCGCGCCATCCGTCGGTGGAGCCACGAGGCGCGCGTCGCGCTCGGCCCAGGCGACGATTTGTTTTTCGAAGGCGAGCGCGACGCCGGTGGCGCACATGATCGCGATCGAGATGCCGGCGACGAGGCCGGCGATGAGATGCATCCAGAAAAAGATTTTGCGAAACGGCATGGCAGGGACGGAGGAGTCGAAGGTCGAAGGTCAGCAGTCAGAGGCCGCTGGCTGCGGCGCGATCAGGGAGAGGCGATCGCGCGCATGCTCGAGCGAGGCGAGCGTTTCGAGCGCGCGCTGGGAGGCGGCGTCATCGAGGAAGAAAAGCCCGGCGCGGCCGGCCCGCTCCCGGGCCAGCGCGAGCGCCTCATCCGCCGCGGCGTGCAACCCGGCCGGGTCGAAGCTCGTGGGGCGGTCGAGATGCTCGAGGAGAAACTCGGCGAGGAAGTGCGGCTGGTGCAGCGCGTAAAGGCGCGCGCCGATGCGGAACAGGCGCAGCGTCACCTCGCGAAGCGCGCCCGATTGCGGTTGTTGCTCGCAGCTTCGACTGAGGGCGAGGCCGGCTTCGACGATGTCTCCGAGTTCATCGGCGATTTCCTCCTGCGTGTCGCGCGGCGTCGTTTCGAAGGCGAGCAACTGGCCGAGCGCGTCGCAGAGGGAGCGGCGCGCGCGCAGCGCGAGGTCGGTGGCGACGAGCGCCCGGCTTTCGAGCGGCGCGATCGTCACGAGCGCGGCGCGGGCGATGTCGCGCGCTTCGATCACGCGCGTGCTGCCGCCGAGGTCGAGGAGGACGTTGGCGAGATTGATTTGCGCGCCGGTGAGGTTGCAGGCGACGGCCGGGTTGTCCTCGCGCGGGATGCGCGAAAGCCACGCGATGGCGGCGCGCTGCGAGGCGGCGGCGGCCTCGAGGCTTTGCGCGCCGAGGCGGTGGAGCGCCTGGCCGCGGTTCATCCAGGCGGCGCCGATGGAGTTCTGTAGAGCGTAAGTTGTAGGAGCGTGGGAGCGCAGGAGGGAAGGGCTGGCGGCGAGAGGCTCGAGGTGTCGGATCGCGGTGTCGTAGGCGCGGACCGCCTCTTCGATCGCGGACGCGTCCGCGGAACGCTGGAGCGCGTTGCCCCGGTTCATGTTCGCGATGCCGAGCGCGTGCCCGAGGCGCGGGTCGCCGGATTCCGCGGCCCCTGTCAGCGCGACGATCGCGCGGTCGTAACAGGCGAGGGCGTGGGCGAAGCCCTGCGCGTCGTCGCGGCTCTCCGCGGCATGGCCCTGTTGCATCCAGTTTGTGGCTGCATCGAGGGCGGACCGGTTGTGATTCGGCGGGCTCGTCGTCATCCTGCGAGCCAATCACATTTCCGCGCACTGGCGGATCGGATTGTGATGGACGCCGGCAAGCTGCGCGGCGTCGAGGACATCGGGAATGGCCGGAATCATGAGACGAACAGGCATGGCGCGGGAGCAGGTTGCAATCGCTCCCGCGGTGTGGCGGTTCAGAAGCGCAGGTTCGCGGTCAACGAGGCCGAGCGGCCCGGGCCGGGGATCTGGTGGCCTCCGCCGATGCGGTCGATGTAGAGCTTGTCGGCGAGGTTGTCGACGTTGAGGCGGAGCGTGAGCGATTGGTTGACGACACACGAGGCCATGAAGTCGAACAGCCAGTAGCTCGGCACGGTCTGCGTGAGGTTCGTCGTGCTGCGGAAGACGCTGTCCATATACTGCGCGCCGGCGCCGAGCGAGAGCCGGTCGGTGACGGCGTAGGTCGTCCAGGCGCTGAACGTCTTCTTCGGGGTGCGGGCGAGTTCGTTGCCTTGTTCGGTGTCGTCCGCCGATTCGACGATCTCGCTATCCATGAGCGAGACCGCGGCAGTGGCGGACCATTCGGAGGTGATGTTTCCGGTGAGGCCGAGTTCGACGCCATCGACGCGCTGCTTGCCTGCGAGGACGTAGGGTTCGTCGTTGGCATTGCGTGTGCGGGCGTTGGTTTTCTCGGTGCGGAAGAGCGCGGCGCTGAGGCCGAGGCGGTTGTCGGCGAGATCCCATTTCGTGCCGAGTTCGAGGTTGTAGGATCTCTCGGGATCGAGGTTGGGATTGTTCACGGCGGTGGGGCTGTCGCTCAAGCCCGTGCCGGTGTTGCCTCCATCGGCGCTGGGAGACGCGGCCGTGCTGTAGCCGAGGTAAACGCTGCCGTTGGCGCGCGGGTTGAAGACGACGCCGGCGCGCCAGGTCAGGAGCGTGTCGTCGCCATCGACCCGGGTGACTTCGTCGGTCGCGAGGTTGGTCGCGGTGTAGTCCACCTTGAAGTCGTCGACGCGGAGCCCGCCGGTCAGTTGCCAGCGTTCGCCGAGCCGGATGGTGTCGAACGCGTACAGGGCCAGCGTCTTCGCCTCGGTTTCGCTTGGATTGCCGGTGTTGGCGGGCATGGGGCCCAGCGGCTGGTCGGCGGGGTTGGGATGGTAGAGGTCGGTTTGCGGCTGGTTGGTCGTTTGCGCGCGGTTGCGGTTTTTCGTGGTTTCCTGCGCGGCTTCGAATCCGGTGGCGAGCGAGTGACCGATGCTTCCGGTGTCGAAGCGTCCGGTGAGGCTGGTCTGGAGCGCGAGCGCGTCGTTGACCATGGTGCGCTGTTGCAACTGGCGGTTCGGCGGCCGGGGCGCGGTGATGGCGGAGTCGCGGTAGGTGCGGCCGTAGCGCACGACGCCGCGCAGGGTGAAGTCGTTGTCGAGCCGATGCGCGACGCGGGCGGTGGCGATGTCGTTTTCCACCTTTTCGTAGTCGTAGTCGCGCAAGCCGTAGAAGTTGCTCCAGTCGATTTCGGGGTCGGTCAGCGCGGCGGAGGGCAGGCCGTAGTCGGGAACGTTGTCCTGCTCGAGGTGCAGATAACTGACGTCCCACCGGGTGGTCTTGCCGATGCCGAAAGCGAGTGACGGCGCGACGGCCCAACCGGAGTTTTCCACCACGTCCCGACCGGCAACGCCGGATTCGGTCCACATCGCGTTCAGGCGCAACGCGCTGCTGCCATCCGGAGCGAGCGGTTGATTGGCATCGATCGTCGCGCGCTTGTAGTCCTCCGTGCCGAGACCGGCCGAACCGCGGAGAAACGCGGTCGATTGCGGCGACTTCGTGACGAGGTTGATGGAGCCGCCCGTGGAGCCGCGGCCGGCGACCGCCGAGGATGGGCCCTTGACGACTTCGACCCGCTCGAGATTGAACGAATCCCGCGTGTAGGCGCCGATGTCGCGCACGCCGTCGATGAGGATGTCGTTCTCGGCGCTGAAGCCGCGCATGGTGAACTTGTCGCCGGGCAACCCGCCGCCGCCTTCGCCGGCCTGGAAGGTGATGCCGGGGGTGTTGCGAAGAACATCGCGCAGCGACGTGGCGCCTTGTTCTTCGATCAGGTTGCTGGTGATCACCTGGACCGTCTGCGGGATGTCGCGGATCGGCGTGCTGAACTTCGGCGAGGAGACGAGGCCGGGCTTCTGCTCGCTGACGAGGTATTCCGGAAGCGGCACGGGGTCGTCGGACGACGAGGCGTCGGCCTTGGAACCGGGTTCGGAACTGGCGGCGGATGCCGTGAATCCGTGCGCCATGGCGAGCGCGGTGAAGGCGGCGATGCGGCCGGTTGGCGACGACGGGGTGTCGGTGGTTTGGCGGTGGTTCATCGTAAAAGGGAGTTGGACGAGGTCTTTCTCGAAAAAGTGATTCGCGAACGACGCGATCAGCGGTGGATGCCGAGGAGCAGCAGGCCGAGGATCGCCAGCGCGATGAGCACGCAGAGGAGGAACTTCACCTCGACCAGGAGTGCGGTGCGGGGATCGCGCATGGTGATGTGGGAAGGGCTCGTGGCGGAGCGGCTGCCGCGGGCGCGGTCACGCCGTGGTTGCGCGCGCGGTGTCACCAGAATCTGGATACACAGAATGCGCGGTGGCGCGCGGAGCGTGGGAGCTGGTTGAACGAGGCCTCCGTGAAGGCGGACGGGATTCGGACGCCAGGCGCGCCGCGCTTCAGGGAAGCAGGCCTGCTTTCGGCACAACCGGTGGAAGTGGAGTTCGTCGCAAAGATCACGGGATGGGAATGTTGGCGTCTGATAACAAGACACAGTCTCAATAGGCAAGCATTTTTCTGAGAATGCATCTCAGTCTCATCGCATTTCATGGGACTCGAACGGAGCGCGAAGCGCTTAATCGCTGATTTTCAGCGGGTTGCCGCCAACGGCGGGGCGCGGCTGACGGCGGCCGATTTCTGAGATTCTCAGCCCACTCTCTGGCCGTTGCGGTGGAGCGCCGCAGGCGCGCAGCCCGCGCGCCGGGGCGGGCACGACGATTGACCCGCGCGCCGCGAGCCGCTTAGTGAGTCGGGGTGACTGATGTTGTCGACACCCTCACCGTCGCGCTGGGCGATCGCAGCTATCCGATTTATTTCGGCGCGGGCCTCGGCTCCCGGCTGGCGGATGCGCTGGCGGGCGAGAAAGCGAAGGGCCGGCGCATCGCCTTGATGACGGACGAGAACGTCCAGGCTGCGCTGCCGGCGCTCTTCGAAGAGGCGCTTGGCGGCATCCCGCGCCACGTCATCCCGGCGGGCGAATCATCGAAATCGCTCCCGCGCTTCGGCGCCGCGTGCGAGTTTCTCGCGCAACAAAAGATCGATCGCGGCGGGTTGCTCCTCGCAATCGGTGGCGGGGTGGTGGGCGATCTCGCGGGTTTTGTCGCGGCGGCTTTCCTGCGCGGCGTCGATTACTGGCAGGCGCCGACGACGCTGCTTGCGATGGTCGACAGCGCGGTCGGTGGGAAAACGGCGATCAACCTCGCGGCGGGCAAGAATCTCGTCGGCGCGTTTCACCAGCCGCGCGCGGTCTTCTGCGACATGGCCGCGCTCGACTCGCTGCCCGCGCGCGATTTCGCATCGGGCATGGCCGAGGTGATCAAATACGGATTGCTGGCGGATGCGGGATTGTTCGCGCAACTCGCCGCCTCGCCGGTCGAAGGGCCGCGCGACGCGCGCCTTCCGGCGATCGTCCGCGCGTGCTGCGCGATCAAGGCCGCCATCGTGCGCGAGGACGAACGCGAAACGACCGCCTCGGGCGGCCGCGCGCTCTTGAATCTCGGGCACACTTTCGCGCATGCGATCGAGGCGGTCGCGGGTTACGGCGAGTACCTTCACGGCGAGGCCGTCGGCGTCGGCCTGGTCGCGGCCGCGCGATTGTCCGAACGGCTCGGTTTGATCGATGGCGCGGTCGTCGATCAGGCGCGGTCGGTTGTCGCCGCGCATCGACTGCCGGTGCGGTTGCGCGGCGCGTTGCCGGCGAAGCGGCTCGTCGATGCGATGCAGCGCGACAAAAAGGTCATGCACGGCCGCCTGAAGTTCGTCGTGCTGGAGGCGGTCGGTCGCGCGGCGACGCGGCCGGACGTGCCGCAGAGTTTGGTCGAAGAAATTTGGTCGGAACTCGGGGCGGGTTGAAACAGCCTCGATCGCGTCGCCATGTCGGCCATCGACGAAGACATCGTCCGCGAGTATTTCGAGCAGAACGGCTTTCTGGTGCGCCAGGTGCGCAAGTACGCCGTCCAGTCGCGCAAAAAAACCAGCGACGAGGAGATCGATCTTCTCGTTTACAATCCCAGCCACATCCGGAGCGGTCGAAAGCCGGACTTCTTCGTCTTCACCTCGGAGCTGCCTTACATCCACCGCGCGATGCTGGCGGTCAAGGGCTGGCACACCGGACGTTTCAATCCCGCGACGCTGCGAAGCAGTCCGGACATCTTCCGTTTTCTGGAAGAGAACGTGAAACGCGAAGCCAGCCGCCTCCTCTCCGTCGATGCCGACGAGCCCGGCTCGGGCGGCGACCTGCTCAAAATCCTCGTCACGCCGGGCCTGCCGACGCAGGAGCCCTACCGCAGCCAGAGCGTCGCGTTGCTGAAGGAGCGCGGCGTGGACGGCATCATCTCCTTCCGGACCATGCTGCAGGAACTCGTCAACCGGGTGGAAGTGAATCTCAACTACCGCAAATCGGAGACCCTCCAGATCATCCGCCTGCTCAAGAACTACGACCTGATCAAGGATCCGCAGATGGACTTGTTTCCCGTGCCTGAGTCGCGGCGCCGGCCATGAACGAAGGCGGTGGCAACGCGGAAGCGGTCGGCGCGCTCGCCGTGACCTGCGGCGACCCGGCCGGTGTCGGACCCGAGGTCGTGGCGCAATGGCTGGCGGAGGCCGGCGCGCTCGCGCAGGGCGTGACGATTTTCGGGCCGGAGACGTGGCTCGCCACGCTTCCGAAGCGGCCGGGCGCGACCTTCGAGCCGGTCGGGGCGAGCGGACTTCGCGTCGTCCCCGGACAGCCGACCGCCGCCGGCTGCCGCGCCGCGCTCGAAGCAATGGAACGCGCCGCGGAAGGCTGCAAACTCGGACGCTTCCACGCGGTCGTGACCGGGCCGGTTTCCAAGGCGGGCCTGCGCGAGATCGGCTTTCCTTTTCCGGGGCAAAGCGAGTTCTTTGCCGCGCGCTGGGGCGGCGATCCCACCATGGCCTTCACCGGCGGGCGGCTTCGCGTCGCGCTCGCGACCTGGCACATTCCGTTGCGCGACGTGCCGGCGCGCATCACCGAACCCGTCCTGGCTCGGACGATCGGCCACGCGGATCTCCTCGCGCGCGCCGAAGGATGCGCCGAGCCGAAGATCGCGGTCTGCGGGCTCAATCCGCACGCCGGCGAGGCGGGTTTGCTGGGGACCGAGGAAAGGGACTTCATCGACCCGTGGCTGGACGGCCTTCGCGGGCGCTTTCCAAACCTCTCGCGCTGCCTGCCGGCGGACACCGTGTTCGGAAGAGCGCTGCGCGGTGATTTCGACGTGGTCGTCGCGCTCTATCACGACCAGGGGCTCGGGCCGCTGAAAACGGTGGATTTCGACACCGCGGTCAACGTGACGCTCGGCCTGCCGTTCGTGCGCACGAGCCCGGATCACGGGACCGCGTTCGGGATCGCGGGCAAGGGCATCGCGAATGGCGCGAGCTTCCGAAACGCGGTCGACGTGGCGCGACGGCTGGCGCGACTTGGGCGCGCATAGGATCGCCGGGCGGCTTCCGCGGGAAAAACAAAACCGCCGCCGGTTTCGAGACCGGCGGCGGGCAGGCGCGTATCCAGAAAATGGATATCAATAGGCCGAGCGCGGCGGGAAGAGCACCTGGCGGATGGTCGAGAAAACAATCTGGAGATCGAGGACGAACGACCAGTTGTTGATGTAGAAGATGTCGTAGCGGACGCGCCGCTCGAGAAGCGAGATCTCGGAGATCTCCCCGCGAAAGCCCTTGGATTGCGCGAGGCCGGTGATGCCGGGCTTCACGAAGTGGCGGGTGTAGTAGGTGTTGAGCAGTTTGCTGAACTGCTCGTCGTGCTTCATCAAGTGCGGCCGCGGGCCGGCCACGCTCATGTCGCCCACGAGGACGTTGATGAACTGCGGAAGCTCGTCGAGGCTCGTGCGGCGCAGAAAGCGTCCGAAGGAGTAGACGCGGTCGTCGTCCTTGCGCGCCTGGGTGGCTTCGTCGCCCGGCTGGCGGACGTACATGGTGCGGAACTTGATGATGTTGAACGGACGCTTCGTCATGCCCGTGCGCGGCTGGGTGTAGAACACCGGACCGGGGGCCTGGCGGCGCTGCATCAGCCAGACCACGAGGACGATCGGAGGAACCACGAAGGCGACGACGGGAAGCGCGAAGGCGATGTCGAACACGCGCTTGAGGATGCGGTTGATCGGGTTTTCGAGCGGCTCGTCGTCGAGGGTGAAGAAGGTGTATTCGCCCTCGTGATCGACCACGATGGAGTGGTTGAACTCCTCCGCCCAGTTGTTGAAGACGTGCAGGCGGCAGCCCGTTTTTTGCGCGGTGGCGATGACCTTCCGATTCTGATCCCGGTCGAGGTAGTTTTGCAGGACGATGATCTGGCCGACCACGTTTTCCCGCAAAACGCGCTCGAGGCTGTCCACCGTGCCGCGGAAGGGCACGTGGCTCTCGCCCGCGGCGGTCGAATCCTCCTCGTTGCACAGGAAACCGACGGTCTCGACACCGAGGTTTGTCTTCGCGTCGATCCAGTGATTCAGGCGGGAGATCGAGAGCGGGCTGCCGATGAAAAGGGTGGGAATGGTGTTCGTCTTGAACACCATCTGGCAGATCAGCCGCGGGAGGAAGCGGTTGCAGAGAAGAATCACGACCGAGGCGAGGACGAGAAACGAGCCGATGAACATGCGGCTCACGGCCGAGTCCTTGGTGAGGAAGACGAATGCGAGCAGGACCAGGGTGAGGCGGATCATTTGCTGTTTGGTCAGCGTCAGGGCCTCAATCCAGGTCAACCGCGCGAGCTTCGACGCCCAGTGATGATACGTGCGCAGGCTGATCAGCGTGCCGGTGAAAACCGCGAGAAAGTAGAGGTTGAGGCTGTTGCGATTCACCAGGTCGATCCAGCCGGTCAACTCGACGAGGCGAGCAAACTCGATGAAGAGGGACGACACCACAATGGTCACCCAGATGCCGTGGAGCGTCGTGAGTCCTTCTTGTCGATTCTTGAGCATGAGTGGTGGGAAAGTTGCAGGTTCGATACCGGATGAGTCCGTTGAGCCGTGGTTTTGATCATAGCAGAGGGGCGGACCCCGTCCAATCGGGCTGGCGCCTGCACCCCACTTAGGTAATTCCACTAACTGTCGGGGAAAGAACGCCGGCCAAGCGAAATTCCTTACGTTGCATTTCGCTTTATACTGAAAATCAACGGCTTGCAACGTGCATCGCTCCGCCCCTCCACCCCGGCGCGCCGGGTGGGCCGGCGGTTGCTCGTCGTGTCCGGGGCCACTCGCCTGCGGGAATCCCTCATCGCCGGCGCCCGCGAGGGTCGGCGGGCAGCCGCGCGAAGCTCACGCGGCCCCTTGGAGCGAAACACTCAAGCTTCCCTGAGCGCTTCCCGGGACGCCCCGAAGCCGGACCGGTCGCAGGTATCCGTGCATGGTGCAGGGGCGTGCCTGATGGATCGGCATCCGGCAAGTTGTTATCCTTGGGGTGTCTGGCAACGAACTCGTTTCCCCGAGCCGCGCCTCTGCGGAGAAAGTCAACTTCCACCCTGATGCACCACCATGATCCAAATGAATATACACCGGGTTTTCCTTATTGATGACCACCCGGTGCTGCTGCTGGGCCTGAGATCCCTTCTCTCCGCGGAAGAGGATCTTCACATCGAAGGCGTCGCGACCAGCCCGCGCGAAGCGCTCCGGGTGCTGGAAGCCAATCCCGTGGACCTGGCCATCCTCGATGTCGGCATCGGCGGCGTCGCCGGGCTCGATCTCATCCAGGATCTTCGCATCCGGGTTCCGAAGGTGCGGATTCTCTGCTTCTCCGGCCACGAGGAGGTCTTCTACGCCGAGCGCGCGCTGCGCGCGGGCGCCTTCGGCTATCTCATGAAAACCGCCGACGCGGCCGGAGTGTTGCGCGCGATCCGGACCGTGCTTCGAGGCCAGGTGTTCCTCAGCGACCTGATGGGGCGCCGCGTGCTTGGCCGGATCGTGGGCAACACCCGCAACCCCGAGCGCACCCCGATCAGCGCCCTGAGCAACCGGGAGTTGCAGATCATTCACCACATTGGTGAAAGCCGGGACAACCGGCAGATCGCGCGATTGACCGGTGTGAGCCTGAAAACGGTCGAAGCCCATCGCTCGCGGATCAAGGACAAGCTCAGCCTTCGCAGCACCAGCGACCTCATCCGCTTCGCGACGCACTGGGTGCAGCGGGAGGACAGTTTCCTCGATGGTTGAGAGCGGGCTGATTGTCCGCCACCGGGCGCGTGTCGCTGCCGCGACCGGCTTTCGCGCGCGCGAAGAGACGGTCAAAACGCACTTCCTGTGGAAAGAGTCCGGCTTTCTCTTGCCGCCCGATTTTCCCTTATCCAACCTGCCGTGGCGCAATGGCCGCTAACACGCCGAGCTTTCCGGGCAAGAACCACAAGATATTGCTGGCTGAGGACGAAGCGATGATCCGCGAGTTGATCGCTACGTTCCTGACCAACCATGGCTATACGGTTCACGAAGCGGAAAACGGCAGGCAGTCGCTCGAACAGGCCAGAAAGATCGGGGCCGATCAGATCAGCCTCCTGATCACGGACCTTGTGATGCCGGTGATGGGCGGGCTCGAACTCGCGTCCGAATTGCGCAAGATCCAGCCGGGCCTGCGCGTGCTTTACATCTCCGGTTACACGGACGACGTCGTCGTCCTCGAAGGCGAGAGCAAGGTGAAGACGGCGTTTCTGCGCAAGCCGTTCAGCTTCGAGACACTCGGCCAGCGCGTCGAATCGCTCCTGGCCCAGCCGTAAGGGCGGAGCCCTTGCGGTGAGGGTTGAAGTTCCAGGTTTAAGTTGAATCCCTTGCGGGTTCATTCCCCGAAGCTTGCTTCGCCTCTGTGGTAGGAGC
>CAZFCY010000082.1:0-22031 GCA_964517665.1 uncultured Opitutaceae bacterium | reverse complement strand
GGAAGCGAATCTGTTCATTAGCGAGGAAACAACCAAACACCCTCCACGCGTGAACACGCGGACGACGAGCGCCCGAGACACGCGCCCGCTCGTGTGACAACCAAGTCACAAACATGTTTCAACAATCCACCCGCCCGTCCTTACAAGCCAGAATCCTGTCACGTACGTGACAGGATTCTGGCTTTGGGGCGGAGTCTCGCTCGTGGAGCGATGGAGGAATCACCGCCCGGGTTGCGAGCGGGTCGAGCCGGGGCGGAAAATCTCGCGCGCGAGATCGGCGTAGCGCGTGTCGATGACGTGCCGCTTCAACTTGTAGGTGCTGGTCAACTCATCGCCGACTTCGAAGGCCTTCGGAAGCAGGCGCCAGGCGTGGATCATCTCGAAATGACGGAATCCCGTGTGCGCGTTGACCAGCGACTTGATCTCCCGCGCGATGATCCGCGCGGCCACGGCGTCGCCGGCGAGTTCGGAGATGCTCGCCGCGTTCACGCCGTCGGCGGCGAAGTGTTCGGGGCGCGTCACGATCAGCGCGGCGAGGTGTTTCTGGTCCTGACCGACGACGATGCACTGGTCGATATAGCGCGACTCGCAGAGCTTGTTCTCGATCGGGGCCGGCTCGACGTTTTCACCGCTGAGCAGCACGATCGTCTCCTTGCAACGGCCGACGATCTTCAGGCAATCGTTGAACGTCATGATCCCGATGTCGCCGGTCGCGAGCCAGCCGTCGCGCAAGACGGTGGCGGTCAGCTCGGGATCCTTGTGATAGCCGGCCATGATCTGCGGCCCGCGGGCGTGGATCTCGCCGCGCCGGCCGCGGCCGCGGTCTTTGTCGTTGGAATCTGGATACAGCACGCGCCCGTCGTGGAGATCGACGATCCGGACCTCGGTCTTGGGCCAGACGGGGCCGACCGTGCCGATGACGCGGCGCTTCCAGGTGCGCACGGCGAGGACGGGGCAGGACTCGGTCAGCCCGTAGCCCTCGAGCACCGGGATTCCGATATAGTTGAAAAACTCGTCCACGTGCGTCGGGAGCGCGCCGCCGCCGGAGATGGTTCCACGAAACTCGCCGCCGAGGACCGCGCGGAGCTTGCGCGTGACCAGTCCGTCCATGATCAAATACGGGATCAGCAGCGCGAGGTAGATCACGATGTGCATCGCGCCCTCGATCGCGGAGCGCCACCACGCGCGCCCGCCCAGGTCGAGGCGGCGGCCCTCGATGAAGTAGGCGGAATGCCGCAGGTTGCGGGAACAGAAATACGCGACGCGAAACATCGTCCGCTTCCCGGGTCCGGCCTGCGTCACGTTGCCCAGTATTTTCTGATACAGGCTTTCCCAGAGCCGCGGCGCCGAGCCCATGAGCGTGGGTTTCACGCGCTTCAAATCCTCGCCGATCGTGCGGATGGACGTGTAGTAAGTCGCGCTCCCGCGCGAGATCGCGAGCATGTGGATCACGCGCTCGTAGCTGTGCCAGACGGGCAGGATCGAGAGGAGCCGGTCCTCCGGCCCGATGTCGATCGGGCAGTCCACGACCTGCGAGATCATATTGGCATGCGTCAGCTTCACGCCCTTCGGGCGGCCTGTCGTGCCGGAGGTGTAGATGAGGGTGAAAAGATCGTCGGGCCTTACCTGCGCCACGCGCGCCTCGACGCGGCGGTCGCCCTGCTCGCGCAAGCGACGGCCTTGATCGACAAGATCCCAGATCCCGAGCGCGCCGTGCCGCAACTCGGCCTCGCGATCCATGAGCACGACGACGCGCGCGCGCGGCACGCGCGGGCGGCACTTGTGGAACTTCTCGAGCATGGCGGCGTTCTCCACAAACACCACCTGCACGTCCGCATGGTTGATGATATAGTCGATCTCTCCCGGCGTGACATCGGCGCCGCGCGGGACATCCGCCGCTCCCGCGAGCAGCACGCCGTAATCGGCCATGATCCACTCGAGGCGGTTGTCCGCGAGCAGCGCGACGTGCTCGCGCGCCTCGACGCCAAGCTCGATCAACGCGGTGGCCAGCGCCACGCCGTTCTCGTAGAGTTCGCGGAAGCTGGCGGGGCGATAACTCCCGTCGCCCTGCCGCGCGCAAAACGCCGGCTTGTCGCCAAACTCCGCCGCCGCCGCGCGATAAACCTCCACGAGCGTGCGGGCGGAATGAAGGGGGGCTGAATCATCCATTTTGCGAGGGCGGAATCGTGAAAAATCGGGGATACGCTGCGGGTCAATCTCCACCGGCGCAAGGCCGCTCTTGCCCTCCGCCGATCGGAGATCCAATCGCCGGGTCCGCCCGCGGGGCCGCGTTGGCGTTTCAAACAATTTGCCGCGCCGGTTCGAAGCGCTTTGCTACGGCCAGCATGCGCCTGCTCCCCGCCCTTCTCATCGCCCTCCTCGCCACGCCGCCAGTCAGCCTGCGCGCGGATGCGCCGCCGACCGCGTCGCTGCGTTATTTCTTTCCCGACGAAGGCGTGACCTACGACGAGCGCGTGCCGGAACCGGAGGCGTTCTTCGGGTTCGAGATCGGCGAGTGGCATCTGCGGCACCACGAGTTGCTCGCCTACTACCGCGCGCTCGCCGCGGCCGCTCCGGATCGCGTGCTGTTGGAAGAGATCGGAGAAACCTATGGCCGAAGGAAACTCGTGCTGCTCACGATCACGGCGCCGGAAAACCGCCGCCGGCTCGACGAGATCCGCGCCGCCAACCTGAAAAACGCGCTCGGCGAAAAGGCCGCGCCGGCAAACGCGCCCGCCGTCGCCTGGCTCGGTTACTCGATACATGGCAACGAGCCGAGCGGAGCGAACGCCGCGCCGCTCGTCGCCTATCATCTCGCGGCCGGTCGCGGCCCGGCGGTCGAGCGGTTGCTCGAGCACACGGTCGCGCTCATCGATCCGCTGCTCAACCCGGATGGCTCGGATCGTTTCGCCGCATGGTCGAACAACAACCGCGGCCGCCTGCCGAACCCCGATCCTTCGCATCGCGAGCATCTCGAAGGCTGGCTGTCGGGAAGGACCAATTACTACTGGCTCGACCTCAACCGCGACTGGCTGCCGGCCGTCATGCCCTCGAGCCAGGCGCGCCTCGCCACGTTTCACCGCTGGCGCCCGGCGGTGTTCTGCGACTTCCACGAGATGAGCGGCAGCGAGTCGTATTTCTTCCAGCCGGGCATCCCGGAAATGGTCAACCCGCTCACGCCGCCCGCGAATCAGGCGCTCACGCTGCGGCTCGCGCGGGAGCACGCGAAGGCGCTCGACGCGATCGGCTCGCTCTACTTCACGGGCGAGCGCTACGACGATTTCTATATCGGCAAGGCCTCCACCTATCCGGATCTGCAGGGCTCGGTCGGCATTCTCTTCGAACAAGCCAGCGCGCGCGGCCATTCGCAGGAAACGGACAACGGCCGGCTCACGCTGCGCTTCGCCGTTCGCAACCAGGTGAGAACGTCGCTCTCGAGCCTGCGCGGCGTGGTCGAAGCCCGCGGCGATCTGCTCGCGCACCAGTTCGAGTCGGCCGCCGGAGCCTTGAAGGAGGCGGCTCGCGCGCCCGTCAAGGCCTACGCCTTCGCGGCGCCGGGCGATCCCGCGCGGCTCGCGCGCTTCGCCACGTGGTTGAACCGGCACGGCATCCGCTTTCATCCGCTCACGCGCGATCTCGAGGCCGGCGAAACGACGTTTCCCGCCGGCGCGTCGATCATCGTGACCTCGGAGCAACCCGCGCATCGGCTGATCACCGCGATGTTCGAGAAACGCACGGAGTTCGCGAGCCGCGCGTTCTACGATGTGTCCGCATGGAACATGGCCGAGGCTTATGGACTCGTCTGGTCGCCGCTCGAATCGGCGCCGGCGCCGGGCGCGCTGGGAAGGTTGAATGAAACGCCGCCCGACGTCGCGACGTTCGACGCGCGCGAATCGGGCGTCGCGCTCGCCTTCTCCTGGACGCACTACAACGCGCCGCGCGCCGCGCATCGCTTCTTCGCGGCAGGCGCGCGATTGCGCGTGGCGATGGAGCCGTTCACCGCCGTGACACCCGGGGGCGAGGCATCGATGCCGGCCGGAACGATCGTGATCCCCTACGGGATCCAACCCGTCGATCGCTCGTTGATCGACGATGTCGCCTCGCGTGTCGCCGCGGAGGACTCGGTTCCCGTGATTCGCATCTCCAGCGGCCTGACCCCGGCCGGCATCGACGTCGGCAGCCAGTCGATGGGCACGCTCGAGGAGCCGCGGATCGCGCTCGTCGTCGGCGAAGGCGCGAGCGCCTACGCCGCGGGCGAAGTCTGGCACCTGCTCGATCGCGACCTCGCGATCCCCGTCAGCCTCGTCGAAGGCGGCCGGCTGGGCGCGTCACCCATTTCTGGATACAACACCATCATCTTTTCCGACGGGCGTTTCCAGGCGACCGAGGCCTTGAAGACGTGGGTGGAAAACGGCGGCACACTCATCGTCACCGGCGGCGCGATCCGCGGCCTCGCGTCGGTGAAATGGATTCCGATCGAAACCAGGCGGACCGAGTTCGAGCGCGAGCGCGAGCCGTTTTCCTCCGCCCGCGAGGCGGCGGCCACGCGGCTCATCGCCGGCTCGATCGTCGAGGCGCGCATGGACCTCACCCATCCGATCGCGTTCGGTTACACGGGCGGGCGGGTCGCGCTCATGCGCAATCGCGACATCTTCCTCGAGCAGACGAAGAATCCCCATTCGTCGCCGGTGTTCTACACCGACCATCCGCTCGTGAGCGGCTACATCGCCGAGCCAAACCTGAAGGCGCTGGCCGGATCGGCCGCGGTTCAGATCCACCATCTCCGGCGCGGGCGCGTCATCCTCATGCCGGACGCGCCGGCCTTCCGCAGCCACTGGATCGGCTCCGCGAAGCTGCTGCTCAACGCGATCCACTTCGGCCCGCTCATGCGCGAAGCGGGATACAGGCCGGACGAGGCGGATTGATGCGCGGGGAGGTGTTGAGTTTAAGTTGAAGTCTCGAGTTCAAGCGAGTCGGCGAACCTCGGGCAGTGCCGCCACTTCAACTTCAACTTGACGCTTGAACTCAAACCTCCGCCTCCGGCGGCTCGTTACGGCCCCGTCACCTGCACGCGCATGAAACGCCGGTCGAAATCGCCCGCCGGACGCGCGTCGCGATAGGTCACCGATCCATCGGACGCGGGCGCTCCGACCTGTTGCATGCCGGATTCCCACGTCTGAAGGTCGCTCGAGGCCTGCGGGGTGTAGGTCACGTCCGTCGCCTCGGGATTTCGATGGAAGGTGATCGAAAGATATTCGACTCCGTCCACGGTGATCATCCCGGGCCGGGGAAGGCCTTCGCGCGAAGGCGTGAGCGGATCGAGCGCGAAGGCGTATTCGAGAAGATTGGGCACGCCGTCGCCGTCCGGATCCGCGTCCGCGCCCCAGCGCCGCGCCTCGAGCGCGGGCGAATCGAGTTCGGCGTCGGTGAAGTGTCGATGCCGCCATGACGTGAAGGTCTCGTCTACGACGACGGATACCGTCGAGTCGGCCGACTGCCCCGCCGGATCGGTCACGATCACGCGCAACAGATACGTCCCCGCGCGCGAAAACCGCGCCGTGGCCATGCGCGCGGCATTCGAGCCATTGGGAAGAAACGCCACGGCGCCGGGCGCGGCGCCTGTGACGGTCCAGCGATAGACGAGATTGTTCGCGCCGGCCGCGCTCGCGGCGAGCACATCGACGCGCGCGCTCATCGAGGCGCCGACCACGGCGGGCGACACCGTCGCCGCGCTGGCGATGGTCGGCGGCCCGTAAACCGCCACGCCCCAGGGCTGCAGGCGATGCGACGGAATCGGGCGCTCGAAAACGCCGCCGGGCAGAAGCGCGCCGACCGCGAGGTGATCGTCGGCCGTGTCCTCCTTGTGCAGAGCCTCGATATAAACTTCGCGGCCCTCGACCAGCGCGATCGCCGGCGACCGCTGATCCGGCCCCGCCTCCCAGTTGCGCGGCGCGGTGGAGCTTCCCACCTTCGCCACCAGCACGCGGCGCGCGGGATCGCTGTCGGGGCTGATCCACAGCTCGCTCGCGTTGTTCGAGGCGATGAAGAAAACGTAGTCCCCGCTCACGGGCGGAACGAAATAGCCGCGCAACCGCTGCCCGTAGTCGTGCTCGAGGCCCGGCGGGCTTTCGAACGAGGCGGCGAGAATGCCCACGTGATTCGGCTTCGACGGATACGCCGCGCTGTTTCTCAGGTGCGCCACCGACCAGCCGCTGATTCCCGTCCACACCTCCCGCGTGATCCCCATGCCCGGACCCGGCGGATAACCGACCGAAAACTTCCGGGCCGCCACAAGCCCCTCCACATGCGCATGCGCCTCGAACGATTCCCCCACGCTCGCGGCATGAAACAATCCCCGCGCATCCACGCTCCCGCCGCCGCTCACCGTCCAGGCCACGGAATCCGGAGCCGGCATTCCGTTCCCGAACTGGTCGAGACAGCGCAGCTCGAATTGCGCCGTGCCGCCCAGCCAGACCGGATGCGCCGGCGGCTCGATCGCCAGCGCGCTCACGACCTGCGGGACGACGACCCTGACGTCGCTCGTGGCGGATGCGCCGCGCGCATCAACCGCGGTGACGCGTATCCGAAATTCACCTACAGACGGAAAAACGGCGGTCGTCTTCGCCGCGCCATGCGTCCCGTTCACACGAAAAGCCACGGCCAGGCTGGGGCCGGACAGCACGCTCCAGGAGTAGCGCAAATGTTCGTCGCCGCCATCGTCCGACGCAAGCGCCGAGAGACGCACGAACGGCTCGCCCGGATCGCCCGCGAGCGTCGCCGCGAGCGTGAAATGAGGCGGCGCGTTCGCGCTTTCCGCCACAAAATCGATCCCGCCCACGGAGCTGTTCAACACTGCCACCTGCCGCGTCGCCGGCTCGAACGCCATGCCCGCGGCAGTGGCCGTGACGAAATGGTTTCCCGCCGGAACCGGGGTGAGAAAATACCGTCCGTCCGCGTCGGTCGTCGTGGCCCCGGCGCTCGTCGCAATCGTCACGCCCGGGACGCCCTCGCCGTCCTCGATGACGCGGCCGGTGATGAACCAGCCCGGCGTCGCGTCGCGCGCGAACACGAGATCGTTTCGATCGCCATCGACCAAAAGCGGGCTGACGAAGTTCTCCGGTGAAATCGAGCCCTCGGAGCTGATCGCCACGAGATGCCGCAAACCCGCGGGCACGCGGTCGAGCGCGAACACCAGCCCGCCCGTCTGTGGCGCGGCCGTGGTCGAGCGCGCGCCGTCGGTGATCGTGACCGAGGCTCCCGCCGCCACGCCGGCGACCTCGCCCGCGAGACGCCAGGTCTGCTCCGAGAGAATGACGCCGCTGACGCCGGCATGGTTGATCTCGATCCGCGCGTCGCCGAAACGCCGGCTGCCCCTGGTCGCGCTCACGTTCACCGCGCCGGCCGGCAGGCCATGAAAGGCGAACGCGCCGGAGGCATCCGTCGGCTCGGTCCGCCCGCCCGCGCTGACCACGGCATGCGCGACAGGAGAGCCGTCGGCCGCGAGGACGAATCCGCCGAGCGTGTATCCCGCGAACTCACCGACGAAATCCGCCGCCGCGACATCCCCCGGCACGATCACGGGATTGAGAAACCGGCGGGGCGCGAACATCCAGCCGGGCCGCTCCGCCTCGATCGTCCACGAGCCGGCGGGAAGATCGGTCAGCGCGTAGCGCCCCTCCGAATCCGTGTGGGACTCGCGGTGGCCGCTCGAATGCGGCGAAAGCCCGTTGTGTATCCGCACATCGGATACAGGCGCTCCGGCCGCGTCCAGCGCCCGGCCCCGCAAGACGAATCCGGACGGCGAGCCGACCGTGATCACGATCGACGCCGAAGTCGCGAGCCCTTTGCGATCGCTCACGACCACCCGCGCCCGCTCGTGGCCGGCCGCCGCGAAAACCTTCGTCACCATCGCCGCATCCGGCATCACCGATCGATCCTCGAACTCCCACGCGTGCGAAAGCGCGTCCCCATCGGGGTCGGTCGCGTCGACGGTGAAGGAAACCGCCTCCCCGACGTCGGCCGCGGCGGTCGAGGCTGTCAGGGTGACGACCGGCGCGCGGTTGCCCGGGAAGGGTCCGACACGCACATCGACATCCATCGCCGGCGTGGCCCCGGAAGCCCGCGCCACCGGTGTGACGTGGATGTCGGCGACGGCGTCGGAAAACGTGCGGCCCAGAACCAGCGCGGCATCGGTGTAGCCGTCGGCCGTCAGCGGAGTCGTATCCAGAAGCTGGGTGCCGCCGCCGCTCGAGAGCCACGGATCCCAGCGCAAGCCCACGCCGTTCGACAGCCAGCGGTTGCTCGCCCAGTCGGGATGCTGCCGGAACTCGACCCAGAGGTCGCGATCGAAATCACGCCGGATCCGAAGTCCGCGCAAACCGGCGGCGCCCGGCGAAGCCCCGAGATCGTGCGCCTCGAGGCGGAACAATCCGCCCGCGCCCGGGACCGCGGCGATCGAGGCCGGCTCGATCCAGCCGAGCTGGCGTTTCTCGTAGGCGTTGAAGTGCCAGTGCGCGCCGGAGTTGAGGCCCATCGTGTCGAACACGTCGCCGTACTCGCCGTTGCGCCCCGGACCGACGATCGTGCGCGGATCGTCCGGGATCCACGCGTTCGCGTGCCAGAGCCCGAGGTTGTGCGCGATCTCGTGCGCGAGCACGCCCGCGCTGCCCGTCTTCAACCACACGCCGCGCGCGCCGACGTACGCCTGGCCCGCGAAGTTGCCCGGGCCTCCGGTGTAACGGACCACCTCGAGATCGTGATCGAGATAATTGAAGGCGGGGAGACCGGCGTTGCCCGCGAAGGCGGATGGATTTGCCGCCACCTGCCGCGCGGCGTCGAGGACGTTTTTCGCGTAGCCCGAGGCATCGTTGGCCGCATACCACGACGACGTTTGCGGAAGCGCATAGACCGGCGTGACCGTCGCATGCACGGCGAAACGATTCCCGGAGTTCTCGACAAAGAAACGTCTCGCCTCCGCCACCATCTCCATCACGGCGGGCTCCGCCTGCGGCTCGTATCCGGAAACCTGATCCGCAAAGCGCGCGCGAATGATCAAGACGCTGCGATCGCCGCCCACGGGCGCCGTCGCCACGCCCGCCGCGCCCGCATCCGCGCCGCCGGCCTCGGCAACTTCGAGGCTTTCCTCGAGCGCGGCGATGTGGCCGGCCGAGCAAAGATAAATCACCCGGTCGCCGATGTCGGCGGCGAAGAGCGGCTCGCCTCCCGATCGCGCGTCCGGTCCCGACGGCTGGCCCGAGATCGCGCACAACTCCACCACCGCGCGCCCCTCCGGCGCGGGCTCCCCGGCCGCGAGCAGCCGCACGGGACTCCCGCTCCACGCCAGCCGGTCGCCGACCGCGATCCCGTGGATTGCGATGTCGCGGCGCGAGGCCATCTGCGCGCCGCGGCCGACCACGTAGGTGTCGAACGACTGGCCGTCGATCGCGATCTCGCGGCGAACCGGCCGGACCGAACCGGGCTCCGCTCCGTCAACCGGCAGCGCCGCGACGACGGAAAGGTCTCCGATGCCGCTGACCGGTTTCTCCAGCCATTGGCTCACCTCGGCCGGCAGCGCGCGCCGCGCGCCCCACGGCACGGCCGCGCGCAGGGCCGCCCGCGGGTCCGCGGCGATCAGCGCGTAGAGCGCGCGCCGTCGCGCCTCGGCCGCGGCCACGCCATCCGCGACAAGCCCGCTGCGGGCCGCAGGGTCGATCTCGACGAGGTAACGCGTGGTCCACTCGTCGAACCGCGCGAACGCCTCCGCGGCAGCGCGCGCCGGAGCCGTATCCGCTTTTTCACTACGCGCCTCCCCGGGTCGCAACGGCCGCTCCGCGGACGCGGCCGGATGTCCGGGCACCTGCGTCGGTTGTGTTTCTGGCCGGTCGCCGGGTGTCTTGCGGAAGTGGAGAACCGCGAGCACCGCGCCGATCGCGATCAGGCAGGCGAAAACGAGCGCGACGACGCCTCCCGGCGATCGGTTCACCGGTTGCATGCGCAGGCCGGCAAGCGCGTCGCCGTCGGAAGCGGGGACGCGAAACGCAAATCAACGACGATTCCGTCCTGAGTGGGAGCAGAGGAGAGAAGCACTTTCTCTTCATCGACCCGGCGGGGGCGCCGCGGCCCGGGCCGCCGGTAAAAAACATGGAAAAGACGATCCGGCGCGCCCCGCCCGTCCCATTTCCCCGCCCTCCCGGGCAAGGCTGCGCAAACGCGGCCTCCGGCGGCAGCTTCAGCGAAAGCGCAGCCGGTGATCGACGCGGCGCAATTGCGAGGGCGCGAGCGCGACGACGTCGCCGGTCAGGAGGCGCGCCGGGTTGACGGCCGCGAGGCGCGCGGCCTCCGCCTGGAGTTCGGCCCATCGCGGCCAGTCCATCTCCGGCGCGCGCGCGATGTGGCGCAGCAGGCTCTGCCATTCCAGCCGGGCGCGTTCGATGTCGCCTGTCCGCAGCTCCACCGCCATGGCGAGCGAGGCGCGCCGCGCGTTCGGCGTGTCGGCCAGCACCTCCGCCGCGCCGTCGCCGTATTGCACGGGCAGCCCGCGCTCGAGGTAGCCCTCGTATTCATTTTCTCCATACGCGTTGCGGCACGCGATCGCGAGGCGGCTGCTCGCTCCCGCGTGCTCGGAAAACCGGTGGCCGGCGCGCAGGTTGGCGAGGTCGAGGGCGAGCGCGGCGATGTCGTAGGTCTCGTCCTCGAGCGCGGCCGCGATCGCGAGCCCCTCGCCATTGTGAAAGAAACTGAAGAGGATGCCGCGCCGCGTCGGCACGCCCGCCGCGTCGATCAGGCCGAGTTGCAGCCACGCCAGCGCCGGGCTCCGCGCGCGGCCGAGCTGCTTCTCGCAGATCGGAAGCTGCGGGCAGGCCTGGCACTCCACGGGATAGGCCTTGCGTTCCCGGGGCTCGATCAACGCGCGGCCGCACATGTCGCGGTGGCACGCCACGCGCGTCGCGCCGAAATCCACCCGCGCGGAAACGACGCCGCGGCGCTCGACCAGCTCGAAGAGTTCGCCGCCGCCCGAAAGCGCGCCGATGCGCGGCAGGACACGCTCGCGCAGGCCGGCGTCATCGAGGAAACGCGTCGAGAGCCTGTCCGCGGACAGCGCGCGCCGGATCGATTTGTGGAGCCGCAGCCGGCCGGGTTTTTCGGGATCGCGCATCGCGAGCGGGATCTCGCGGCCGTAGCGCCGCTCGCGTCCCCGCGTGAGCAGGCAGAGGCTGCCGCATCCAAAATTCCTGACGACATCGGGCGACGAAAGCGCGGGCGCCCAGCGATCGCCGCGCAAGACGCGCGCCTCGCGCAACGGAACCATCTCCGCCTCAGGCCGCGGCTGCCAGAGATTCGCCGAATTGAGCATCTCCACCACGCCGGGCTGCGCGTGCCGCGCGCGTTGCGCATCGATCCCGATCCCGCACGGCATCGGGCCGGTTTCGAGGCAATGCTCCACGCCGATGGCGACGACCTGCGGGCTGAACAGCCGCGCGCACAAATCCACCGCGGCGGGAAACGGCGGCTCGCCCGCGGCCACGGCGCCGCGCATGACCGCGATCATTCCCGGCCATTCCACCAGGCCCGCGCGCCGCACGCGCAGCGGCCTCGCCTCGGAGAGCCGCGGGCGGTCGGGGGCCACGAGGACATGGCCGATCTCGTCGAGCCCGCGGCGGCCGGCGCGGCCGAACATCTGCAACAGCTCGTCGGGCCGGATGAGGCGCTGGACGTTGTTCGCCGTGTATTCCGTTTCCGTGACAAGGACCGAGCGCATCGAGAAGTTGATGCCGGCGGCGAGGCCCGTCGTGGCCACCACCACGCGCAACTGTCCGGCCTTGGCGAGCGGCTCGACCAGGCCCGCGCGCTGCGCGTAGCTCAGGCCGCTGTGATGAAAGGCGATCCGCGTCTTCAGCATCTTCGAGAGCCGATCGCCCGCGAGCTGCTCCTGCGCGGGGGTGAGCACGAGCGGATCGATCACCGGCAGCGCGGCCGCGAGGTGGCGCGCGAGTTGTTCCGCCGCCTTGCGTTGCGGGGCGAAGACGAGGATGGGGCCAAAATTGGCCAGCAACGCCTTCGCGACGAGCCGCGGCCAGAACCCGCGCACGGTGGGCGGAACCCATTCGCGCAAGGCCTCGATCCAGACCTCCTCCTGCGGCACGGGGCGCTGCGGATGATGCACGAGCACGGCGTCGCGCCCGAGCCGCCGCAACCAGCCCACGACATCGTCCGGGTTGGCCACGCTGCCGGAGAGAAGGAGCAGTTGTGTCGCCGGCGGCGCGAGCGCGAGGGCGAGTTCGTAGTTCATCCCGCGCGCGCTGTCTCCAAGAAGTTGATACTCGTCGATGACGAGCAACGCCGGCCCTTCGCGTTTCAGAAAGCGATTCTTCTGGGTTTCGAGCGTGGCGACGACAACGGGCGCGCCGAGATTCTCCGCCACATCGCCGGTCGCGATGCCGACGTTCCAGCCACGCGCGCGCCATTCGCCGAGTTTGTCGTTGGCGAGGGCGCGGGTCGGAACGGTGAACACCGCCTGCTTGCGCCAGCCGCGCTCGATCAGCATTTCGAACACGTAGGTCTTCCCCGCGCCGGTCGGCGCGTGCACCACGACATCCTGCCCGGCGTCGAGCGCGCGCGTCGCCTCGAGCTGCCAGAGATCGGGAAAACGCAGGTTGACCGGAAGACCTTCAAACGCGTTCACGCCGCAAACGATGGGAGCCGATCGCCGGCGCGCAAATCAAGTTGGTGAACCACGGAGAACGAAGATGCCCGTCCCGCTTCCCTGTCCGAAACCTTCGTTGTCTTCCGCGCCGGTTTCTCCCCTTCGCGTCTTCCGCGCTCCGTGGTTCAAACTAAAGCGCGCAACGGTTCGTCCGAAAAGCGAATTGCATGATCCACTCCAATGTCGGCTTCAAGGACGCGGTCCTCGAGGTGCTGCCTGACGGCCATTTCCGGCTGTGCGATCCGGCGACGGCGCAAACGTTTTCGCCCATTCGATTCGCCAATCGGAAAGCCGCCCGCAACTGGGCTCAGGGACGCGGCCTGCGCGTGCTCGAGAAGACCCGGGCCGAAAGCAGATCCTTCCCGAAACCGCTGGGTTGAGCGGAGTCCTCCGCGAATCGGCTCATCCCGCGAGCGGAACGCCCGCTCCACGCGGCGGGAGTGTGCCCACCGCCGTCAGCCGCCGATCTCGGCGAGGCGACGCCGGATGTCGTCCGCCATCGAGCCTTTCGCGGCGGCGGCGGCCTCCGTGAGCAGCTCGCGCGCCGCGTCGCTGTTGCCCGCCGCCTTCTGGGCGAGCGCGAGGTGATAGAGCGTTTCCAGTTTTCTGGCGCTTTCCAGCGAGTGGCTCAACGACTCGATCGCGCCCGCGACGTCCCCGGTCTCGAGGCGCGCGCGGCCGAGGCCGAGATTGACGAGCGCGTTGTTGGGAAATTCTTCCGCCACTTTCGCCAGCACGGGCAGGGCCTCGTCCGCCCGGCCGCGATCGATCAAGCCGATCGCCGCCTCGCTGAGCAGCATGCGCCGCGTGGCGTCGTAGAGCGTCACGTCACGGCGCTCGAGCGGACGAAGAAGGTCGAGCGCCTGGTCGTACTTGCGGTCGACGATGAGGATGCGCGCGCTCAACATCGCGCCCGCGTCCGGATCGAGTTTCGCGAATTCGCGCGCCACCCTGCGCGCGCGGCCCGCGCTGCCTCCGGCGATGAAGGGAGCCTCGATCAGAAACTCGTTGAGCGCGTACACGTATTCGAAGTTCGATGGATCGAGTTCGACCGCGCGCGCCAGCGCCGCCTTGCACCTGCCCGCGAGGGAAAGCCCGCCGAGCCCCGCGGCGCGCGCCTTCTCGCCGTACATCTGCCCGATCCAAAAATGATATTCCGGTCTGTCCGGCCGCGCGTCGATCGCCGCCTCGAGAAGCGCGATCGCCTCGTCGCAACGAAAGCGTTGCCGCGATAAAAGCACGACGCGCGCAAGATCCGCGCCGGCGTCGACATCCGCCGGATCGGCCGCAAGGCGCGCCTCGGCGTCGGCCTCCGCCGCCTCCCATTGTTTGTCCTTCAACAACTCGTCGAAGGCCGGAGCGGCCGCCACCGGGGTTTCGTTCGCCGCGACGCCGGCCGAAACGGAAAACCCGAGCGCAAGCGCGGCCGCGCACGCTGCGGAACGAAACGTCACTTGGGATCGTCGCCCGAAGCGACCATGCCGTCGACGAACACGACCTCGCGATAATCCGCGTAGCCGCCCGATCCCGCGCCGATGCCTCCGATGCCGACGGGGCCGACGCCGATGCCGATGCTCGTGTTCCTCAACGGCGAGTCGCTCGGGCCGCCGTAAATCCAGATCTCCTCCATCTGCCCGCCGCGACCGACGCGCGACTCCACGCGCTTGGGCTTGCCGAGCGTCATCTCCACCATCTCGGGCGTCATCCCCTTGGCCACGCGTTGATCCAGGACCGCCTGTCGCATCTCGACCGGCCAGGATTCATAGAGCGCGCGATTCGAGTCGATCCTCGACATCGGCGTCGTCGCGCAACCAGACAGCCACAAGAAAACAGGAACCAACCCGAACAAACTCAGGAGCGGGGGAAGTTTCATTCCGCGACACATAGCCACAGTTCGATGGACGTCAAAGCCGCCTTCGCGACAAAAAACCCCGCCGAAAAGCCGGCGGGGTTTCTGAAAACGTATCGGAGAAACGGTTACGAAACGTGTCCGTTGACCAGCTTGGTCATCTCGAACATGGTGACCGAAGACTTGCCGTTGAACACGGCCTTGAGGGCGGCGTCGGCATTGATCTTGGTCCTCACCTTCGCGTCCTGCAGTTTGTTCTTCTTGATATACTCCCAGACCTTCTTGGTGATCTCTGTCCGGGGCAACGGCTTGGAGCCGACAATGGCAGCGAGCTTCTCGTCCGGGGTAACCGGTTTCATGAAAGCAGCGTTGGGTTTACGAGCGGATTTTTTTGGCATACGATTCGGGGATTAACCGTGTGCCCGAGGGAATCAAGCAAATCCCCCGAGGGAAAAGCGGTGTTTTTCGAGGGAAACGCGCCCGGAGTGATCGCGGAGCCGCCCCCGGCGCGAGATCCGGGCCAGGGTGAAACGCCTCCCGTGAGCCGGTGAAACCCCGCCACGCAGACGTCGGCGCGGGCCTTGCGCAGCTCCGCCTCGGCGAGCGATTCCTGCCGCTCGAGGAGGAGAAACGTGGCGCTCGCGCGTCCGCGAGCTGCCGCCAGACTTCCTGCGCGAAGTCCTCCAAGGCGAATTCCGCGCGCTCCATCTCGAATCGGCTGAGGGAAAAGCGCCGCCACGCCGGCGGCCACGAGAACGATCCGTTTGCGCCTCTTCCCGGCGGCAACGCTTTCGCGCAGTCCATCCATGGAGGTCGGGATGCGAAATATCAGCTCCAGGACATCCCGCTATATCAAGCCGGAGAAGCCGGACTTTTGTAACGTGCGAGACATAATTCCGGCCCTCGTGGATCCACCGCCAGGAGGCGGACGCGCGAGACCCGGTTGATCAACTTCGCGCGCCGCGCCCGTCCGGGCAGGCATATATCAATCACACGATCGCCGCCGTGCCGGCGGTGGCGCGGGCTCGCGACCGCGGGCGGGATTCGATGGCCGGGCCAGGCCTCATGCGCGAGGATGCGCGCGCCATCGATCAGGCGACCAGGGCTCCGGAGCGCGCGCGCCTGACCGCCGGCCGGACGGACGCGACCGGACGGCGTTGCGGCGCCGCGGCGAGGCGAGAAGGCGCAAAGGCCATCTTCATCCGGCCGCGCGAGCCCGGAGAGGGCGCGTACGAGACGATCGCGATTTCGACCAGGCCATGCATGGCGATGAACGAAAATCCGACAAGGGCCGCGTCGCTGGCGAGGCCCTGGGTTGCGATTGCGCATCCGAGGAAGGCAAGGAGTCCGCCGAGAACGGCTCCGGAGATGATTGAGCGGGCAGGCATGTTCATGGTGATAAAGCGAGGCGGAGCGAGCCGTGGGCTCGTTGGATTGGCTGCTTGTTCACCCACCAATAAACAACGAATGCGCCATAAGTTTCAGAACAGTTCGAAGTCGCTGTTTTTCAGCGGGATGAAATTGCATCGAGCCGGAAAACACCGGGCGGCATCCGATATGGCATTGTGAATACAATCCCGACCGGCAAGAGGCGCGGCCCCCACCCTTCCGGACAGGATTGCAAGGGAGAAGACCGAAAGCCCGCCGGCTTCAGCGACAGACCGACGCCTCGCCCATCGATCGGATCGATGAGCGAGCCGGCCTCACTCGAACCGCAGGGCTTCGATCGGGTCGAGGCGGGAGGCTTTTCTCGCGGGATAGAAGCCGAAGAAGACGCCGACCACCGCGCTGAAGCCGACGGATCCCGCGATGACGTAGGTCGGGACGTCCACCAGCATGTTTCCGAATTTCGCGAGCGCCGCGGAGGCGGCGAAGCCGAGCGCGATGCCGAGCAGGCCGCCGAGCAGGCTCAGGACGACGGCCTCGACGAGAAACTGCAGCATGATGTCGCGGCTCTTCGCGCCGACCGCGATGCGCGTGCCGATCTCGCGGGTGCGCTCGGTCACGCTCACGAGCATGATGTTCATGATGCCGATGCCGCCGACGACGAGCGAGACCGTCGCGACCGAGCCGAGCAGCCACGTCATCGTGTCCGCGGTCTGCGTCGCCGCGCTCGCGATCTCGTCCTGGGTGCGGATGGTGAAGTCGTCCTCGCGCCCGTCCTCGATGCGGTGGCGCTGCCGCAGGAGCGCGGCGATCTCCTCCTTCACAACCGGGATGTATTCGGGCGTGACGGCCTGGACGTTGATCGCGAAGAGCCAGATCGAACCGGTGATGAACCGCATCGAGCGGATGGGCACGATGATGAGGTTGTCCTGATCCTGGCCGGTCATGTTGATGCCCTTGGGCGCGAGCACGCCAAGGACGACGAAGGGCGTGTTGTGAATCCGGACCGACTTTCCCACGGCATCGCCATCGGGAAAAAGTTGCGTGGCGACGGTCTGGCCGAGCACGGCCACCTTGGCTGAATTCTGCACGTCCTGCGCGGTGAAGAAATCGCCCTCCCCGATCGTCCATTCGCGGATCATGAAATACTCCTCGCTCTGGCCCTCGATGCGCGCCGGCCAGTTTTGCGAACCGGCGGAGGCCGTGCGCGTGCGCATGCTGGTGGGGCTGACGGCGGCGACGCCGGGCAGCTCGTTGCGGATCGCGATCGCGTCCTCGATCTTGAGGGAGCTGGCGGAGCCGAAGCCGCCGCGCATGCCGCCCGAGGTCGAGGAGCCGGGGGAGACGATGATCACGTTCTGGCCGAGCGAGGCGATCTGCGCCTCCACGGCCGACTTGGCCCCGGAGCCGATGGCCACGGTGGCGATGACGGCGGCGACGCCGATGATGATGCCGAGCGCGGTCAGGACCGACCGCATCTTGTTTCGCCGCAGGGCGCGGAGGGCGATCTTGAGGATGACGAAGACGCGCATCATATATCAGGTGTATTGTGCCACGGAAGCACGGAGCTATTTATAGGCGCAAATAATCCGCACTTCAGCCATCGTGGAGGGCCGCGGCGGCTTCCTCGCGGCTGAGGCGGGCGAGTTCGTTGGAGGCGCGCAGCCGTTTTTCGACGCCGTGGTCGGAGCGGACGAGGCCGTCGCGCATGACGATGATGCGCTTCGCGTACTGGGCGATGTCGAGTTCGTGCGTGACCATGAGGATGGTGATGCCGCGATCGTTCAGGTCCTGAAAAAGCCCCATGATCTCGATGCTCGTGCGCGTATCGAGGTTTCCGGTCGGCTCGTCGGCGAGGACCACCTCGGGCTCGTTCACGAGCGCGCGGGCGATGGCGACGCGTTGCTGCTGGCCGCCGGAAAGCCGGTTGGGCGTGTGGTCGGCGCGCTCGGCGAGCCCGACCATGGCGAGCGCCTGGGCGGCCAGGCGGCGCTGTTCGCGCATGGGCCGCATCTTGCGCGCGTAGAGAAGCGGCAGCTCCACATTCTCGAGCGCGGAGGTGCGGGAGAGCAGGTTGAAGTTTTGAAAGACGAAACCGAGCTTGGCGTTGCGCAGCTCCGCGAGTTCGTCGCGGTCGAGGCTCGAGATGTCGGTCTCGTCGAGGATGTAGGAACCGGAAGTGGGCCGGTCGAGAGCGCCGAGCATGTTCATGAGCGTGGACTTGCCGGAGCCGCTGGCGCCCATCACGGCGACGAATTCGCCGCGATGGATGTCGAGCGACACGCCGCGGACCGCGCGCACCTTCACCTCGCCGGTTTCGTAGACGCGGTGGACGTTCTCGAGCCGGATGACCGCCTGGCCTTTCGGGTCCATGGGCGCGGGCTCAGAAGCCACGGAAACCCCCGCGGCCTCCCGTGTTGCCGCTGCCGAACGCGCGCATCGGCGACGACGCGCTGGGCGTCGCGCCCGGAAGGATGACGGACGTCACGATCGTGTCGCCTTCCTCGAGCCCGTGAATGACCTCGGTGAAGGAACCGTCGCTGATGCCGGTGCGGACGCGAACCGCCTCGAGCTTCGGCTCCATGGGGGAGCCGACGAGCTTGTAAACGATCCGGCTGGACGTGCTGCCGCTGGCGCCGTCGCGGCTGGCGCGCTCGCGAAAGCGGGCGGCCATTTCGGGGTTGTTTGCCATCATCTCCTGGAAGCGCGCGCGGCGCTCGGGATCGACGCTGCCGCCACGGCCGGCGGCGTTCGCGCCGTCCCCGGCCTCGAGAGTCCCGACCACTTGCGCGGCCACGGCGCCATCGGAGGCCGCCCGAGGATCGCGAGATGCCGTGCCGGCGTCCGCCGAGGCCGCGCGATCGGAGCGGGCGGGCTCGGGCGGCGCGGCCACTTCCAGGCCTTCGGGCAGGCGAACGCGCAACGCGGCGTTGGCGAGCCGGAGCGTTTCCTCGCGGCTCTGGATGATGATGGAGACGTTGGCCGTCATGCCGGGCTTGAGATGCCCGCCGGGATTGTCCACGGCGATGATCGTCTCGTAGGTGACGACGTTGTCCACGATCGTGGCGGCGTTGCGCACCTGCTTGACCTTGCCGGTGAAATTGCGGCCGGGGAACGCATCGACCGTAAATCTGACCGAGAGCCCGTCGGTGATGTTGCCCACGTCGGCCTCGGAGACCGAGGCGGCGATCTGCATCTTGGTGAGGTCGTTGGCGATGGTGAACAGGGTCGGCGAGTTCAGGCTGGCGGCGACGGTCTGCCCGGCCTGCACGGCGCGGGAGATGACCATGCCGTCGATGGGCGCGACGATCGTGCAACGCTCGAGGTCGGTCTTGCGGCTGTCCACCGCGAACTCGCGGATGCGCACGCCCGCTTCGGCCTGTTCGACGGTGGCCTCGATCTGTTCGAGATCCGAGGTGGAAACGAGCTTCTGCTCAGCCAGTTGCCGCGAGCGCTCGAGATTGCTGCGCTGGAGGCGGAGGTTGGCCCTGGCGTTGAGCAGCTCGCTCTCGGCCTGGGCAAGCGCCGACTCGAACGTCGCCGGATCGATCCGCGCGAGCACCTGATCCTTGACCACCTTGTCGTTGAAATCGACCAACACCTCGAACAACCGGCCGGAAACCTGGCTGCCGACATCGACGATCATGACCGGCTGGAGCTGCCCGGTCGCGGTCACGGCCTGCACGATCGAGCCCTTCTGGAGCGTGACGGTCTGATAGAGCGGCGCGACCTCCGGCCGGCCCTTGAAATACCACCACGCGCCGCCGCCGAGGGCGGCGACGAGGATGAGGAGAAAGACGTAACGTCCTGTGTGTCGGGACTTGGCCATGAGATGGGTGAAGGACAATCAGGACGACGGCCACCCGTGCGGAGTTTCAGCGGAGGCGACGAAATTAGCCGCGACAGGCGGCTCGGAGAAAAGCGGCGATAAATCGCCGCGCTCCAAATTGCGACGCGCGTTCTGCGCCCGCGCGCTACGCCGTCAGCCTCAGCCCGACGACGCCCGCGAGGATCAGGACCACGCAAATCAGCCGGCCGGCGGCCACTGGATCGCCGAAGAAAATGATGCCGCAGATCACCGTCCCGATCGCGCCGATGCCGGTCCAGACGGCGTAGGCGGTTCCGATCGGGAGGGTTTTGGCCGCGAGGCCGAGCAGGCCGACGCTGACAATCAACGCCACGATCGTGCCGACGGTCGGCCACAGCCGGGTGAAGCCGTGCGTGTATTTCAGGCCGACCGCCCAGGTGATTTCAAAAAGAGCGGCAAGAACGAGGATGAACCAGGACATGGCGGAAAATGAAGAATGCAGAATGACGAAAGGGCGAAGCGGAAGAAGCGGCTTACGCGCTCGTGGCTTCGGTGAATTGTCTATAGAGGCCCGCGTAGATGCCGCCGGCGGCGACGAGGGCGTCGTGCGTGCCGCGCTCGACGACGCGGCCGTGATCGAGCACGAGGACGAGATCGGCGTTGCGGATCGTGCTCAACCGGTGCGCGACGACGAAGGCCGTGCGGCGCCGGAGCAGGCGGCCGAGCGCGCGTTGCAACCGCGCCTCGGTCAGGGTGTCGATCGCGCTCGTCGCCTCGTCGAGGACGAGGATGCGCGGATCCGCGAGCATGGCGCGGGCGAAACACACGACCTGGCGCTGGCCGAGCGAAATGCCGGCGCCGCGCTCGCCGACCACGGTGGAAAGCCCCTGCGGGAGTTCGGCGACGAGATCGAGGCAGTCGAGCGAGCGCACCGCCTCGAGCACCTCCTCGTCGGTCGCCTCCGGCCGGCCCAGCCGGATGTTTTCCAGGATCGTGCCGGTGAAGAGAAAATTCTGCTGGAGCACGATCCCCATCTGTCGGTGCAGCGAGCGGCCGGTCAGCGCGCGGACCTCGCGACCGTCGATCAAAACCGCGCCCTCGGTCGGTAGGTAAAATTTGGATACGAGGTTGACGATCGAGCTTTTCCCGCTGCCGGTGTGCCCGACGAGCGCGACCGTCCGCCCCGGCGCGGCGACGAAACTGACATCGTGCAGCACCGGCCGATCCGCGTCGTAGGCGAAGGTGACGTGGCGAAACTCGACGCTGGCGGCGACGCCACCGGCGTCGGGCGAGGCGCCTGCGCTCCCTGGAATGGTTCGCAGCCCGGCCGGATGCCGCGGATCCGGCAGATCCACGGCATCCGGCGCGTCCTCCCATTCCGGCTTCATGTCGAGCAGGCGGAACACGCGCTCGGCCCCGGCCATGGCAGTGAGGGCATTGTTATATTGGTTTCCCAGGGACAGGATCGGGGCGAAGAACAGGTTCGCGAGAAAGAAGAACTTCACGAGGTCGCCGATCTCCGCGCCCGAGCCGGGATGCAGGACGCGCCAGCCGCCGAGGAGGATGAGCACGGCGATGAAGAACTGCGAATTCAACTCGAGCAGCGGCGTGAGCAACGCGCTGTTGCGCGCGACGTTCATGTTGTTGCGCGAGTGCGTGGCCGCGAGCTGGCGGAAGATGCCGGCGTTGAGATCGCCGCGGACGAAACCCTGCGTCACGCGCATGCCGCTGACCGATTCCGCGATGGTCGAGGTCACGCGGCTGAAGCTCTCCTGCACGCTGCGGAGCGAGCTGCTCAACCGGCGCCGGAAATGCCGGTTCAAGATCCACAGAATCGGCGCCATCGCGGCGATGACACTGAACAACACCCAGTCGAGCCAGAGCATGAAACCGGCCGTGACCACCATCTGTCCGATCTGCACGATGCTGACGAAGAGCACGTCCTGCACGCCGACGCGCACCGTCTCTATATCGGAAGTGAGCCGGCTGATGATGCGCCCGAGCTTGGTGCGGTTGTAGAAACTCATCGGCATGCGCTGCAAATGCGCGAAGACCTCGCGCCGCAAGTGAAGCACGACCGTCTCGCCCAGCTCGAGCGCGAGCCGCTGCCGGAAGTGAAAACAGATGTCGGTGAGGATCGCGACCGTCGCATACACGAGCACGCCGTAGTGGATGCCCGCGACGTCGCGCGCGGCGATCGGACCCGTGATCACCTCGGTGAGCGACCACGTGACGAGCGGGAGCTGGATCGAGCGCAGGGCGGTGAGAAACAACAGCCAGTTGCG
>CAZFCY010000081.1:0-22033 GCA_964517665.1 uncultured Opitutaceae bacterium | reverse complement strand
ATGAATCGCGCGCACTCCAAATCAGAGCCGGAACGCCGTCCGGAGGTCGACATCCGCTCCGCTCAGGTGGTCGCGGGCACCCCGTCCGCGCTCTCTCTCACCGCGTCCGCATCTCATCCCTGCCATCCATGCGGAGCCGTTCATACTGTCATAATTCTCGGTCTGATGCTGCGGCCGGGTTTCGCGCGTCTTCACCTTGTTCCCGTAGTGACAGGTGTTCTGGTGATCGGACGCGCCGCTTTTCGGCCGGCCGGACGCCGAGCGCCTGTCGCCGCGTTTTGTTTCCCCATCAACCAGGTCCCGGAAATTTCGGGCGCGGTCGCCTCGATCACTTCTCAACTTCCCATCATGTCCTCATTACGCTTTCTCTCCCTCGTCCTGCTCGCGGCGGCCGCCGTCGCCCCCGCGTCCCTTTGCGCCCAGATCGGGCAGCGTTTTCCATCCGAACGCAAAGTCGTGATCGATCCCGTGACCGGCGTGCCGCTCACGTTTCTCACCAGCACGCCCGCCGGTGATTCGAAGATCTATCCCACGCACGCGCAGTGGACCTCCGACGGCGAGTGGCTGGTCTTCCGCAGCAACCGCGTGCGCGGCCAGGCGATGGCGGTCAACGAAAAGACCGGCGATATCGTGCAGGTCACTGAACACGGCTACACGGGCATGCTCTGCGTGGGCGTGAAGTCGATGCGCCTCTTCCACACGCGTCCGGTCGACCGCACGCCGCCGCCACCGCCGGCGCCGGGCGAACGTCCGCGCGGGCCCCGCGGCCCGGTGGAAATCGTCGCCATCGACCTGGCGCGCGTCTTCGCCGACAGCGCCGCGGGCAAAATGAAACCGGCCGCCGACTACGAAACGGTCTTCGGCACGATCCCGGTCGAGATCGGCGGCGGCGGCGATCTGGCGATCGACGCGACCGAGGAGGTTGCCTACTTCCGCGTGAATCGCGACGAGGCGGCTAAACACCTCGCGGCCGGCACGGAGATCGAGGCGACCTTCGGCCCGCGCAACATGGGCGCGGGACCCGCGGGCATCGCGAGCATGGACTTGAAGACCGGGGAGGTGAAGGTGGTCGTGGCCGTGCCGTTCCAGGTCGGCCATGTGCAGACGAATCCGTGGGTGCCCGGCGAGATCGTGTTCTGCTGGGAGACCGGCGGCAAGGCGCCGCAGCGCACGTGGACGGTGAAGGCCGACGGCACGGGATTGCGCCCGCTGTTTCCCGAGCAGGCGTTCGACTGGGTCACGCACGAGGCCATCATCTCGCCCGACGAAGTCGCGCTCGCGATTCTCGGTCATCGCAGACCCGGCACCGACGACGAGTGGGGGATCGCCGGCACCCGCGTGCGTCCCACCGGCCTCGCGATTGTCAACCTGCGCACGCAGCATGTCTACATCGCGGGCCAGACCAAGACCGGCAGCGGCCTCTGGCACGTGCACGGCTCCTCCGATGGACGCTGGGCCGTGGGCGACGATTTCTCGCGCAGCCTCTACCTGATCGACCGGCGCACGAACGAAATGATGCTCGTCACGACCGGGCACAAGGCCTCGGCGCAGGATCATCCGCATCCGACCTTCAGCCCGGATGGCACGAAATTCCAGATCCAGTCGGCGATGCTGTCGGAGGACAACCGGTCGATGAACATCTGCATCGTGCCGGTGCCGGACGCGTGGCTGCGGCGCGCCTACGACGAGCGCTGGTTCCCGAAAGCGGAGCCGGCCGGCGGCTCGCCAGACCGGGCGAACTGAGGCGGTGGCGCCCCGCGGCCGCGGCCGGACGGTCCGACGGGCTCATGAAGAAGGACTCACTCCCGATTCGAGCAGCTCGCGGGCGAGGCCGTAGCGGAGGTTGAAGAGCGAGTGCCGGTAGCGCGTGATTCCGGCCATGCGCGCCGCTTCGACGAGGGTGAGCAGGGCGGCGGGAAACACATCCGCGCGCGGAGCCGGCAGGCCCGGGATCGCCTGGCGCGCGGCGAGAGGCATAGCGCAGACGCTCGCGGCGAGCGCGGCGAGCGCGTCGATCCCGATCTCCGCGCTGGCCGCCTCGAGCGACACGCCGGCCGCCGCGGCCCGCATGGCGCGGAAGGTGGTGACCGTTCCGCCCGTGGCGACCGCGGTGACGCCCGGCGGGAGTTCGAAGCGAAAGCCGGAGCGCGCGATGATTTCCCGCACGTGCGCCCGCACGGCCGCGATGACAGCGTCGCCCAACGGTTCCGCGGGCGCGGGCACGCAATGCTCGGTGACGCGGACGCAACCGAGCTGGAGGCTGCGGAGCGCCACGACGCGGGCGTTCTGGAACGCAAGCATTTCGAGGCTGCCGCCACCGAGATCGAAGAGATAAAAGGCATCCGTGCCGCGCAGGGCCGGGTCGCACGCGATGCCGCGCCCGATCAGGCGCGCCTCTTCCTGGCCGTTCAGGATCGCGAGTTCGAGCGTGGTCGCGTCGAAGAGACGCGCGGCAAATTCGAGTCCGTTTTCCGCGTCGCGCACCGCGCTCGTCGCGACGGCCGCGATCCGCTCCGGCCCGAACGGCGCGGCCTGGCACATCAGGGTTTTGATCGAGGCGATCGCGCGCTCCATCGCGTCCTCCCGTAAACGCGGCGGGCTGGCCGTGATGCCCGCGCCGATGCGGGTCTCCTCGGTGGCGCGCGTCAGCTCGATCAGCGAGCCGTCGCGCCCGCGCGCCGCGACGAGGAGCTTGATCGAGTTGCTGCCGATATCGATGACGGCGACGGGCGTGGATGATGGATGAGTCACGGAGGGCGCCGAGGCGACACGGAGATCACGGAGTGACAGGCCGGAAAATCAAACGGGATTTTTCGGAGATGGGGCCGCGAAAAACGCAAAACTCCCTTCGCCTCGACCCGAATCCTCCGCGCGTCCACAGGCGCGACGAACGCGCCTCGCCTCGGTCTCGAGTCTTCCGCGCCCAAACCTCTCCGCCTCTCTGTCCCTCCATGACCTCTGTGGCCAATTCCGAAAACCGAGAACCGACCGCGAAATTCTCACAGTTCGAAATCGGCCGGGGCGATGAGGACGGTGAACTCTCCCTTGATCGCGATCGCGCCCAGGCGTCCGCGCACGGACGCGGCCGCGCCGGTGAGGATGGTTTCGTGGAGTTTGGTCAGTTCCTTCCCCACGGCGATGACGCGGGCGGAGCCGAGCAGCTCGACGATTTCATCGACGAAAGCGACGATGCGATGGCATGACTCGTAGAGCGCGATCGTGTGCGGGAATTCGCGATGGCGCTCCAGAAACGTCCGCCGCGCCGCGGTCCGTGCCGGGAGAAAACCGGCGAAGAAAAACGCGTTGGTCGGCAGCCCGGCGCTGGAGAGGAGGGCGATCAGCGCGCTCGGTCCGGGCACCGGCACGACGGGCAGTCCGCGGCGGCGGCATTCGCGCACGATCCGGAAACCGGGATCGCTGAGGGCGGGCGTGCCGGCGTCCGAGACGAGGGCGACCGAGGCGCCGGCGGCGATGCGGTCGGCGAGGCGCGCGGCCATGGCCTGCTCGTTGTGATCGTGATAGGCGACCAGCTCGGGCCGTGCCTGGAGGCGATCGAGGAGGACGCGTGTCGTGCGCGTGTCCTCACAAGCGACGAGCGCGGCGGTCCTCAGGATCGAGGCCGCGCGCTCGGTCAGATCGGCGAGGTTTCCGATCGGAGTGGCGACGACGTGGAGCGTGCCGGCTTGCGCGCGGAGCGACGGGTTTTCGGTCGTCATGGGCGACCGTCAGGCGACGCGCGGAGGGTTGAAGCCGGGGGCGATCAGAGGCCACCCACACCCGGGAGTTGTCCTTCCCAGGAGGCGGGCCGGCTCCAGGGCACGGTCGCGTCCTCCGGACGGGTGGCGCAGCCGGAAAAGATGAGGGCGCCCGCGGCGGCGAGGGCGAGGAAGACGAGGCGTTTCAAGGCGGAGTTCATGTTTGCTGGGACGATCAGGAGCGGGTCGCGATGTCGCCCGCGCGGATGTTGCCGCTGCCGGAGGAAGGCAGGACGTGGGCGACACTATACGAATCCCGCACATCTGTCAGGCGCACACGTGCAACTATTGTCGAGCCGCGGCGCAAGACCATTTCCAGGGACGGCACGGCGCCGTTGCGCTGGCCGATGTTCAAAACGACAAAGGCCGACTCCGGGCCCACCTCGAGGACGGTGCCCTCGAGCGTCGCCGGCACGCGGGCGAGGGCCTCGGCGAAGGACCGGCCGCCGGCGTGCTGGCGGAGGTAGGCGACCTCGCCCTCGAGATCGGCGATGCGCGATTCGTAGCCGGCGATGGCCTCGCTCGAGGCGATCGCGGTCGCCGTGGCGAGGGCGGACTTCGTCTCGGCCAGCTCGCGACGCAAGTCGGAGGCTTCCTGGCCGGCATTGTGGTCGGCGCGCTGGCGCAGGGAAATCTCTTCGCGCAACTGCGCGACATCGCGCGCGAGCTGGCTGTTGCGCGCCTCGAGGCTGACGTTGCGCGCCTTCAGCTCGTTGAGCTGGCGGTCGAGATCGACGACCCGCGCGGCAAGCGCCTCGCGCTCGAGCGTCGTTTCCGTCGCGCGGGTCTCGGCCGCGGTCAGGGACGCGCGCAGCATTCCGGCTTCGGCCTCGAGGCTGTCCTTCCGATCGTCGATGAGCGAGTAGAGCAGGCCGGAAACGACCGCTGAAACGATGGCGAAAAGACTGAGGGTTAGCGTGATGCCTCTCATCGGAAGCCGGGGCAGGCGCGGCAGATTGCGGGCAACGCACGGCCTTTGAAAAGCAGATTCTCCCTCGCTCCGGCAGCGAGGCGGGATTGCGGGCCAGGTTGTGGCGGAGGTGGTCGCGCGTGGCCCTTCGGGCGTGGCTGAGATGCACAGAGGGCGGCGGAGGAATCGGAGAGGCTCTTTGGATTCACGTCGATTGCGGCCGCGCCGCGGTGCGCTTGCCGCGCGGCCGGGCATGGCCTACCAAGGTCGCGTGCAACCTCGCGTCGAAGCATCAGGAACATGAGTGAGCCGGAGGCATACGAGGGCCCGACCGTCGTGGGTTCGGGGCGCGGTCGTGCCGCGGATGCCGGGTCGCGGCTCGCGATCGGCGAGGTTTTCGGTCCCTACCGCGTCCTTTCCTTCCTGGGGCGCGGCGGGATCGGCGAGGTTTTCGAGGTCGAGCACGAGGCGCTGCAGAAGCGCTTCGCCATGAAACTGCTCCTCGCCTCGGCCGATTCGGCGGACGCGCGGGCGCGCTTCATCCGCGAGGCGCGGGTGATGGCGGCGCTCGAGCACGAGCGCATCATTCGCGTCGATGATTTCGGCGAGACGAACGGCAAGGTCTGGTTGCGCATGGAGCTGGCCGAGGGCGTTCCGGGCCGGGATGGCCGCCCGGCGCGCACGCTCGCGGAATGGATCGCGGAGCGCGGACACCGGCTGCCGGAGCTGGAGGCGAAAGCGGCGCTGATCCAGATCCTGGATGCGCTGGAGTTCGCGCACGCGGCCGGCGTGGTTCATCGCGACCTGAAGCCGGGGAACATTTTGCTCGACCGCGCCGGACGCCTGAAGATCGCCGACTTCGGGCTCGTTCAGATCATCGACGAACGGTGGGCGCGCGTCCGGCGCGATCCGGCCGACGAAGGCGCGCTCGACAGCGCGACGACCGTCGTTCACGGCGCGGAGCCCGAAACAGAAAACGCGGTGATGGGGACCTGGGAATTCATGAGTCCCGAACAAAAAGCGGGCGGGCCGGTCGATGCGCGCAGCGACCTGTATGCGGCCGGGTTGATCGCCTTCCGGCTCCTCACGGGCGAGCGCGCGCTCGCGCTGGAGTCGCCGAGCGAGCTGGCGCCCGGCCTCGATCCTGGGTGGGACGACTGGATACGCCAGGCCGTGGCGACGCGCCCGGAGCGGCGCTTCGCGAACGCGGCCGCGATGCGCGCGTCGCTTCCCGGTCTCGATCGCGCGGCGGAGGCGGAACCCGCCGCGGACGAAAATCAAACTCGCGTCGCTGATGCGTCCGCTCCAGCACCCGAGGCGGCGGGAAAACGTTCACGACGGGCCGGGTTCGCGCGCGCCTGGCGGACGCTGGCGGCGCGCTTCCGGAAGCCTGGTCGCGCAAGCGTGAAGCCGGGCGCGATTCCCGAAGCGCGAAGCGACAAGACCCCGCCCGCGCGACCGGTGGCGGAGAATCCCGAGGCGTTGCGCGCCATCAAGCGCGTCGAACGGATGCGCACCGGCCGGTTTCGGGCCGCCATCCTGAACCTGTTTCTGCCCGGCCTGGGCAGCGTCCTGCGCGGCCAGCCGCTGCTCGGCACGGCGTTTGCCGCCGTCGCCATCGCGATCGCGGGCAAGCCCTATTGGTGGGGCGCCGGAGCCGTCGCGATGGCGGTCGCTTTGTTTGATATAGGAAAACCGCCCTTGTCGCCGGACGATCGGCGGCTCCTTCAGCGCGTCCGCCGTTTTCAGGTCTGGTATATCGTTTTCACGGTTCTCTCGTTGCTCGTCCTCGGCGCCGGCGCGACGATCGTCCTGGCCGAACTCGGCCACGTCGACGCGCCCGACTGGCTGCCGCGGCCGGACTGGACGAGATCCATCCTCGCCGACCTCGCCGTGATGGCGGGCCTCTTGATCGTCGCCCTGCGCGCCAGCGCGATGCTCTGGTCGATCGTCGGATTGAAACGCGCGCTGACCCGCGGCGGATGAACGAAACGGCGGGCCGGGATGCGATCGGAGGTGACGAGGAGCCTCGTGAGCAATAGTTCAATGATCCGCGGCGGGCTCGCGCAGCTCGAAACGATAGCCGATGTCGCGTATGGTTTGAATATGCCGCGGCGCGCGCGGATCGGCTTCGATCTTGGCGCGCAAGGTCGTGACGCAGCGGTCCACGCTGCGATCGGTCACGATCACTTCGTCGCCCCAGACGCCGTCGAGGATGGTGTCGCGTGTGAGCGCGCGGCCCGCGCGTCGCACGAAAAACTCCAGCAGGCGGAACTCCTTCGCGGTGAGCACGACCTCGATCTTGCGCCTGAAGAGCCGGCGCGCGGTGAGGTCGAGGTGGCAATCGCCGAAGGTGCGCACAGTGGATTCGTCGCGATCCTGCCGGCGCAGGAAGGCCTTCACGCGCGCGAGCAGCTCCCGAATACCGAACGGCTTCGTCACGTAGTCGTCCGCGCCAAGCTCGAGCCCGCGCACGATGTCGTCCTCCTGGCCCTTCGCCGTGAGCATGATGATCGGAAGCGTGAGGCCGCGCCCCCGCGCGGCGCGGCAGATGTCGTAGCCGTTCACCTTGGGCAGCATCAAGTCGAGCAGCAGAAGGTCCGGCGGCGCGCGCAACAACTCGTCGAGGCCGCGCTGTCCGTCGCTCGCGGCGCGGACGTCGTAGCCGGCCGTGACGAAGTTGTCCTTCAACCCGCGCAACAATGCCGGGTCGTCTTCGATGATGAGGATCTTCCGGGTGATCATGGCCTTTGGGTTCGATGCCTCGAAGCTTGCTTCGGCTTGGATCCGTTGGAGGGACGACCTCTGTGGCGTCCGATTTGGCGAACCGGTCCACACGGAGGTGGACCCTCCAACAGCCCGGAGCTCCGTCCGGGCCGCGCATGCGAAGTATGTGCCTTCATTGTTTCGCCGTTCGTTCGTGGTGTCCGGCCGCCGGCAGAGTGATGGTGAACGTGCTGCCTCTCCCCGGTTCGCTCTCGACGCGCACGTCGCCCTGGTGCGCGGAGACGATGAACTGCACGATGCTGAGACCGAGCCCGACGCCGCCCGCGCTGGTCGCGCGCGCGGCGTGCGCTTGTATATAACGGCGGAAAATCCTCCGCGTGTCGCGCGACGAGAGGCCGATGCCGTTGTCGCGCACCGCGAAACAGACGCTGCCGTTGTCCGCCCCGGCAGTGAGCGCGATGTGCTTCGCGTCGCCGGAATATTTCCATGCGTTGTCGAGCAGGTTGACCAACGCCGTGACCATCGCGCCGGAATCGGCCGTGACCGGCGGCAGATCGGACGCGATCGCAATATCGAAGCGACACCCGTCGGCCTGAAGCCGCTCGCGCACCGCGGCCGCGGCGTTTTCAGCGATCACACGCGGCGGCACGCTCTGGAAATCGAAGGTGTATTTATTGCGCTCGATGCGGGAGAACGTGAGGAAGTTGTCGATCAGCCTGCTGAGGCGGAGGTTTTCCGTTGCGATCAGTTGCAGGTATTCGCGCGCCGTCGGTTCGTGCAGTCGCGGGGTCTCGAGCAGCGTGTCGACGAGCAGCCGCATCGAAGCGAGCGGCGTCTTCAGCTCGTGCGTGACGTTGGCGACAAGATCATTGCGCAGTTGTGTGAGCGCGACCTGCCGCCGCAGGAGGCCCCATGCCAGCAGGGCGAGCACAACGACCGCGATCACGACCAGCACCGCGATCCATATATACGATGTGACACGCGCGCTCGCCGCGGACTCGAAGAAGAGTGGATCCTGCATCGCGAGGGCGAGCCGCCATCCCGGCAGCGCCGTTCCCGCCGGGATCGAGAGCAGGATGCCTTCCGCTTCGCGGCCGGGTTCGAGAAATACCAGCCGGACATCCGCGGGCAAACCCTCGGGACCGACGACGGCGTGGAGTCGTTCAGGCAGTTTCTCCGCCCGATGCAGCGACAACACCCGTCCACCGGGCGCGGCCTGTTGCCACACGCCGGGCAGGCCGCTTGCTTGCAGCGCGGGTTCACGGTCGGGAGGGTCGCCCGCCTGCAAGTAGGCGGCGGCGAGATTCTCGGCGGCGAGCAGCGGGGATGCGGTCGCCTCAGGCGCGAGGCGCCGCAGCTCGTTCATCAGAAACCGGCGCTGCGTCGCCGGCATCGTGATGCTCTCGTAATCCTCGAGGCGCGCCAACAGTCGTTCGCGCGCCACCCGGGCTTCTTCCGGGCGGGTCTCGCGCAGGAGTTCGAAGGCCATGAAATCGGCGTAGGGCGCGAGCAGGCGGCCCTGCGCGTCGCGGGCATGGCGGAAACGTTCCTCCTGTAGCGAAATGGTGAGCACAGCGAGGGCGGCCTCGCGCTCGCCGGCCCGGGCGAGGGAGCGCGCCTGGCCTTGCAGAGCCCGGGCGACGAGGTCGTCTTCCGTGAGCTGCGCGGCGAGCGCGGCGTAGCGGCCGGCGGCCGCTTCCGGTTCCTGCGCTTCGAGTTCCTGCGCCGCGGCCCACGCTGGATCCGGGCGGGAGAAGCGAGGCGGTGGCGGCGCATCAGGATAGATGATTCCGCCATCCGAATCGAAACAAACCACCGCATCGGCCACGCCGGCTCGCACGAGACGCGCGAAGAGCGCCGGCGCCGTTTCGGTGTCGCTCTGCGCGGCGAGTTCGTCGCCCAGTCGCTGCCAGCCGGCCTGCAGGCGTTCCTGCGCTCCGAGGAGCTGGGCGCGGTAGGCATCGATCAGTTTCTGGCGTCCGGCGAGGCGCTCGTTTTGCACCGCCTGGCTCAGGAACCAGAGCAGGCAGACGGACGGCACGAGCACGACGAACAACAGCAAAAGCGTCAGCCAGGACCCGGTGGAACGGCTGACGCTGCTGGAGGTTTTGCGAAGAAGAAATCTCACACGTCGATTCGCGCGCGCTCCGGCGGATAGGCGCCCGGGCGCGACACGCCAGACTGCTTACTTTCCGCGATAGGATGCAACCACGGCGTCGAACTGCGGACGGAAGGCCTCGAAGTCTTCCGGCGCGGTCACGTACCAGGTGTCGACGGTGTAGCCGTTGACGAAGGCATACACAGAGTGGACGGTCTGCGGTTTCTCCGCCTGCATGAAGTCCGCGACGACACTCAGCGCCGGCTGGCCGTCGACAGTCGTCTCGGTCCAGGAATCAGCGCGCACGGAGAAGTCCTTGAGGTGCTTTTTTGCCTGGCCGATTCTGTGTTCGGCGAAGGCGCGCACCGAGGCCCGCGTCGCCGCATCGAAATCTTCCAGGTTGTCGACCTTCACGACCGTCCTCGCGACGCCGTCAGCATCGAACAACACAAGTTGCGAGCGACCGGGCTGGTGCGACTCGTCTTTGGAATACGTCATCCACCCGGCAGGCGCCGTGACCGAAAACCCGCACGCCGGATCTTCGTATTTTTCGGAGGTCGCCGGACCCTGTTTCACGGCGGTGAGTTCGATGATCGCGCCGCCAGCTTCCAACTTCACGGGATAGCGGTGTTCATCGGCCGAGAACCAGAGCATCTGGCGCGTCGGGCCGACGGTGAGAACCACTTTGTAGGCATCAAACGTGCCGGCCGGAACCGTGACGGATTCGCGCGCGTCGACACTCAAGCCCACCGGTATCTGCGAACCGCCGCCCAAGCCGACAAAAATAGTGAGCGTCGTGGTGTAACCCGTCGCGAGGGGCAGGCGGCGCATCAACTGCATGGCCTGTTCGTTGTCATAGACGGCCCCCTCGAGATCGAAGTGCTTCACCTCGTCCTTGCCTTTCATCTTCACCTCGGCGCCGCCGCTGACATAAACCGTATCGAACTCGCCCATCATCGAATGCTTCCAGAGGCAGCGGATTGGCTTGAACGAAGCGGCGTCCACGTCCGTGCGGCTCCAGCTCTGTGCTCCGCCCGCGGTGTTGGAGTCGAACCGCCAGATCTTGCGCCCGTCGAGTTCCGCCGCCGCCACCGCGAATCGGGCGGCGCCGACCGTGTAGCCTGTCGGGAGATTGACGTTGTAGCGCAATTCCTCGCCGTCCCGCCACGGCGCCGGCAGCAGGGCCGCGCCGTCGGCGAGATAGGCGTTGGCCAGCGCGACCATGTCTTTCTGGTTGGGATAGTCGCGCACGAGCTTCTCGAACGCCGCGGTCGCGGCGGCGTAGTCCTTTTGCTTGTGATGACACATGCCGAGGCGGAACTGGGCCCGGGCGGCGAGCGCCTGGTCTTCCGCGGCTTCCGCCACGATCTGTTCGTAAAGCTTCATGGCGGCGGGCACGTCGCCCCGGGTTTCCTCGGAATAGATCCCGAGTTCGAGCATCTCCGCGAGCGTGGCGTCGGTCGCGGCAGCTTCGGGCGCCGTGGCGAGGAGAGCGGTCAAGGCAAGCCACGCACAGACATGCTGTGCCCGGCGGATGGGAAAAGTATGAGAGGGTGCTTTCATCGGCGCCGATCTTGCGGCGGAATTGTTACCGAATGATGACCGGCATGTCCCGTCTTTGTCCATCGGCAGATGCGCGTCTGTCCGAGCGATCTCGACAACGCCGGCTCTTCGAGTTCGCATGGCGCGATGCTTTGCCCGAAGCCGGTTTCGTTCTGGTTGTCCTTTGTCGCGGGGTTGTGCGCCTGTCTGCCCGGCGTCTCCTGCGCGGCCGAAGAGTCTGCGTCGCCGTGGACGATGCTGTTTTCGTTCGGCGACAGCTATAGCGACAGCGGCGCCGGATATGTCGATGGCAATGGGCCGACGGCCATCGCCCATGTGGCGCAAGGCCTCGGGATTCCATTCACGCACGCGGCCGATCCCGACGCCGCGGGCAAGGGGCTCAATTTCGCGGTCAGCGGCGCGCGAACGGGCGAGGGCGAAGGCCGCCGTGTCAAGGATGCGCTGCTCGGCTGGGGCATGCAGAATCAAGCGCGCGACTTCGCATCCCGGGTCCGGTCCGGCGCGGTCGAGTTCGACCCCGATCGCGCGTTGTTCTTTATAGCAGGCGGCCTCAACGACAGCGGGCTCGAGACCGCGACGACGATCGACAATCTCTCGAAGATCGTTCGCCAGTTGCACGCCGCGGGGGGGCGTCATTTTCTGATCGCCGTCCTCCCGACGAAGATACCCGCGTTCGCCGAAGTCGCCTTGCGCCTGAACCCCGCGATCGCGCGGCTCCCGGGCGCGTTGCAGGCGGAGCTGCCCGACGCCGACATCCGCTCGAGCCGCTGGGGCGAATACTTCGACGCCGTCATGACGGAGCCCGCGCGTTACGGCATCATCAATGCAACCGATCCCTGCGCGGGGCGCGCGCTTTTCGATCAGGATGCGACGCCGCGCGGAGATCCCGAGACCTTCTATTATTATCACGAGGGCCATCCTTCCACCGCGGTTCATCGTCACGTGGCCGGGATGTTGCGGAGTGAGTTTATCGCGGCTGCCGCTCCCGCGATCGATTAGCGGTTTGCGGCGAAAGCCCCTGCGCCTGGGCTGATTCGTTCTGGAACACCGGCCTGAAGGGCCTCAATGACAGAATGAATCAGCCCTGGCCCTTCCACGATGGAACGGATCGCGGAAAATTCCGCCGTTCGGTTGACCCGCGAGGTTGGCGCGCCAGCTTCCTTTCCACTTATGGTTTCCGCCCCCCTCTGTCGTTTTGGCCCTCGTCGCGTTCGTCTGTCCATTCTCGCCGCCGTCTTCGCCGCGCTCGCGCCGGCATGGTCGCTGCAAGCCCAGAGGCAGCGGGCGGGGGCCATTGCCGAAACCTACGGCCAGCTTTGCGCCAGTTGCCATGGCGCCAGCCTCCAGGGCGGGCAGTCCCAGTCGCTGCTCGACGACGAGTGGCTGGTGGCCGGCGATGACGACAGCATCGCCCGGAGCATTCGCGAGGGTTTTTCCGACCGGGGCATGCCGGCGTTCGGTGAAACGCTTCCCGACAAGGATATTCGGGCCATGGTCATCTATATCCGCGAGCAGCGGCAGCGTCATCAGGCCGGGCTCCTTGCCTTCAACCAGCCCGCGGATTCGATCACGGCCCGCACGCGGCTGCATGATTTTCAACTCGAGACGTGGGTGGACGGCGTGAATGAGCCGTGGTCGCTCGCGTTTCTTCCCGGTGGCAGGGCGCTCGTGACCGAAAAGAGCGGGCAACTGCTCCTCGTCGAGAACGGAAGGCTCGCCGATCGCGCCATCAAGGGCGTGCCGAAGGTGGACGCCGCCGGCCAGGCGGGCCTCTTCGATGTGGTTCTCCATCCGGAATACGCGCGGAACGGCTGGATCTATATTGCCTACTCGGAGCCGCGCTCGGATTCCGGCGCGCAGGGGACGCTCACCCGCGTCATCCGCGGGCGGATGCGCGATGGCGCCTGGGTGGATGAGGAAAACATATATCAAGCCGCGTCCGAATTTTATACGCGTTCGGGCGGGGTGCATCATGGCGGACGCATCGCCTTCGATCGCGCCGGCATGCTTTATTTCACGATCGGCGAGCGCGGCACGGGAGCCAACGCCCAGAATCTCCGCGTGCCCATGGGCAAGGTGCACCGTCTCCATGCCGACGGACGCGTTCCCGACGACAATCCGTTCATCGACGAGCCCGGCGCGCAGAAGACCATCTGGAGCTACGGCCATCGCAACCCACAGGGCCTCGCCTTCCATCCCGTGACGGGCCAGCTCTTCGATCTCGAGCACGGCCCGCGCGGCGGCGACGAGTTGAACCGCGTGGAGAAGGGACGGAACTACGGCTGGCCCGTCATCACCTATGGCATGAACTACGATGGCAGCGCGATGACGGATCTCACGGCGAAGGAAGGCATGGAGCAGCCGGTCGTCTATTGGGTGCCTTCGCTCGCGGTTTGCGGCATGAATTTCTACACCGGCGATCTCTTCCCGAAATGGAAGAATCATCTCTTTATAACCAGCCTCGCGGCCGAGGAGTTGCGCCGGCTCGAGGTCCGCGGGGGCGAGGTGATCGAGCAGGAAGTGATCTTCAAAAACCTCGGCCGCATCCGCCACGTCATCACCGGCCCCGACGGCGCGCTCTATGTTCTGCTGCCAAAGCGAATCGTCCGCCTCGCGCCGGCGGAGCAGCAGAGTTGACTTGCAGGGGCACGCCCGGGCGAATCGACCGATCCATTCGTCTCAACCTGGAAGCGAACCGGAACGAGGTGGCCGCGCGGGTCCCTCCGTGTGGTCCGCGGGAATCTCCGCCGGTTTCGTTTCCAGCGCGGCCATGAGTTCCGCGGCATGCGATTGCAGGGCCTTCATCTGGTGTTCCGCGGTGGAGCGCGCCTTGGTGTCGATCACGCACAGAATGCCGACCACGCGGCCGTCGCGCCCGCGCAACGGAACGCCCGCGAGATAATTCACGCCGCGCTCGATGAGGACGCGGTTGTCCGAGAATCGCTTGTCTTTGCGGATGTCCTCCACGAGCACGAGATCGGAGGCCGGGTCCACGGCGCTCGCGATCGCGGTCTCGCGCAGGGCATCCCGGGCGACGTCGGCCTCGGACGGAAACCACGGCGCCGCGCTCCAGAAACCGCGGTCGCAATCGACGATCTTGATGAGCGAAACCGGCACTTCAAACGCCTGGGCGAGGCCGCGCCGGACGCGCTCGTAAACCTCGCCGGCCGCTTCTTCGCGCGAGAGCGGCTCCGTGGTTCTCGCTTCCGCGGCGCTCGCGCCCGCATCGCCCGCGGGTGTGTTCGTGGCCGGCATCCGGGCGGCGTTTTCGAGGAAGGCGACGGCCTCGCCGAGGGAGGTCGCCACCTCGTCCGGCATGGCGCCGCGAAAACGCGGTTTCAGGTCCCGCGCGCGCGCCTCCCGGCTCCAGACGCCGACGAGCACGCGCGCGCCGCCGCACTCCGCCTTGAGGCGCCGGCAGGCCTGGCGCGCGGCGACAAGAGCCGACGGCGGCAGCGCCGAGATGAACGTGGTGGCGATGCCGTGCCGGGCGATCATCGCGGCGTTTTCGGCCGGCGATCGGGTGATGGCGCTCACTTCCGCGTGAATGCCGCGGCTGCGCAGAACGTGCTGGACCATCAGGGCGACAAGCTCGTCCGCTTCATCGCGCGCCGGAATGCCCAGGATGTGGATCGGCCCGGCGCCCGGCGGCTCCGATCCGGCCGTTGCCTCGCCCGCTTCATCCGCGTCGGGCGAGAGTTCCTCGATCAGCTCCCGGCCCGCCTGGATGATGAAACGCTGCCGCACCTCGGCGAGGTCGCCGTTGTGCCGGTCCTCCTCGGCCAGAATGAGCGCGGGGATGAATATATCATCGTAGAACGCGACGAGCGACCGCTCCCCCACATACTTGCGGGCAAGCTCGTGCATCTCGTCGAAACTCATCAGAAGCATGCGTTGATAAAAGAGCGTGGGCGGGGCCAGCGCCGGATCGCTCCCCAGCAGCACGCTCAAAAATTTCAAGCCCGGGACATACTTGCCCATGACGAGCAGGCACACGGTCAGCGGCGTCGAAAGAAACAGCCCGGCCGTGCCCCAGAGCCATGTCCAGAACACCGCGGCGACGAGCAGGGCAAAGCTGGAGATGCCGGTGCTCGCGCCATAGACCAGCACCTCGATGACATTGTTGCTGATCAACTCGAGGGTGATGAACAGGGCCGCTGTATAGAGCAGCTTCGTCCAGCCGGGATCGACCGCGACGGCGAGCGCGAGCGGAAACGCGGCCGCGATCCAGGGGCCGAGAAACGGAATGAAACGCAGCACCGTGGCGAGCAGGCCCCAGAGCACGGCGCCCGGGATGCCGATGATATACAGGCCCACGCCGACGGGAATGCCGTAGGCCGCGTTCACCAGCAGTTGCATGCCGAGATAGCGCGACACGCGCCGGGCCGCGTCGTTCACCGCCTGCGTGGCCGTGTTCATCCGGCCGCCGCTGATCAGTTTGATAAAGCGGTCGCGAAGGTCCTCGCGTTGAAAAAGGATCGCGACCACGAAGACGATCACGATCCCGCCCGTGCCCAACGGCTCGAGGGCGGGCGCGAGCATCTGCCGCAGAAACTCCGTCGGCCGCGTCTCCGCCTCCGTGATCATGACCGGCACGGGAGCCCTGGCTTTTCTCTCGTCGCGCGCCCCGGCTGCCTCGGACGGAGCGGCGCTCACTTCCTCCTGCAGGCTTTCCACCAGTCCGGTCGTGCGCGAAAGCGACCCCGGCTTTTGCTGGAGGTGTTTCAGCGACGAGATTTTCGCGCGGATGTTCTCCTCGTGGCGCGGCAGCTCCTCCAGAACGCTGACCGCCTGGGTTCCCACGATCCAGCCGAGCCCGCCGAGGACCGCGAAGCCGAGCGTCGCGGTCAGGCACACGGCGAGCGCGTCGGGCAGGCCCCAGCGCGCGAGGCGGTTGACACACGGGGAGAGGAGAAACGCGAGCAAAACGCTCAGCGCGATCGGGATGACGACGTCCTCGCCCACGCGAAGGATCATGACCACGAGCAGCATCGTGGCGAAGGTGATGAAACGGGTGAGCGGGGCGTCCGTGGGTTTTTGCACGAGGGGAGAGGGTGATGGGAGCGTTCCGCGGCGGCCTCCGGCTACACGACGGCCGGGGTCCAGTCCGATGCGCGGAGAAATCCCGCAAACGCGATCCGGCGCGCGACCGATCGTGTCGCGGCCGGCGCGCGGCCGGCGGTCGCGATTGTTCGGTGGATCCCGAATGTCGGAAGTTTGTCCGCGCCCAAGAGGGCCGGGCGCCGGGAGGAGGGGAGAGCGGAGGGACGCATCGCGGATGGTGTGATGTCGATCCCTGCTCGCATCCGGCGTGCCGCAGTCGTCGAAGCCGCGGCCCTCCCCGGCCGACGCTCTGAACATCCCTGTGTGTCCTCCTGCGGTTTGTGCGGGGCGGGGTGAAAATCACGTGCATCCTGCCCGGAGCCAGGCGCGTTTTCGTGCGATCTGCGCGGCGGCCAATGCGTCTGGAGTCCTTGCGCCGCTCATCCGCGCTGATCCGATTTCCGACATCCGCCATGGAATGAGGCAGGGCGGGCAGCGTTGTCTGGCGGGAATGGCGCCAGGTTAAACGCGCGCATCTTGTCGGAGCATGGCCAGCGGCCCGAGGCGCTTGAGCCAGGGGCAACGTTCCAGGTTTCCAAAGAACCCGAATGTGCCCCGGGCTGGAGTTGAATCCCTTGCGGGTTCATTCCCCGAAGCTTGCTTCGCCTCCGTGGTAGGAGCGGCTTCAGCCGCGATGCGTCCACGCAACGCTTTCGCATCGCGGCTGAAGCCGCTCCTGCATTTCCGTCAATGCCCCGGAGCTTGCTCCGGGGTTCTTTACGATCGACGGAAACCATCTCCAGCGTGCTGTCCTGAAGTTCGAGTTCGATGATACAGCGGTGGGAGGGGTGAACGGGATCTGAGCACGCCTGGCGCGCTTCCCGGCACAATCCCCTGAAGCCTCTTGTTTTCCCCTGGCTCGCGGCTCAGCGCGCGTTTGACACCTCCCGCGGCGCGGGCGATACAGGCCGGTTTCAGACCTTCAACCGCCATTGTTCATGTCCCAGGTTCGCGTTCGTTTTGCTCCCAGCCCGACGGGGTTCTTTCACATCGGCAGCGCCCGCACGGCGCTGTTCAACTGGCTTTACGCGCGCCACACTGGCGGCGTTTTCATCCTTCGCATCGAAGACACGGACAAGGAGCGGAACAGCGAAGCGTTTCTCGACGTCATCTATGACAGCCTCACCTGGCTCGGGATGAACTGGGACGAAGGCCCGAAGGTCGGCGGCGATTTTGGCCCGTACCGGCAGAGCGAACGCGCGGCGATCTACAAGGAGCATCTCGATCGTCTTCTCGCCGCCGGCCGCGCTTACGAGAAGGACGGCGCGATCTGGTTCCGGCTGCTCGGCGAGCGTTACGAGGCCTACGACGATCACCGCAAGAAAACGGTCGAGAAGGTGCGCAACGCCCCCGCGATCATCGACGACCTGATTCGCGGACGCGTCGAGCGCACGGAGGACGAGGACTTCGTGATCGTGCGCTCCGACGGCAATCCGGTCTTTCACTTCGTCAACGTCGTGGACGACATCTCGATGCGCATCACGCACGTCATCCGCGGCGAGGATCACCTTTCGAACACGAGCAAGCACGTGGAACTCTTCAAGGCCTTCGGCGCGCCCATGCCGAAGTTCGCGCACATCCCGCTCATCCTGAAACAAAACGGTCCGGGCAAGATGTCGAAACGCGACCAGGGCGCGTTGATCGAGGAATATCGGAAACGTGGATACCTGCCGGAGGCGTTGGTCAACTTCCTCTGCCTGCTCGGCTGGAATCCGAAGGACGATCGCGAGAAGATGCCGATCGACGAAGTCATCCGGCTGTTCGATCTCCCGGGCGTGAACCAGAGCAACGCGCGCTTCGACGAGAAGAAACTCGCGCACATGAACATGATATACCTGCTCGAGCTGCCGGCCGATCGCTTCGTGGAGAAGGCGCGCGCGTATTTCGAGCAGCAGCGCGCCTTCGCCGGCGACTGGCCCGGGGCGGATTATTTTCGCGAGGTGCTCCTGCTCAGTCAGCCGAAGATCAAGGCGATCGAGGAGCTGCCCGGATACACCTCGTATTTCTTCACGGAGGACTTTCCGATCGACGAAAAGGTCGAGGCGAAGCTGAAGGCCAAGGGCGATCCGGCGGCGCGGTTGCGCGAACTGCAACCGGCGCTGACCTCGGCGGACTTCGCGGATGAAAACGCGCTTCAGACCGCGATCCAATCGACCGCCGACGCGAACAGTCGCGGCTTCGGCGACTACCAGGCGCCACTCCGCCTCGCGCTGACGGGGACGAATGTCGGCCCGAGCATCACCGGCATCTGCCGCGTGTTGGGAAAAGAGCGATCGCTCGCGCGGATCGAGCGTTTCCTCGCGCGCGAGTGAGAGTGACCAGGGGGCGGGTCACTGAGGACACGGAGGATGCACGGAGGCCACCGAGGCGGGGTTGTTTCCTACCAGGCCTCCCGCTTTGGCAGGCTTGTGGGGTTCGCGTGTTCGGCGAGGATTTCGCTACCTCGCATGATGCGGATCCACACGCCTTCGAGCGAATCCTTGATCGTGCGCGGGTTTGACTTGGAGCGGAGGACGAGGGTTTGCAGCTCGAGCGCGGATGTTTGGAATTCGGTTGCATCGCCCGGCCCGAGCGTCCCGAGCGGAGTCGCGCCTTGTTTGCGCTGCAACTTCAGCTCGCCCTTCTCCTTCCCGGGCGAGTCGTCGATATGGAAGACGCGCCATTCCGCCACGAGCCCGTCGAGGTTCGCGCGGGATTCGTTGGTCACGGCGACCTTGTAGCACCAGATATCGTTCTTCTCCTTGCGAGTTCGCGATTGTGCGCGGTCGGATTCGAGACGGACCCGCCGCGCGCGGATCTCGACGCCGCCGAAGATGAAGGCGCGCTTCAACTCCCACGCTTCGAGATGGTCGCGGTCTTCCCGGCTCAGCGTGTTCTTCGCGATCTCGAAGATCCGGCCGTCGTCTCGCCGTATCCGCACCGTGGATACCGTCGTGTCCACGATCTCGGCGGTGATGCTTCGGCCCTGCGTGTCCGTGAAGGCGCGCATTTCGGCCCGCGCGCCTGGCGCGAGGATCGCGAGGATCGCCCATGCGACGAATGCGCGCATCGCGGGACGGACTCGCCGCGTCATCACTACACTCCGGCGCTGGCGCGGCGGGCGGCGGCTTCGACGAGCGCGGCCTTGAGCGCGCGGGCGCGTTGGAGGGCCGAGTCGAGTTCGTCGGCGACGACGGTCGCGTGTCCCATTTTCCGGCCCGGGCGCGCGCGCGGCTTGTCGTAGAGGTGCAGCTTCGCGCCGGGGTCGTTGAGCAACCGCGCCCAGTCGGGTGTTCCGCCGGCCCAGAGATCGCCGAGGAGGTTGACCATCACGGACGGATGGTGGGCGCGCGTGTCGCCGAGCGGAAGGCCGCAGACGGCGCGCACATGCTGCTCGAACTGGCTGGTGATCGCGCCATCGATGCTCCAGTGCCCGCTGTTGTGCGGGCGCGGCGCGAGTTCGTTGACGAGCACGCGTCCATCGCGCGTGACGAACATCTCGACCGCCAGCAACCCGATCACGCCGAGCGCCTCGGCGATGGCGCAAGCCAGATCGGACGCCTCGCGCGCCACGACCGGCAGCACGCGCGCGGGCACGATCGAGAAGTCGAGGATGTGGTTGGTGTGGATGTTCTCGGAAACGGGATAGACCGCGGAATCGCCGCGGCCGTTGACGGCGACGATGACGGAAAGCTCGGTCTCGAAATCGATGAATCCCTCGAGCACGGCGCGCGGCGCGTCGAAATCGCTCCAGATCTTCCGCCAGTCGTGCGCGCCGGCCGGCAGTTTCTTCTGGCCCTTGCCGTCGTAGCCGAAGTCGGCGGTCTTGAGCACGGCCGGCAACCCGATGCGGGCGGCGGCCTGCGCGAGTTCCTCGGCGGAGGAGACGATCGCAAACGGCGCGCAGGGAAAGCCGGCGTCGCCCAGAAACTGTTTCTCGCGCGCCCGATTCTGGCAGATGTGCAACACGCGCGGCGCCGGGTGCGTCGGCCTTTGCGAGGCGGCGTGCTCGGCGGCGGCGACCGGCACGTTTTCGAACTCGTAGGTGATCACGTCGGACCGCGCGATCAGCCGGTCAAGCCCGGCGCGGTCGTCGTAGGCGGTGTTGATCTCGAGATCCGCGATCGCGGCCGCCGGGCATCCCGGTGATGGATCGAGGACGGCCACGCGGTAACCCAGTTGGCGCGCCGCGATCCCGGTCATGCGACCAAGCTGTCCGCCGCCGAGGATGCCGATGGTCGCTCCGGGAAGGATCACGGCAGGCGGGAATCGAGGACCTTCCGCGTCTGTTCGTCTCGAAACGCGGCGAGTTTCTCCGCCACGGCCGCGTCGGTGACGGCGAGGATCGCGACGGCGAAGAGCGCGGCGTTGATCGCGCCGGCCTTGCCGATGGCGAACGTCGCGACAGGCACGCCGCCGGGCATCTGCACGATCGAGAGAAGCGAGTCCATGCCCTTGAGCGCGTGTGATTCGACCGGCACGCCCAGCACGGGCAGATCCGTCATCGCCGCCGCCATGCCGGGCAGATGCGCCGCGCCGCCGGCGCCCGCGATGAGGCAACGCAACCCGCGACCGCGGGCGGCGCGCGCGTAGTCGTAAAGTTTTTGCGGCGTGCGGTGCGCGCTGACGACCTCGCGCTCGCACGCGATGCCGAAGCGCTCGAGCGTCTCCACCGCGTGCCGCATCGTCTCCCAATCGGAAGTGCTGCCCATGATCACCCCGACCTGGGGCGCGTTGGAGGGAGGAGGGTTTTCCATGCGAAGAAAGGAGTGAGTGGCGATGAGCGGGCAGTGAGAAGTCAGAAGCAAGCGGCAGAAGGTGAGAAGCGAGAAGTTGAGGTCCGAAGAGCGGAAAAGCCGCCCGAAGCCGTGAATCCGGTCCCAGCGGGCGCGGCCGCCCCAAAGCCAGTTTTTTGTAACGTACGCGACATGATTGCGGCTTTCTCGAAGAGCAGGTTCAACGACAGGCGTGAGTTCCACGCACGGGCGGGACGCCCGCGGCCACCTTGGGAAAATGCGCGCGCGACCAGCGGCGCGGCGGCGACAATGACAGACGTGAGATGTCCATTCGTTTCCCCGCGCTCACTTCCCGCCGTTCTCGCGCGATGAGGCTTGCTGGGGGCGGCGCGTGTCTTTGGGGTCGTGGCCAAGCATGGAACCACAGGTCATTTCCTTTCATTACATCCTTCGAGACGAGGCGGGGGAGGTGGTCGACACCTCGCCGCGCGAGCAGCCGGTGGTGTTTCTCGAAGGCTCGGGCGCGATCATCGACGGCCTGGAAAAGGCGCTGCGCAGCATGAGCGCGGGCGACCATCGCAAGGTCTCGATCTCGCCGGAGCAGGCCTACGGGGTGCGCGACGAAACGCTGATCCGCAACGTCGATCGCTCGGCCCTGCCGGTCGAGGAAGTGAACGTCGGCGACATGTTCCAGACCGGCGAGGACCGGCACTCGCCCGTCGTGCGCGTGGTGTCGATCGACGGCGACACGGTGAAGCTCGACGCGAACCACCCGATGGCCGGACAGCGGCTGTTTTTCGAGGTGCAGGTGACGGAGAAGCGCGCGGCGACGACCGAGGAAATCGAGCACGGGCACGCGCACGGTCCGGGCGGACATCATCATTAATTCAGGGGCGGGGGACGCCGGACGCTGAAGTTGGCGCGGGCGCGCGCTTTTCCGCTGGCCAGCGCGGCGCGGATTCCCGATCACGGGCGGCGTGTCGGATCAGGCTCAACAGGAAATCGCGCGGCGACGCACCTTCGCCATCATCTCGCACCCGGACGCGGGCAAGACGACCTTGACGGAGAAGTTTCTTCTCTACGGCGGCGCCGTGCAGCTCGCGGGCGCGGTCAAGGCGAACAAGAACCAGCGCGCCACGACCTCCGACTGGATGGAGCTCGA
>CAZFCY010000080.1:21347-22215 GCA_964517665.1 uncultured Opitutaceae bacterium | reverse complement strand
GCGTGGACCAGCCGCGCGGGAAGTTCTTCCACATCGACTGGCCGGAAAAGAACCGCCCGCAGGTGGAGGCGTGACCGGCGTGCGCCGCGGCGGCGTGGGCTGGCCGGCCTTTGGTTTTTGCGACGGCGCGGTTCACGGACTGCGCCGTTTTGCTTTTCCGGATGCGAGACGGCGCTCGTCGGAGCGCGAGAGCAACGTCATCCTTCGGCGTGTTGCGCGCTCCCGCGTCTGTTCGCAGCGGCGATGAATCGTTTGAGTTCGCGCACGAATGTCTTGGCGCCTCCTTCCATATACGAGAGGCGGCCGATTTCCTCACCACCGCTGTCGAGCAGGATGATCGTGGGATAACCGGTCACGTTGAAGCGGTCGTCGAGTTGTTGATTTTGTGCGACGACCTCCCGAGCGAGCGTTTTCCTCCGGGGAAAGTCGACCTCCACCAGCACGAGCGCGCTTGCGGCGAAATCGATAAAGGCCGGCTGAACGAAGACTTCATCGCGCAAGCGGTGGCACCACACGCACCAGTCGCTTCCGGTGAAGTTGAGAAGCACGGCGCGATCTTCCGCCTCGGCACGTTTCATGGCCTGGGCAAAATCGTCCGTCCAGGCGCCGGCATCCGCTTCCGCAGCTTGGGCGGAAGGAGATGGCAATACGCGGGAGAGGGCGACGACAAGAACAAGGAATGCGGCAAAGCGCGGACGGTTTCGAGCAGTCATGGGATCAGTTTTGAGGGGTGAACTTGAATGGCACGGTCATCGTGGTCGGCACAGGCTTCCCATGCATTTTGGATGGAACAAATCGCCAGCGCGCTATCGCAATCTCTGCTGCTCGGGCGAAGAGCGGATGCGACGACTCCAGGCATTTGATCTCG
>CAZFCY010000080.1:20571-21337 GCA_964517665.1 uncultured Opitutaceae bacterium | reverse complement strand
TGATCTCGGTCGGCACGCCATTTGCGTCGACGACGAACCGGACGAGCGCGTCTCCGGCAATGCCGAGTTTCCGCATGTCCGTCGGATAAGCCGGCGCCGTCTCTCGCGTCGGTGACGGTGGGCTTCCCTCGCGCGACGTCGCGAAGGAAGCCTGAATTGCCGTATCCATTGCTTGAATACTATCGGCATCCTCGGCCAGTCCTTCGACCTGCTCGAGGATCTGGTCGACCACGATCTCCGGGGCGACCACGGTTCCGTCGGGCGTGCGTACTCCATCCGGGGCGAGCGAAAGCTTCAGGAAATGCCTGGCGCGCGCCGGATCGCGTTCCATCAACACGCCATTCGCGAAGGCTTCGCCCAAGAGGGCGGCCGCGTTTCGATCGCCGGATTCCGCGAGGCCCGCCATGGCATCGATCGCGGAAGCGCGTTTCCCCGCGTCGTCATCGAGAAGCGCGATCTCAAAGGCGAGCCGCCGGGCGCGCGCGTCGGCTTTCGAAACGCGGTCGAGAAGCCGTGAGGCTTCGTCGAGATCGCACTCGCGATGCCAGCCGAGAAAGTGCAGCCGCGCGAGCTGATACAACCCCCAGTCCGTTCCGGCGTCAGCTCCGTCGGAAATCATGCGAAGGGCTCGATTCACGTCGCGGACCGTTTCGGGGCCCGCGAGCAGGTACTCCGTGTAAAACTCCGCGAGTGGATGGGATGGTTCGGGGGTATCTTTGAAAAGATCCGCCACGACCGGGATCAGCGCTTCGCGTTCGTCGGGTCG
>CAZFCY010000080.1:5114-20561 GCA_964517665.1 uncultured Opitutaceae bacterium | reverse complement strand
ATGGTATCCGAGATTGGCCTTCGCCGCGGCATGGCCCTTCTTTGCCGCGAGTTCGAACCAACTCAGCGCTTCTTCGATATCTTTTTCGACGCCGTAGCCGTTTCGCAGCATCCAGCCGACCCGATTTTGCGCCCACACGTTGCCTTTCCGCGCCGCGCGTTCGTACCACATGAACGCCTCCTCATGGTCTTTCCCGACTCCCTTTCCATCAAAATAGAGGCCGCCCAGATTTCCCATTCCCGCAGTGTTGCCCAGTTCGGAGGCGCGTTGATAGGCGGCGCGCACGGCATTCCAGTCGGGAGGGCCGAACTCGCCGCTGGCATGCAATCGACCGAGCGTGTTCGCAGCCCAGCCACTGCCGAGTTCGCTTGCTCGCTGGTAGAGATCGGCGGCTTTCGTCGGATTCCTTTCAACCCCGCTTCCCGAAGCGTGCATCCAGCCAAGATCGGCCAATGCCGTGGGATCGTTCTGGCGGGCGCCTTCCGAAAATAACCGGACTGCTTCTGCAAAGTCCTGCGGCACTCCTTTGCCGTCTCGATACCTGCGCCCAAGTTCGACCAGCGCCTCGATGTGGCCCTGCCCTGCGGCGAGGCGATACCAAGGGATTGGATCCCCCGCTTCTGCCGACGGTTCGCCGGCGGAGCCGGCCAGACGCTCCGCATAATCGTACTGAGCGCTCGCCAGGCCTTTCTCGGCGGCGCGACGCAGATACTGAGAAGCCTTCGCTCGATCTTGTGGAACGAAGATTCCGATGTCGCAGTAGTTCGCGAGTCGTTGCAGCGAACGAGCGTCCCCGGCCTGCGCCGCGTTCTGTAGCCAGTACACATGCGCCGACGCATCGCGAGTCGTCCAACGTTCCTCCAGGAATACTTCAGCCAAGTTTGCCATGGCCGCGACGTCGGCGCGATCCGCGGCGTCGAGCATCCAGACAAAAGCTCGCTTAAACCCGGGCTTGAAAACATCGCCGTCGCGTCCGAGCCAGGAGGCGGGCAGTGGCGGCCGCAACCTCTCCGTCGATGGAGCCGATTCGGCTGCCGGCGCCGTTTCGTCGTGCTGTTCGTTCTCTACGAAACCGGATGCGGATCTCCATGCTCGATACGCGATGGCAGGCTCGTACCGGGCTGCCGTGGCGATGCGCAACAACTTGGTGGCGCGCTCGTGATCCAGGCGCACACCGGCTCCAAGATCATGAAGGATGGCCAGCATGAAATTCGCTTCGGGATCCTCTGTTTCGGCAACCGCCGCAAGAGCCATGGCTGCCTCCGCCGGCCGGTCCTGCTCCAACTTCTGCCGTGCCTCGGCTACCGAGGCCTCAATGCTTGCGGCGGAAACGAAGCCGAAAACGAGGGCCGAAAGGACGCCGCCAAAGCCTGTCACGAGTGGTGTTTTCATGGGGTTGAATGGGCAGGCTCGGACGCCGCCGGAAGCATGACCGCCTCTGGGCGATCGAGCGCGCCGATCAGGTTTGTGACCGCCGCGTCGATGGCGCGGTGGCGGGGTTCTTCGGGGTTTTCCCAGAGTTCTTTCGCCCCGGCCAGGATCGTCTGCTTCAGGTCGCGCATCGCCTTAGCGCCCGGGTCTTCCCGGACGGATTGCGCCGTGAGTCCGAAACGTTCGAGCAGGGCGTCGCCGATCCAGAGACGCCAGCGTTGTTCGTTCGCCAGGAAGACGATCGTCGCGGCATGCGCGTCGTCGCCGGCGAGTTTTTGGTGGAGCGCGCGCAACGGGTTGAAATGCGCTTCGTCCGGCGGCGGCGGAAAGGCCGGAAGCAGGCGCGCGCGGATCGTGGCGCCCGTGACGGCCGCGTAGTGATGCAGCTTCTCCTCGATCCACGAGCTGTATCCATTTCTCAATGACAGCCCGGCCTCGTCGGCGAAGAGCGGCGGCAGGCCTGGATCGCGCGGCTCGATCACGGGCGCGCGTTCGCGAAGCCGGGCAAACATCGCGGCGTCGGGGCGAAAGCGTTCCGCGGCGGCTCCGATGCGGACGATTTCCACACGCTCCATGACGTCGCCCTGTTCGATCGCGAGCAGCGCCTCCATGCCGCGCACGACGCGACCGAAGACGGTGTGCTTGTAGTCGAGGCGGCTGGCCGGCGCCAGGGTGAAGTAGAACTGCGAACTGTTCGTGTTCGGGCCGCTGTTGGCCATCGCGAGCGTGCCGGCGGTGTCGTGCTTGAGGCGCGGGGAGAACTCGTCCGCGAACATGTGGCCGGCGTCGCCCTCGCCTGTTCCCAGCGGATCGCCGCCTTGCGCGACGAATCCGGGCACGACGCGGTGAAAGGTCAGCCCGTCGAAGAAAGGTTTTCCGCCCGCCCGCGTTTTCGTTTCGAACGGGATCGCGCCTTCGGCGAGGCCGATAAAACTGGCGGCGGTGAGCGCGGCTTGTTGAAAGAAAATCTCCGCGGTGATCTCGCCGCGGACGGTGTGCCAGACGGCGTAGAGGCCTTCCGGCAGAAGGGCCGGCGGCGCGTTTGCGGCTTCGCTTGCGTGGTCGAGGGCCGAAAGCGGGGCAATGAATATCGCCGCCAGCAGAAGCGCGCGGGATGAAGCCTTCATCAATGAATGAAATAGCGATCGCGTTCGCGCAGGCGAGCAGGATGCGCGGTCGTTTTGGGATTGATTTGAATGAACTGTCCTGTGCGGTCGTCCGGGTGATGAACCACACGTCACGCGCGGATCCGATCCGCTGCGCCAATCCCCATGAATAAACGCGCTGCCCTTCCACTGGCCCTGCTGCCGTTCGTCTTCACATTGGTTTTCGAATCCGCGTTTGCCCAGGTGGACGCGGCGCGGGGCGGTGGCGGGCGGGTTGTGCTGTTCGACCGCGCGAACTTCCGGGGCGAATCGATCGCGCTGGAGCCGGGCGACGAGATCGCGAATCTCGCCGACGTCCGCTTTTCCAGCGGTCAAAAAGTCAACGACGCCGTCTCGTCCATTCTCGTCGAGCGCGGCGCGTCGGTCACGATCAGCACGGATTCGCGTTTTCGCGGCGAGACGCTCCGGCTCGAGGCGAGCGTGGAGAACCTCTCCGCCCTGGCGCGCGCGCGCGGTGGAAACTGGAACGACACGATCAGCGCCGTGCGGGTGGAAGGCGCGCGTGGCGGGCGTGTCCCGCGCCGCGGTGGCGAACGCGATCCGCACATCGTCGTGTACAAGGACAGCAACTTTCGCGGCGACTCGCTCGAGATCTTCGCCGGGGAAACCTTCGATAATCTTTCGCGCGCGCAGTTCGACGGCGGGTCCGGTGCGAACGACGAGATCTCGTCCATCCGCGTCGTCGGCGCGGCGCGCGCGCGGGTGGCGTCGGACAGCCGGTTTCGCGGCGACTCGCTCGAGATCACGAGCGATGTGGCCGACCTGAAGCGTGTGCCGCGCAGCCAGGGCCGATCGAATTGGAACGACGTCATCTCCTCGATCGAGGTTGTGCGCGCCAGCGTGATCGACGGGCCGGGCGGCGGCGGACGCCCGCCGCAGGTCGATCCGGATGCGGTGATCCGCAACGTGTTTTCCGAGCTGCTGGCGCGCGCGCCCACGAGCGCGGAACTTTCGGCCTATCGTCGCCGCTTCGTCGAGCAGCGGTGGTCGGAGCGGGATTTGCGCGCGGACATCGAGCGTTCACGGGAATTTCGCCTGCGCGAGATCGACGCGATCATCACGCGGTCGTATCGCGACATCCTCGGCCGCGACCCCGATCCGGGCGGGCTGGCCGCCTATCGCGCGGCGTTTCTCGAAGAGGGGTGGAACGAGGCGCGGCTGCGCGACACGCTTCGCCGCAGCGCGGAGTATCGCGACCGGTTGTTGCCCTCGCCGGCGACGAATCCCGGGAAAGGGAAACCCGGGCAAGGCGCGGGCTCCGCCGATCCGGGCGGGAAGACGCCGAAATGAGCGCGTGGAGCGCCCGGCCCCATCTGGTGATTTGACTGGCCCGACTCGAGAGCGCGCGTACGTTGAGCCAGCCCGATTGATCATGGCGCAGCGCAGCAGGCCCCCTTCCCACGGCCCTTTGCCGGACGACGCGGCGCAGCCGGCCTCCGCGGAGGAGGGGCACGCCGGCCCGGCCGTGCCCGCGCCGGGCGCGGAAGACTGGCCGGCGTTTCTCGACCGGCTGCAAGTCGCGATCGACGCGCACGCGATCGTCGCGACGACGGATGCCGCCGGCGTCATCACGCATGTCAACGATCGGTTCTGCGAGGTCTCCGGCTACAGCCGCGAGGAGCTGATCGGAATGACGCACCGCCTGATCAACTCGGGCCATCACCCGCCCTCTTTCTTCGCGGAGATGTGGGGCGCGATCTCGAGCGGGCGCATCTGGCGCGGCGCGATCTGCAACCGCTCGAAAAGCGGCGGCTTGTACTGGGTCGATTCCACGCTCGTGCCGTTCGTCGACGCGTCGGGAAAACCGTTTCAATATATCGCGCTGCGCACCGAGATCACGCGACTCAAGGAGGTGGAGGAGGCCCTCGGCCGCCTGACCCGCGATCTCGAGCGGCGCGTCGAGGAGCGCGCGTCCGAGCTCGGCCTCGTCAACGCCGCGCTGCAGCGCGAGATGGAGGAGCGGCGCATCGCGAGCGACAAGGTCGCGCAACGCGAGAGTTTATATCGACTGCTGTTTCAGTCGGTGACCGACTATTTCTACACCGTCGACGTCAAGGACGGAAAGGCGGTGCACACGGAGCACACGGAGGGTTGCGAAACCGTCACCGGCTACACGAGCGCCGAGCTTGTCGCCGATCCGATGTTGTGGATCCGGATGGTGGCGCCGGAGGATCGCCCCGCGGTGGAGGCGCAGGCGGCGGCGGCGCTCGCCGGCCGCACGCCGCCGCCGCTCGAGCATCGCATCCTGCGCAAGGGCGGCGAGCTTCGCTGGATCCGCAACACCCTCGTCGTCCGGCGCGATGAATCCGGGCGCGTCGCCCATTACGACGGCATCATCTCGGACATCACCGCATCGCGTTTCGCGGCGGAGGAGATCCGGCGCCTCAACCAGGAGCTGGAGCATCGCGTCGTCGAGCGGACCGCGCAGTTGAAATCGGCCAGCGACCAGCTTCGCATCCTCTTCGAGCAGGGACCGTTCGGCATCAGTTGGGTGGAATGGGGCGACCCCGACATCTATCACCTCAACGGACGGTTTTGTCAGATCGTGGGGCTGACCGCGAAGGAGGCGGAGAACTTCGACAACCTCTCCCGCGCCACGCACCCCGAGGATCGCCCGCGGCAGCGGCGGTTGATCGAGGAGATCGAGAGCGGGCGCCGCGATCGCTACGTCCTCGAGAAACGCTATGTTCACCGCGATGGGCGTGTCGTCTGGGCAAACCTGACCGTGGCCGTCCTGCGCGACGACCGCGGGCGGATCATCCAGCAGTTCGCGATGGTGGAGGACATCACCGAGCGGCGCGAGGCTCAGGAGCGCGTTCGCCGCAGCGAGGCCCGCTTCCGCCGCTTCGTCGAGAACGCGAACGAGATCCTGTATTCACTTACTGGAGACGGCCACTACCTCTACGTCTCGCCGATCTGGACGGCCAAGCTCGGCCAGCCGGTCGAGGAGGTCGTCGGCCGCCCGATCGCGGATTTCATTCATCCCGACGACCTGCCCGCTTTCAGCGAGTTTCTCGAGCACGTCCTCGCCCAGGGGCGCTCGACCTTCAGCGTGGAATACCGCGCGCGCCACGCCGACGGGCGCTACCGATGGCACGCGTCGAGCGGCGCCGTCTACTTCGACGAGGCCGGGGAGAAACTCTACATGGGCGTCGCGCGCGACATCTCGGAGCGCAAGCGCAACCAGGAGGAGCTTCGCGCCGCGCTGGCGCAACGCGAGGAGCTGGCGCGCATCATCCATCGCTCGCCCTCCGTGGTCGTGTTGTGGAGCGCCGCGCCCGGCTGGCCGGTCGCGTTCATCTCGGAGAACATCACGCAATACGGCTACACCGCGGAGGAGTTCCTCTCCGGCCGCGTCGGCTTCGTCGATATCATGCACCCGGACGACAAGGATCGCGTCGCGGCCGAGGTGACCGCGCACGCCGGCGCGGGCCGGACGGAATACCGCCAGGAATATCGGATCATCTCGCGCGACGGCGAGGTGCACTGGGTGCACGACCGCACCCTCGTCCGCGCGGACGAGGGGGGAAACGTCACACACCACGAGGGCATCCTCACCGACATCTCGGAGCGCAGGGCGGCGGAGCAGCGCGAAGCCGAGATGCGGGAGCGCGACATGCGGACGGCGCGCGAGGTCCAGCGGCACCTGCTGCCCGACGCGTTTCCCGAAACCTCGGAGATCGACATCGGAAACCTCTACGTGCCGACGCGGCACATCGGCGGCGACTACTACGATTTCTTCGAGGTGGCGCCGCGCCAGTGGGCCTTCGTCATCGCGGACGTCTCGGGAAAGGGCGCCTCGGCCGCGCTGGTGATGGCGGCCTGCCGCACGGCCCTGCGCATCGAGGCCGCGCGGCAGGCCTCGCCGTCCCAGCTGATGCAGTCGGTCAACCGGCTCATCCACGGCGACGTGCCGCCGGGAATGTTCATCTCCATGATCTACGGTATCCTGAATCTGGATACGCGCGACTTCGCCTTCAGCCGCGCGGGCCACGAGGTGCCGCTCGTCGTCCGCGCGGGCTCCGGGGTGATCGAGCGGCCCGCGCCGGCGGGGCTGGCGATGGGTTTCGACGACGGCGCGCTCTTCGGCGAGATCCTCGAGCAGGAAACCATCCGGCTTGCGGCCGGCGACGTCATCGCGCTCTACACCGACGGCATCACGGAAACGATGAGCGAGGCGGAGGAGGAGTTCGGCCGCGAGCGGCTGGAGGCGGTCCTGCTCGCCAACCGCTCCAGGACCGCGGGCGAGATCACTCGCGCGATCGAGGACGCGGTCAACGCCTTTGCCGGCGTCGACACGCAGCGGGACGACCGCACCGTCGTGATCGTGCGCCTGCGGTGATCTTTTGAGCCGCGGATGGACGCGGATTCACATGCATTCGCGTCCATCCGCGGTTCAAAGTGTTATATATTCAAAGCCGCGCGACGCGGTTTTTCTCGGCGACGAAGATGGCGCGAAGCGTCGCGAAATCCTCGTCCGGCGTGCCGCTGCGGATGCAGAAATCGTGGTTCCGCCACGCTTCCATTTCGCGTCGCGCGGTCTCCATCCGGCGCTCGATCTCGTCGTCGTTGTCCTGGGCCCGCCCGCGCAGGCGCCGGCGCAATTCCTCGATGCCGCGCGGCATGAGGAAGACCGTGACGAGCCGGCGAAACAGCAGCGTGTCGGCCGCGGCGGCCGCGCGGATGCTCGCCACTCCCTGCACATCGACGTTCATGCAGAGGTCGATCTCCGCCGCGAGCTTCTCGTCGATCTCCCGGCGCAACGTGCCATAGCGCCGGTCGGCTCCGTGCACCCGGGCCCACTCGAGAAAGGCGCCGTCCGCGACAAGCCGGTCGAACTCCTCGTTGCTGAAAAAATGATAGTCGCGGCCGTTCATCTCTCCTGCCCGCGGGGCGCGCGTGGTCGAGGTCACGACACGCTGCGCGCCGGCGATCTCGCGGACCATCCGCTCGCACAGCGTGGTCTTCCCCGAGCCCGCGGGCCCGGCGACGACGACGAGCAGGGCGGGTGATTTTTCGGGGAGCGGTCGCGTGGTTTTCTCGATGGTGGGCATCACGGCTCGACGCGGGAAATGCGGTTTGCGTCTGAAATCCGGCCTCAGGCGTAGCCGAACGCGACGCCGAGAAGCACGAGGCCGTAGATTCCCACGGCCGCGCCGACGACGCGCGGGCGCGCGCCGCGCGCGAAAAGCCAGTTGGCGAAATCGCGCACCCGGAAAGGGGACACCGCGAGATAGAGCGCGAGCAGGATCATCGCGTAAACCGGCGCGACGAGAAACAGCCGCCCCGGCTCCTCGTAGCGCATGTAGGCGGCAGTGAGGAGGGCATCGGCGGCGCTGCTCGCCGCCACGCAGGCGCCGCGCACGGAAAGGAAGTCCGGCACGTAGCGAAACACGGCGATGGCCAGCACGGCAAAGCCGATGAAGAGCGGCGTCTTGTAGTCGCCGAAGTCCGCCTCGCCGAGCTGTGTCACGCGATAGAGCGTCCACGCGGCGCCGAGCCCCATCGTCACATAGGCGGCGCGGCGCGAGCGCGGGAAGCCGCGCGCCAGCGCGCCGATCGGCGGGGCGTTCCAGACCAGCGCGACGCCCACGAAGAGAAGCGCGAGCGCGGCGAGCAAGGTGGCGAGGAAAAGGGACATGAAGCGGAAATCTCGATCGTTCTCGTTCTCTTACTCGTTTTCCTCCTTCTCTTCCAACCCCTCTCCGTACGCCGCCACGCCTTCCTCAGCCGCCTTGGCAAAATACCCTATCAACCCCGCCACCGGAGAAACCACGGCCAGCAGAATTCCTTTTCCCGACATTGCCTGCGCTTCCCCGAGCGCCCCGCGGCAGACGAGAACATCCAAACATGCGGCGCACTCCAGGGCCGAGCCGCGCGAAACATCGAGATAGCGGCAGCGATCCGGCCCGGACCGCTTGCCGTTTCCCTCGGCGATGTCGAGCACGACGCTCGTCGATGCGCGGTCGAGCTGGTCGCGGGCGGCGAGACGTTTTGGCAGTGCTTCGATGACAGGCCCGACCCACGCGACGAAACGCAGCGCTTCTTGATCGGCGCGAAGTTTTTCGTGGTCGAAGTGGGAGGTGGACATCGGGGAGGAGAGGGAGAACGAGTAAGAGTAAGAGAACGAGTAGGAGGCCGGGAATGACGCTCTTTGGGAATTTTATTCGACCTCGCCGACCATCGCGCTGGCCGAGGCGTGCTTGATCCTGACCGGGACGAGTTCGCCCACGAGACGCGCGTCGCCGGCGACATGGACGAGGCGGTTGCCGGGGGTTTTCCCCGCGAGGCGGCGGCCGAGCTTGTCCGGGCCTTCCACGAGAACCTCCTGGACGGTTCCGATAAGCGCCCGGTTGCGGTCGAGCGAGCACGCGCGCAGCAGCTCGAGCAGCTTTTCGTTGCGCGCCTCCTTCACCTCCTGCGGCAATTGCTCCGCCATCTCCGCCGCGGGCGTGCCGGTGCGTATGGAGTATTTGAATACAAACGCCATGTCGAAGCGCGCGCGCTCGAAGACCTCGCGCGTCTGTTCGAAATCCTCGTCCGTCTCGCCGGGAAAGCCGACGATGATGTCGGTGGAAAAATACATGTCGGGCACGGCCGCGCGCAGGCTGTCGACGATCCGCAGGTAGGCGTCGCGTGTGTAGGGCCGGTTCATCGACCGCAGGATGCGATCGGAGCCGGATTGCAACGGCAGGTGCACGCACGGGCACAGCTTCGGCAGGCGGCGGAAGGCGTTGACGAGGTCGTCCTTGAAGCCGCGCGGATGCGGCGAGGTGAACCGGATGCGCGCGATCCCCGGGATCTCGTGCACGCGCTCGAGCAATTGCACGAAGGGGCTTTTCCCGTCGCGAAAGGGAAACTCGCGCCGGCCGTAGCTGGTCACGATCTGGCCGAGCAGCGTCACTTCGCGGACGCCCGTGGCGGCGAGCGATTCGACCTCGGCGACGATGTCCTCCATCGGCCGGCTGCGCTCTTCGCCGCGCGTCTTCGGCACGATGCAGAAGGCGCACGCCATGTTGCAGCCCTGCATGATCGAGACGAAGGCGCTGACCCGGCGTTTGCCGCTCATCGCGGCGGGGAGGTGATCGCGGATGGTGTTTTGCGAATCCTTTTCCGCCTCGAGATCGATCACCGCGGCCGGCCGCGGACCCTGGCCGCGCAGGGTCGCCATGATGTTGTCCAGATGATCCGGGACCTGATGAAACTTTTGTGTGCCGACGAGCAGGTCGAGATCCGGCAGCCGGTCGAGGAGATCGACGCCGCGGTTCTGCGCCATGCAACCCATCACGCCGATCACGAGTTCGGGTTGTTTGCGCTTGCGCGCCGCGAGGTAGCCGACCTTTCCGATCGCCTTCTGCTCCGCCTGGTCGCGCACGCTGCAGGTGTTGACGAGGACGACGTCGGCCGCCTGCTCCGAATCGACGATCGCATAGCCCCGGTTGCGCAGCATGGCCGCGACCGCCTCGGAGTCGCGCTCGTTCATCTGGCAGCCATAGGTCTTGATGTAGACTCGATTCATCGTCTCGCGGATCGCCGCGGAGGGGCGTCGTGGAAAAGACTGTTACGGATGAAAGAGGCCCGGGAGCGGGTCAACACGGGAAACGACCGCGCCGCCAGGGCCGGCATCAACGGCATTGCCTCCTTTTGCGGAGGCGCATTCGCTGCGCGGGATGCAGGCGCAAGACACGATTGTCGCTCCGGCGACCGGGGCGGGCGAGGCTGCCATCGCGGTGGTGCGGGTGAGCGGCGCGCAGGCGTTGTCGCTCGCGCGGGAATTCGCCGCAGGCGCCCCACCCTCCCCGCGGCGGGTCTGGCATGGCGACTACGTGACCGCGGGCAGGGTGTTGTTGGACGACGCGCTCTTCTGCTTCTTCCCTTCGCCGCGCTCGTACACGGGCGAAGACGTCCTCGAAATCTCATGTCATGGCAACCCATTGATAATTAGTAGGATAATGGATGACCTGATCGGCCGCGGGTGCCGGTTTGCGGAGCCGGGCGAGTTTACCAGGCGCGCGTTCTTGAATGGCAGGATGGACTTGACGGAGGCCGAGGCCGTGATCGACGTCATCCGCGCGCGCTCGGATCGCGCGCTGGAGGCGGCGCAGCGGCAGTTGCGGGGGGATCTGGGCCGGCGCATCGACGGGTTGGTCGATCGTGTCCTGCGCGTGTGCGCCGCGGTGGAGGCCTACATCGATTTTCCCGACGAAGATCTCCCTCTCGAGGATCGCGCGGCGCGGATCGGGGAACTCGAGGCTTTGATCGACGAGGTGAACCGCCTGCGCTCAGGCCGGCGCCGGCGCCAGCTCCTGCACGAAGGCGCGCGGGTCGTCCTGCTGGGCGAGCCGAACGCGGGCAAGAGCAGCCTCATGAACCGGTTTTCCGGATACGATCGGGCCATCGTCAGCCCCGAGCCCGGCACGACGAGGGATTTCCTCGAGGAAGGCGCGCTGGCCGGGCCGCATCGTATCCGAATTATGGATACAGCCGGGCTGCGCGACGACGCCCACGGCGTCGAGCGGGCGGGCGTGCTGCAATCGCGCGCGGTGGCGGAAACCGCGGACCTCTTTTTGATCGTGATCGACGCGCGGCTCCCCTTCCCCACCCTGCCGCCGGATCTCCTGGCGCGGCTGAACCGGGCGAACGCGATCGTGGTCCGGAACAAGATCGACCTCTTGAACGGCCATCCGTCGCGGGCCGGCGCGCCCGAGCTGGACGTTTCGACGGTGGATGTTTCGGCCCTGGTCGGGACGGGTCTGGACACGCTCAATGCCGTGATCATCCGGCTGCTGGACGAGCTTGTGCGAGGCGGCGCGCACGAGGATGGCGCGCTGGTGAACCTTCGGCACGTCGCCGCGCTCGACATCTGCTTTGCGCGCCTGACGGAGGCCCGCGTCCTGCTCATGGGCGCGCGGGCGCTGGAGCTTGTCGCGGCCGAGTTGCGCCACGCTGTGGCGAGTCTCGGCGAGATTGTTGGAAGAATTGACAACGAAGCGATGCTCGACCGCTTGTTTGCGGATTTCTGCATCGGAAAGTAACCTCATGGGGATTCGTTTCAGAGAGGAACCGTTCGACGTCATCGTCTGCGGCGGCGGGCATGCCGGAATCGAGGCGGCGCTGGCCGCGTCGCGGATGGGCGCGAGCACCTTGTTGTTGACAGGCAACGTCGACACCATCGGCCAGATGAGCTGCAATCCGGCGATCGGCGGGGTCGCCAAGGGCCACATGGTGCGCGAGATCGACGCGCTCGGCGGCGAGATGGGCGTCACGGCGGATGTCACGGGCATCCAGTTCCGGCTGTTGAACGCATCGCGGGGGCCGGCGGTTCAGTCGCCCCGGGCGCAGTGCGACAAGAAGGCGTACCAGTTCAGGATGAAGCACACGCTCGAGCTGCAGCCTGGGTTGAGCGTCTTTCAGGCAACCGTCTCCGGGCTGATCGTGGAGGAAGGGCTGGTGCTTGGCTGTCGAACCACCCTGGATATCGATTTTCCGGGTCGGATCGTGGTCGTCACCACGGGCACATTTCTGCGCGGGTTGATGCATGTGGGCGAGAACAAGACCCAGGGCGGGCGCATGGGGGATTACTCCGCGCTGTCGCTTTCCGGCAGTCTGATCGAGGCCGGCATCGAGTTGAAGCGACTGAAAACGGGCACGCCGCCGCGGATTCTCGGCCGCAGCATCCGTTATGACGCGTTGGAAGAGCAGAAGGGCGATGAGACGCCGGTGTTCTTTTCCTTTCAGGACACGCGGGAGGATCGTGATTTGTTCCACGTGGAACACACAGGTGAACGCCGGCTCGGCTGGAAGCCGGGGGAGGAGCAGGTGTCCTGCTGGATCACCCACACGTCGGCCCGCAGTGAAGCGATCGTGCGAGAGAATCTGCACCGGTCAGCGATGTATTCGGGCGAGATCGAGGGGGTCGGGCCGCGCTATTGCCCGAGCATCGAGGACAAATTCGTCCGTTTTGCGGACAAGGGGCGTCACATGCTCTTCCTCGAGCCGGAGGGGCGAAACACGAACGAGTACTACATCAACGGCCTGTCGACGAGCCTGCCATTCGACGCGCAGGTTTCGCTGGTGCGCAGCGTCCCGGGCCTCGAGCGGGCGGAGTTGATCCGGCCGGCCTACGCGGTGGAGTATGATTTTGCCCCGCCGACGCAGTTGCGGCCGTCGCTCGAGTCGAAGCGGGTGGAAAATCTGTTTTTCGCCGGTCAGATCAACGGCACTTCCGGCTACGAGGAGGCGGCCGCGCAGGGATTGATCGCGGGAGCGAATGCCGTGCTGAAGCTCCGGGGAGCGCCGCCGCTGATTCTCGGCCGGCATGAAGCCTATGTCGGAGTGATGATCGACGACCTGGTGACGAAAGGGACGAACGAGCCTTACCGCATGTTCACGAGCCGGGCCGAGCATCGCCTGCTGCTGAATCACGGCAGCGCGGAGCTGCGCCTGGGCGCGCATGCGTCCGCCCTGGGGCTGATCGACGCGGGGAGGGCAGGGCGGATCGAGCGCAAGCGGGCGCGCGTCGTCCATTGGGAGCAATGGCTCGAAACCAACACGACCGCAGGCGGACGATGGGGCGACCTGATCCGAAGCGGGCGCGCTCCCGAGCTTCCGGCGGCGTTTGCCGCGGAACACGCGGCGGTGCGGGACGAAGTGCTCTATCGGATCGCCTACAAGGGCTATCTCGAACGCGAGCGCGAGCAGGTCGCGCGATTGGCCGATGTGGAGAGGATCAAGGTGCCGCCGGATCTCGATTTCTCCGCCGTGAGGGGCCTGAAGTCGGAATCGGCCCAGAAGCTCAACGCCGTCCGGCCGGCGACGCTGGCCCAGGCCCAGCGGGTCAGCGGCGTGAATCCGTCCGACATTTCGGTCCTGATGGTGTTTCTTTCGCGCGGGCGCGGCGGCTCGTAACCTTTTCGCCATACGGCTGTTGCGCAATTGTAACGGAATGGGGTTTGAGCTTTGTTGCAAACAGGACATTACCGCGGGGGTGGTGAGGATTGAAGACATGTCTCCCGGAGCATCGAATGAAACGCCTGCCACGCAGGCCAGAAGTGTGTTGGTCGTTGATGACGAGCCGGATGTGACGGCGTTGATCAGTTATCATCTCCGGTCCAAAGGGTATCGGGTGACCGCCCTCAACGATCCGAATCAGATCATGGGCGTGGCGCGATCCTTCAACCCGGATCTCGTCATCCTCGATGTCATGATGCCGGACCTGTCGGGCACGCAGATCTGCCGGATGCTTCGCGCCGATCCGAAACTGCGGAACGTCCCGGTGATTTTCTTGAGCGCGAAGACGGAGGAGGTGGCGCGCATTCAAGGCCTCGAGGTGGGGGGCGACGACTATGTTTGCAAACCTTTCAGCCCGAAGGAGTTGCTGCTTCGTGTGCAGTCGATTTTTCGCCGGGCAGGGGAGGCGAGGGAGGCCGGATCGCCCAGCGTCCTGCGGGTTGGCCGGGTGGTCATGGAACCCGAGCTGCACCGCGTCTCGGTGGATGGCGCGGCGGTCGAACTGACGGCAACCGAGTTCAAGTTGCTGCGTGTCTTGATGGACCGGAAGGGCCGTGTGCAAGGGCGCGATCATCTGCTCCTCAACGTGTGGAACTACGAGGCCGAGATCGAAACGCGGACGGTGGACACACACATCCGCCGGCTGCGCGAAAAACTGGGGACGGAAGCCTCTCTCGTTGAAACCGTTCGGGGCGTGGGCTATCGCATGGTAGACCGCAAACCGGAAACATGTCCCTCCTGATCATCGCCGCGCTGGCGCTTGCGCTCTTCTGGCTGGGGCGCAGGCATATGATCCTGCAGCGCGGCGTGAGGCATCTCGCGGAGTCGGTTCGCCGCCGCCGGCCGTTTCTCGAGGAGGATGAAACCCTGCGTGAGTTGCACGTTTCGTGGTCGGACCTGGCGGCCGAGACCTCCGCGCTCATCACCGATCACGGCAGGCTGAGCCATCAGCAGGCGGATCAGCTGACCCAGCTCGAAACGACGCTGGGCAACCTGCAGGAGGCCGTCCTGATCGTGGATCGGGACAATTACATCCTGTTGGCAAACAAGGCATTGAGAAAAATGTTTCCCGCCGCGGGCAACGTTCCGGGGCAGCGCCTCGAATCGGTCCTGCGCAGCGCCGAGTTTTTGGACTACCTGGAGGACGTCCGCGCGGAGCGAAACGTATCCCAGACGACGATCGAGTTTCCATCGGAGGGGCGGCCGGTCTGGCTGGAGACCACCGGGGCGATCGTGCCGGACACGAGCAAGCGCAAGGGGCCGTGGGTGCTGTTTGTTTTGCACGACGTTACGCGGCAGCGACATCTGGAAAACGTGCGCCGGGAGTTCGTCGCGAACGTCTCCCACGAGCTCAAAACGCCGTTGAGCGTGATCAAGGGGTACGCGGAGACGATCGTGGACGATCATCGCGGGTTGCCGCCGGAGCAGCTCGAGCAGTTCGCAAGCGCGATTCACCGGCATTCCGAGCGCCTTTCGGCCATCGTCGAGGATCTGTTGACGCTGTCGAAGCTGGAGGACGATCCGAGGGCGGCCGCGACCAATCTCGATCGGGTGTCGATGTCCGCGGTCCTGAAATCCGTCCGGGAGGACTTTGCCGAGGCGGTCCGGAAAGGCGGGCACGAACTCGCGCTCGTCGTCCCGCGGGAAGACTGCGAACTCGCGCTCGATCCGCGCCGCATCCACCAGGTCTTTGCCAACCTGATCGAGAACGCCCGCAAGTACACGCCGCAGGCGTCGCGGATCGAACTCGGCGGCGTCGTTCGCGACGGCCGGGCGGAGTTTTGGGTGAAGGACGAGGGGCCGGGCATTCCGGCGGCGGACCTGCCGCGGATCTTCGAAC
>CAZFCY010000080.1:0-5104 GCA_964517665.1 uncultured Opitutaceae bacterium | reverse complement strand
GAACGCTTCTACCGCGTGGAAAAAGGCCGCTCCCGGGAGACGGGGGGAACCGGCCTCGGCCTGAGCATCGTCAAGCACATCGTCCAGATGCACAAAGGCCAGGTGTGGGCGGAGAGCGAATCGGGCAAGGGCCTCAAGGTTGCTTTCGCCCTGCCGGTGTTGCCGGCAGGCCCGGGCGGCCTCTCCTTGCCACCGGCGATCGACGCATCCAGTGGTGGCGCATGACTTTGGAAGCCTCCACGGCCCCGATCGAACCGACCGTTTGCGAAGGCGTCGCGGCTGTTTCGTCGAAAGGCGAAACGGCGGCGCGGTTGCGCGCGCTTTCGGAGGGGCGCGAGGCCCGGATCGACGCGCTTCGCGCCCTGCTCGGCTCGATCCGCGCCGGCGCGAGGCCGATGACGTTGGAACTGTGCTGCGGGCACGGCCATTTCCTCGCCAATCTCGCGGCTGAACGGCCGGAGTTGTTTCATCTCGGGATCGACTACTGCCGGGAACGCATCGCCCGCGCGGAGCGGAAGCAGGAGCGATCCGGGCGCGACAATCTCCGCTTCATCCGGGCCGAGGTCTTCGAGTTTCTCGAGGCCTGGCCCGGCGACCATGCCGTCTCGGAGGTTTTCATTCTCTTTCCCGATCCGTGGCCGAAGCGAAAGCATCACAAGAACCGCGTCTTTTCCGCGCGTCTCCTCGCGCGCTTGTCCGCGATCGGCGCCCCCGGCGCGAAGCTGTTTTTCCGCACGGACTCGGATGACTACTTTCAACAGGCGCGGCGGCTTGGCGCGCAGAGTCCCGACTGGCTCGCGGCGGGTGACGAGCCATGGCCGCTCGAATACGCGACCATCTTTCAGCAAAAAGCGAAGCAGTTCGCCTCGCTCGCCCTGGTTAAACGGCGAGAAGGTAAAGAACCAGCGCGACCTGCGACAGGGCCGCGCTCCACGCGAGCACTTGCGTGAAAACCGTGAACGCATCGAAGCGCGTCGCGCGCGCATTTCCGGCGGCAAGCGCTCCACGATCGTCGGTCTTGTTTTTCGAATCGGGCATAAGGTCGCTTAACTTGTTCGTGCAGGCTTTCTTTTGCAGCCAGCCGATTTCACATGCGACAGGGAAACTTGACAACTTCCAGAGTTGACGGGGGAAAACCGTTCCTGCAACACAGACCGTTTTCCTAGCCTGACCTTCCTCGTGACCAACTTGCGTTCGATCCCTGGAAAAGCATCCGCTGCCATCACTACCATTGCTCTCGTGCTCATGTGCGCGCCCGAAGCGCGCGCGGCGGGCGGCGCGGCGGCGGAGCACCTGTTCTCGATCGGGCCGTTGCCGGTGACCAACAGCATGGTCACGAGCTGGGTCATCTCGCTGATCCTGATCGTGGCGGTGCGTTTCGCGGTGCGTCGCCCGAAGCTGGTGCCTTCGCGCGGGCAGGCGATGGTGGAATCGATGGTCGAAGGCGTGCTCGGGTTGATCGAGCCGATCGTGGGCAAGCGCGTCGTCATGGCGGCGTTCCCGATTCTGGCCAGTTTCTTTATATTCATCCTCATCCAGAACTGGTCCGGACTCCTGCCGGGCGTGGGATCGCTCTTCGTGCACTCGGGCGGACATTGGGTGCCTCTGATCCGGCCGGGAAACGCGGACATGAACGGCACGCTCGCGCTGACGATCGTCCATTTCGCCGCGTGGCTGTTTCTCGTCCTCAAGTACGCCGGCCCGAAGCTGATCATCCAGGACTGGTTTGGAAACAAGGCCGACCGCAACGAGGTGCCCGGCGTCATCTATTACTTTCTCACCGTCATCTTCATCTTCGTCGGGGTGATCGAGGTGGTGTCCGTCATGTTCCGCAACGTGTCGCTTCCGTTCCGTCTTTTTGGGAACGTGTATGGCGGCGAAAACCTTCTCGTGAGCATGACGAATCTGGTCCCGTGGGGACTGCCGATCCCGTTCTATCTGCTCGAACTGCTCGTGGGCTTTGTCCAAGCGCTCGTGTTCACCCTGCTCGTCAGCGTTTACATCGGGCTGCTGTGCAACCACGGTGACGACCACGAACATGCCGACGCGCGCGGAACCGGCGCGGCCCACGCCCACTGATCCGCCGCTGACGCCACGCACCCTTTTGCCCTCCGGGACCATGCCAAAGCGCGTGGGCGGAGGCAGGAAAACACTGAAACAACACCACACATGATTGAGATCCTCGCACAAACCACGGGCAGCCTTCACATCGCCATCGGCGCCGGTTCCGCCGCCATCGGCGTAGGTTTGATCGGCGCCAAGGCTGTCGAAGCCGTCGGCCGCAATCCCGGCGCTTCCGGAAAGATCCTTGTCCAGTCCATCCTCGGCATGGCGCTGGCGGAAGCCGTCGCGTTCTACGTCATCTTCCTCGTCTGATTCTTCCTTCATTCCTGCCTGACGCGCCGGTGGACCGCCTCCCCGGCGCGCAGGTCTTTCTGCCATGTTCGACGCGCTTAACATTCTGGCCTCTGCCGGCGCCGGGTCCGGCCGCATCCAGGAACTCTTCCACCGGTTCGGGATCGACTGGGCCTATCTCAGTTCGCAGATCATCAGCTTCGGCGTCGTCGCATTTCTGCTCTACAAGTACGCCTTCAAACCCGTCCTCGCGACGCTCGACGAGCGGCAGAAGAAGATCTCCGACGGCCTCCGTTACGCCGAGGAGATGCAGGCGAAGCTCGCCGATGCCCAGGCGCAGCACGCCGAGACGCTCAAGCAGGCTTCGCTCGAGGCGCAGAAGATGATCGACGAGGCCCGCACGTCGGCGAAGAGCCTCATGGAACGCGAGACGCAGGCCGTCGCGGAGAAGACCCAGCAAATGATGACCAAGGCCGAACAGGCCATCGTCCTCGAACACAAAAAAATGCTCGCCGATGCCCGCGAGGAAATCGCGCGGCTCGTCGCCCTCACCGCGCAGCGCGTGCTTTCGCGCGAACTCAGCTCGGAGGACCGCCGGCGCTACGCCGAGGCGGCCACGCGCGAGTTGACCAACGTCTGAGTCGCCGCCGAGACCCATGTCCAGCCCGGCCAAAGCTTCCGACCTCGCGCGTTCGCTCTACGAACTCAGCCTCGACGCGGGGAAAATCTCCGGCGAGCGCGTGACTGCCGTCCTGGCCTGGGTTGAAAAACACAAGCCGCCGCACGCGACCGCCGTCCTTCGCGCCTACAAGCGCCTGATCGAAGTCGAGATCGCCCGGAACCGCGCGGTGATCGAGTTCGCCGGCGATGTCGCGCCGTCCGCTTTCGAGGACGTCGCCGCGGCCATGTCGAAGCGTTACGGCCGCGAGATCGAGCCCGTTCCCGTTCCCCGACCCGAGCTGATCGCCGGGCTTCGTGTCCGCGTCGGCTGCGACATTTTTGAAAACTCCATCCTGAGCCAGCTCGATGCGCTCAAGGCCATTTCCTAACCCTCCACGCCCGAACGCCCGTTTCGACCGCGACCCATGAGCACGGTACTCGAACAAATCGAACAACAGATCGCCAGTCTCCAGACCGGCACAATCAAGAAGAACGTCGGCTCGATACGCGCCGTGGCCGACGGCGTCGCCATTTGCGACGGCCTCTCCGAGGTGATGTATAACGAGATGGTGGAGTTCCCCGGCGGCACGATCGGCATCGCGCTCAACCTGGCCGAGGACGACGTCGGCTGCGTGGTGCTCGGCGACGTCTCCCGCCTGAAGGAAGGCGACGAGGTCAAGACGACCGGCCGTCTGCTCTCCGTGCCGGTCGGCAAGGCCCTGCTCGGACGCGTCGTCGACGCGCTCGGAAATCCCGTCGATGCGAAGGGGCCGATCGATTCGAAGGAATTCTATCCCGTCGAGAAAATCGCGCCGGGCATCGTCGTCCGCAAATCCGTCACCCAGCCGCTCTTCACGGGCATCATGGCGATCGACTCGATGATCCCGATCGGTCGCGGCCAGCGCGAGCTGATCATCGGCGACCGCGGCACGGGCAAGACGACGATCGCGGTCGACACGATCATCAACCAGGCGCGCATCAACCGCGTCGGTCTGGCCAGCGGCGACCCGAAGTTCCGGCCGGTTTATTCGATCTACGTCGCGGTCGGCCAGAAGAACTCGAACATCGTCCGCACCATGGCCGCGCTCGAGGCTGCCGGCGCGCTGGAGTTCACGATCATCGTCGCCGCCGCCGCCGCGGACAACCCGGCGAACCAGTACCTCGCGCCTTATTCCGGCGCGGCGATGGGCGAGTGGTTCATGGAAAACGGCATGGATGCGCTCATCGTCTATGACGACCTTTCCAAGCACGCCGTCGCCTACCGCCAGATCTCGCTCATCCTCAAGCGCCCCTCGGGTCGCGAGGCTTATCCCGGCGACGTTTTCTACCTGCACAGCCGCCTCCTCGAGCGCGCCGCGCGCCTCGACGGCAAGGGTTCGCTCACGGCTCTCCCGATCATCGAAACGCTCGCGGGCGACGTCTCGGCTTACATTCCCACGAACGTGATTTCGATCACGGACGGACAGATCTTTCTCGAGACCGATCTCTTCAACCAGGGCATCCGCCCCGCCGTCTCCGTCGGCTTGTCGGTCTCGCGTGTCGGCTCGGCCGCGCAGGTCAAGGCGACGAAGCAGGTCGCGGGCAAACTGAAGGGCGAGCTGGCCCAGTTTCGCGAACTGGCCGCCTTTGCCCAGTTCGGCTCGGACCTCGATGCCAAGACGAAATCCCAGCTCGATCGTGGCGCCCGCATCGTGGAACTTTTCAAGCAGCCCGCCTTCAACCCGATCTCGATCGAGCTGCAGGCAGCGACGCTCTGGGCCATGCAGAAGGGTTACTACGACGGGCTGGCGATGAACAAGGTCGCCGCCGCCGCCGCGTCACTGCGCGAGTTCTTTGCCGGCCGCAAGGACCCGCTCCTCGCCAAAATCCGCAACAAGGCCGCGCTCGATGCCGAGATTGAAGCCGAGTTGAAGCAGGCCTGCGACGAGTGGCGTCCCACCTTTTCCGAAGGAGGGAAGGGGTAAGAGCGTAAGTTTTAAGAGCGTAAGCAGGAACACCTTAAAACTTATCACTTAAAACTTAAACCTCTCCTCGTGCCCTCGACTCGCGACATCCGCCGCCGCATCAAGTCCGTAAAGAACACCCGCCA
>CAZFCY010000079.1:0-22345 GCA_964517665.1 uncultured Opitutaceae bacterium | reverse complement strand
GCCGAGGCGATGTCGAAGGCGATCTCGGTCGGATGCACCTCGAGCGCGAAGTTCACGTCCTCCTTCTCGAACGCGTCGAGGATCGGCGTCCAGCGTTTGCCGAAGTCCTTGAAGCCCGCGTCCCAGAACGCCTGCGACGTCGGCGGGAAGGCGTAGATCGAGTGCCAGATCGACGAGCCCGTGAAGCCGTTGACCACCGCGGGGAAGCTTCCGGGCGCTTCCGCGGGTTTGGCGTTGATGAAATTGCGGCAGGCCTTCGCGGTCAGCGCCATCTTCCTGGCCGCGCGCTTGCGCACGCCTTCGGGCGAGCCGTCGCCCCAGACATCGGGCGGCAGGATGGATTTGTGGCGCTCGTCGATCAGGTCGCACACCGCCTGGCCGACGAGATGGTTCGAAATGGCGAACGCGGTGAGGCCGTGATCGAGCAGGATCTGCCAGCGCTCGGCGCAATATTTTTTGCTGCGCGCGGCCTGATCGACGTCGAAGTGATCGCCCCAGCAGGCGAGTTCGAGGCCGTCGTAGCCCATCTTCTTCGCGAGAGGCGCCAGTTCGGTGAGTGGCAGGTCGGCCCACTGGCCGGTGAACAGGGTGACAGGACGTGGCATGATCGATGAGGGTTGCGGGACGAAAGCGGAGCCGCGTGCGCGGATGAAGCGGTGAAGGTGGTTTTCGGGCGCGGCGCAGGCAACGCCATTTTGCCCGCGCGCGGTCGAGGCGTTCGGGCCTGAAAGCCGGATTGGATGGCCGTACGGCCATCCAATCCGGCTTCCCGAGGAAAGCGTCCGTCTTGGAACTTGCGCGGAGCTTCCATCGGGCTTGCATGGCGGGCATGGTCGAAGCCCGCTCCTCCCGTTTGCCGTGGTCGTTTTCCTCCCTCGGATGCCCGGATCTCGATCTCGACGGCATCTTCGCCCTCGCCCGCGAGGCGGGGATCGGATCGGTGGAGTTGCGCGCGATCGACGGCACGATCGAATTGCCGGCGTGGCTCGCGAAGACCTTCGGCTCGCCGGCCGCGTTCGCCGCGCATGTTGGGAAAAGCGGCATCGGGATCGCGTCGCTCGACACCTCCTTCCGCATCATCGATGGCGATGCGGCGGCGCGCGCGCAGTTGCTGGACTTCCTGCCCTGGGCGGAGGCGCTCGGCGGCGTGCCGCTTCGTGTTTTCGATGGCGGGAAAACATTCGATGACGATGCGCGCGCGGCGATGCGCGAGGCGTTTCAATGGTGGGACAGCGCGCGCGCGTCCGCCGGCTGGCGCTCGTCATGGATCATCGAGACGCACGACTGCCTGTTCACCGCCGGGGCGATCGATTCGGTGATGCGCGAGGCTCCGGATTCGGCGCGGCTGCTCTGGGATTCGCACCACACCTGGAAACGGGGCGGCGAGGATCCGGTGGAAACATGGAAGGCGATCCGCCCGTGGGTCCGGCACATCCATGTGAAGGACAGCGTGAGCAAGCCGTCGGGGCGGCATCCGTATGCGTACGTGTTTCTCGGCGAGGGCGAGTTTCCCCTGCGCGCGCTGGTCGACACGTTGCGCGGCGACGGCTTCGATGGCGTCGTCAGCCTCGAGTGGGAGCTGATGTGGCATCGCGAACTCCCGCCGCTCGCGGAGGCGCTCGCCCGCGCGCGGCGGGATGGCTGGATGTGAGCCGGGAAGACGCGCGAGCGGCGCGCGCTCAATCCACGGGGCTTCAGCGCCGATCGTCTGGCATCAGGCAAACATGAAGAACGAAACGACCACGATCTCCGGTGAACCGCGCTCGCTGGCGGATCTGTTCAAGCAACAGGCGACGGTTTTCCCCGACGCCATCGCGGTCGAGTCCGGCTCCCAGCGGCTCAGTTATCGTGAACTCGGCGAAAGGGCGAGCCGGCTCGCCGCCCGGCTGGTCGCGGCCGGCGTCGGGCCCGATGCGCCGGTGGCGATCAGTTTGGAGCGCTCGCCTGACCTGCTCGTTTCGGTCCTCGCCGTCCTCGAGGCCGGCGGCGCGTGCGTGCCGGTCGATCCCGCTTATCCGTATTCGCGGCGTGAATACATCGTCGCGGACTCCGGCGCGCGCTGGCTGATCGCCGATTCCGGCGCGCCGGAATCCCTGCCCTCCCGGGCAGGGCCACAGGGAAGCAGAATCCAGGTCGTCGATCCGCGTGTCCCGCGCGATGAAACGCCGGGGCTCCCGCCGTCGTCCGATGCGAACCCGGACGCGCTTGCCTACATCATCTACACCTCGGGCTCCACCGGGCAGCCGAAGGGCGTGATGCTCCCGCAGCGCGCGCTCTTGAATCTGATCGCGTGGCAGGTGAAGCGGCCCGGCTTTGCGGCCGGGGCGCGCGCGCTGCAGTTTGCGTCGCTCAGCTTCGACGTCTCGTTTCAGGAGATCTTCGCGACCTGGGCTTCCGGCGGCACGGTCGTGATGATCGACGATGTCAGCCGGCGCGATCCGACGACGCTTCTCCAGCGGCTCATCGACGGGAAGGTCAACCGGTTGTTCCTGCCCTTCGTCGCCTTGCGCTCGCTTGCCGACGCGGCGGTTTCGAGCGGGCGTTTTCCGACCGCGCTGCGCGAGATCTACACGGCCGGTGAACAGCTCCAGGTGGACGACACCCTGCGGCGTTTTTTCGAGGCGCTGCCGGAGTGCTTTCTGGAAAACCAGTATGGCCCGTCCGAGACGCATGTCGTCACGGCGCACCGGCTGACCGGCGCGCCAGCGACGTGGCCGGCGCTGCCGCCGATCGGAAAGCCGGTGGACAACGCCAGCGTGCTCGTCCTCGACGAGGCGCACCGTGAAACGCCGCCGGGCGCGCATGGCGAGATTTTCATCGGCGGCGCGTGCCTGGCGCGCGGCTATATCGGAAAGCCGGAGCAGACCAAGGAGCGTTTCGTCGAGGTCTGGCTTCCGGGCGCGGGCGCGACGCGGCTCTATCGAACGGGCGACCTGGGCGAACGCCTGGCGGACGGCTCGATTCAGTTTCACGGGCGGCTGGACCATCAGGTGAAGCTGCGCGGTTATCGTGTCGAGCCGGGGGAAATCTCGGCCGTCCTCGGGGGGCATCCCGCGGTTGCGCAAAGCGTCGTCGCGGTGCGCGGCAACGCGAGCGGCGTGCAGCGCCTCGTGGCCTATGTCGTGCCGCGCGACCGCGGCGCGTTTCAGCCGCGGGAGTTGCACGCGTTTGCGCGCGAGCGCCTGCCCGGGCACATGGCGCCCACGCATATCGAGATTGTGGATACACTTCCGCTCACGCCGAGCGGCAAGGTGGACGCGCAGGCGCTGCCGGAGCCGGTCTTCGGCCGCGGCGTGGCCCCGGGCGAGTTCGTGGCTCCGCGCTCGGCGGACGAGCTGGCCCTCGCGCGCATCTGGAGCGAGCTGCTCGGCGTGGCCGAGCCCGGCGTGCGCGACGACTTCTTCGATCTCGGCGGCGACTCGATTCTCGCGGCCAGCCTGATCACGACCATCCGCCGGGAGCTGGGAGTGGACCTGACGCTCGGCTCGCTCGCGAGCGCGCCGACGATCGAATCGCTCGCCGCCACCCTGCGCGCAACTCCGGACGGCGGCCGCTGGCGTTCGCTCGTTCCGATCCGCACGAGCGGTTCGAAGACGCCGGTCTTTTGCATCCACGGCGGCATGGCCGGGGTGGGGAGTTTTCCTTTGCTGGCGCGGCAGCTTCCGGACGATCAGCCGTTTTACGGGCTGCAGTGGGACGGCCTCACGGGCGACGACGGCACGCGCGGCATCGCCGCGATGGCGAGCCGTTATCTCGAGGAGATCCGCGCCGTTCAACCCCGCGGCCCCTACATCCTCGCCGGCCATTGCATCGGCGGGTTGATCGGCTGGGAAATGACCCGGCAATTGCGCGCCGCCGGCGATGATGTCGCCCATCTTTTCATGTTGGACACGCCGAATCTGGCCTCGCCGCGTTACCGCCCGGGGCGGCGCGCTCCGGCCTGGAAAGTGATGCTGACGATGAAGAAGGACCGCCGCGCGCTCGCCGAGGTGTGGTTGCGCCGCGCTTTCGGGAAGCCGGCGCGCCCCGAGCATCGGCCGGTGCTGGCGATTCGCGTCATGATCCGGGCCGCGTCGAAGTTCCGGCCGCAGGCGATGCGCGTGCCTTCGACCGCGATCATGACCGGACTTTCCGACGGGAACTATCTCGGAATCGGCGGCTCCTGGGACGACGGCGCGATGGGCTGGACGGCCTGGGCGGATCGCGGTGTGACGGTCGAAAAAGTGCAGGCCGAGCACAGCGAAGTCGTTCACCAGCCCGCAACCGCCTCGATGATGAGCGACGTGCTCGCGCGGCTTCACGCTCGCGACGCCCGCGCGGCGGCTCGATGAGTTTTTTTTCCGCGACGCCGGCTCGAGCCGCGGGAGCGAGGCGTCGTTTGTCGAGCGATGCGCCCGGCCGTTTCCGGGAAGGACGTGGCTTTTGGGGCGTTTCAACCTGCGCGAAACGGGCGGGGCGCCGGGTTAGGTAATTCTCCTCAATGGGCACTTTGAAGCGCCGATTTCTTTTTCGCCGAGAGACCTTTGTGAACCTTCCACTTCCAGCCCCATTGCAACCGTCCGGACGCGCGCCGGGCCCAAGTTTTTTGTCATCCATGAAATCCATGCAAGCAGTGTGCTCAAAACTCCGGCGCGGGCTCGACCGCGCCTTGCAGGGTGTCGCCTGCGACATCACCACCTCGCGCTCCACCCGGCGGCGAGTTCTTCCGTGGGCGCTTTCGTGCCTTGCGCTCGGGTTCGCCCCGAGTCCGGCGCAGTCGGCGAACGTGCTCTCGCAAAGCGGCATCAGCTACACCGGCGCCGTCGATGTCACAGCCATCGGTGACGTGATCGGAATGACCGGCAGCACCGCGTTCCCGGACGGTGGTTTCACGCTGGGCGACTTCGCGTTTCGCGGCGCGATCACGGTCGGGACCGACCTGTGGCTGCTGCCGAACGACGCGAACCAGATCGTCAAGGTCGATACCCTCACCGGTGAGATGACCGGCTACCCGCTGATCAGTGACGGCAGCACGCTGAACAAGTTCGTGGGCGGCGCCTACGACGGCACTCACATCTGGCTGGCGCCCTACAACGCCAACTCGGTCGTGCGCTTCACGCCGGCCGATCAGGACAGCCAACTTTTCAACAACTGGCCCGCCGGCATCACGCCGCCGAATGAGTCCGCGGCATTCGCCGGCGCCGTCTTCGACGGTACCTACGTGTGGTTGGCGCCGCTCAACGCCGAGCAGATCGTGCGTCTCGATCCCGCGGAGCCCAACTCCACGCAAATGGTCGGCTTCGACCTTCCCGTGGGCTATCGGCCGACGGTCGATGTGGCCGACGCCTATTGGGGCGGACTTTTCGACGGAACCAACCTCTGGCTCGTCCCGTTCAATGCCGACGCCGTGATCAAGGTGCCCGTGGGCACGGGAATCCCCGAGATCGTTTCGGCCTGGCCGGCGGGTTTCGTCATGCAGGCTGGCGCTTTCGCCGGCGGCACGTTCGACGGCACGTCGGTGTGGCTCGCTCCTTACGACGCGGACCGGGCGATCTCGATCGACGTGTCCACGGACGTGATGACCGGATACGGTTCCGAAGACGATGCGACCCAGTGGCCTGCCACCTTCACGAAAGGCGTGCATGCGTCCTTCAATGGCGCGGTTTACGACGGCGCCGACGTCTGGCTCGTGCCGTTCGAAGCCGACCATCTGGTCAAGATCGACGCCACCAGCGGCGCCATGACCGGGTACACCAACTTCCCCGCCGAGGTCGATGCGTCGGATTTGGACAAGTTTGCCGGCGGCGTCGTCGCTGACGACACGATTTATCTCGTGCCGGGCACCCGCTCCGGCCAGTCGCTGGTCAAGATCTTCGCGACCGAGACGCCCGCCGTCGCCTCGATCGAGCGCCATCATCCCGGCGCCACGGTGACGAATGCGGATACCGTGCTGTTCAACGTGACCTTCAACAAGCCCGTGCTCGCCGTCGACAGCGCCGACTTCACCGTGACCGCCACTGGCGACGCGGTTGGCACGATCACCGCCTTCGCGCCCAACTCGACCGCGACCACGACCTTTGTCGTCACGGTCGAATCGGTCGCCGGCGACGGCACGCTCCGGCTCGATTTGAACGCGAGCGGCACCGGCATCGTGGATGAATACACGAATCCCGTCGCGACCGGATTCACCGCTGGGGAAACTTTCACGATCGACAATATCGCGCCTGTCGTCACTTCCGCGACCGCCGCTGCCGGAACGTACGATACGGCTTTCAACTTCGTCGTCACCGCCTCCGGAGATCCGATCATTTTCGGTCAAACCGCCGGCCAGCTTCCCCCGGGTCTCGTTCTGAATGCCGGCACAGGAAGCATCACCGGCACGCCGACCGGTGTGGGCACGTTCGACGTCACCGTCAGCGCGGCCGACAGCGCCGGCAATATCGGCGCCGATGCGCTCCAGATCGTGATCGCTCCAAAGGCGCTCACCGTCGCCGGCGTCACCGCCATCGACCGCGACTTCGACGGCACCGCTGTCGCGCCGTTGTCCGTCGCCGGCGCCACGCTCATCGGTTTTGCCGTGGGCGACGACGTCGAGCTCGACGCGAGTGGAACGCCCGCGACCTTCGACGACGCGGATGTCGGGGTGAACAAACCCGTGACCGTCACCGGCCTCGCGCTCGCCGGCGCCGATGCGGGCAACTATACGTTGACGCAGCCTTCGGGCCTCACCGCGAGCATCACGCCCGCGTCGGTCGATATCGCCCTGGGCGGCCTCGCCCAGACTTACGATGGCTCCGCGAAGAGCGTGACGGCCACGACGACGCCCGCCGACGTCCCGCTCACCGTTACTTACGACGGCTCCGGAGTCGCGCCGACGAGCGTCGGCAGCTACGCTGTCGTCGCGACGGTTGCCGACCCGAACTACAGCGGCACTGAAAACGCCGTGCTCGTTATCGCCAAGGCCGCGGTCACGGTTGCGATCACGGACACGGCCTCCGTCTTCGATGGTTCGCCCAAGCCGGTCGCGGTCGCCACGACCCCCGTGGGTCTCACGGTCGATGTCACCTACGACGGCTCCGCCACCGTGCCGACGGCCGCCGGCAGCTACGCTGTCGTCGCGACGGTCGCCGATCCGAATTACAGCGGCGTTGAAAACGCCACGCTCGTCATCGCCAAGGCTGCGGCCACGGTCGTGATCACGGACACGACTTTCGTCTTCGATGGTTCACCCAAGCCGGTCACCGTCACCACGACCCCCGCGGGCCTCACGGTCGATGTCACCTACAACGGCTCGCCCGCCGTTCCCTCGGCCACCGGCGCGTATGCGGTCGTGGCCACGGTGAACGAGGCGAACTACACCGGCACGGCCGCCGCCAATCTCTTGATCGGCTCGACTTCCCGCCTCGTCAACATCTCCGCCCGCGCGGATGTCGGCACCGGCGACGACATCCTCATTCCCGGGTTCGTCATTTCCGGCACGGGAACCAAGCGCGTGCTCGTGCGCGGCATCGGCCCCGGGCTCGAACCGCACGGAGTCCCCGAATCCGAATACCTCGAGACTCCGACGCTGCGACTGCTCGACGCCGGCGGTGGCACGCTGGCCACCAACACCGGCTGGGGCACTTCGGACGATGTCGAGGAAATCCTCGAAGCCTCCGCGGCCGTGGGCGCGTTCGATCTCCTCGAGGACTCGGCCGACAGCGTGATTCTCGCCACGCTCCCGGTGGGAAGCTATACGCTGCACCTCTCCGGCGTGGACAACACGACCGGCATCGGCCTCGTCGAAGTTTACGATGCGGACGAGGCAGCTTCGACCGCGCACCTCGTCAACGTCTCAGCCCGCGCCGTGGTCGGCGTTGGCAACGACGTCCTCATTCCCGGCTTCGTGATCGAAGGCGACGTGCCCCGCACGATCCTCGTCCGCGCGGTCGGCCCGACGCTCGCCGATCAGATCGCGGGCGTGCTCGAAGATCCGATCATCACCGTCCTTCAGGGCCAGGTCGCGCTCGAGACGAACGACAACTGGGGCGAGGCGGACAACGCGTCCGAGGTCGCCGCCACCGCCGTGGCGATCGGCGCCTTCCCGCTCGATGAAGGCGGGAAGGACGCGGCGCTGCTCATCGAGCTGCAGCCCGGCCATTACACGATCAACGTGAGCGGCGTGGGCGAGACGACCGGCGTCGCGCTCGTCGAGTTGTTCCAGGTGGATTGACCCTCATCCCGAGAGGACGCGCTCGCGTGTCCTCCGAGTTTTCAACCCCGGTCCGACCTCCGTCGGCCGGGGTTTTTTCGTGCCCGCTCATCTCCGCGAATCCCGCGTGGATCGAAGCCGTTTTTCTGTAACGTACGCGACAGAAAAGTGGCTTTTGCTTCCGGCTCAGTCGATCGAGAGCGTGGTGTCGGTCAGGGTGATCCGCTGGGCGCGGCCGTCGGGGCGGCGGATTTCGATCGCGTCCGTGCCGGCGGATTTCACCTCGATCGCGACCGACGCGTCGCGGGCGCCGCGCTCGGGCCAGAGGACGGCGAAGATCGTGTGTTCGCGCGAACGCTCGCGGGTCCGCGCGAAGAGATGGCTTTGCTCGGTCCACGAGCCGGTGGCCCAGGACGCCGTCACGCCGCCTCGCGCGTACTTCGGATCGACGGGCACGGAAAACTTGTCCTTCACCTCCGCGTCCCAGCCGGAGCCTTCAGGCGTGAGCAGGCGCGTCGTCAGCGTCGCTCCATCGGTGTGGATGAAGGCGCCCGCGCGGTCCTCCTCCCACGCGATCGGGTTCACGGCGTGCAGCAGCCAGGTGACGCTCGAGGGCTCGCGCGTGCGCACGACGTCGCGGACGACGAGGTAGCGCCGGTCGACGAACACGAGGTCGCGCGTGACCCGCTCGATGCCGCCCTCGGGATTGCCGAGCTGGTGGGCTTTCGTCGCGTCGCCGGTTGTCCACACGGCGTCGTCGCGCGCGTCGAAGCGCGTGATCCTGCCCGTGGAGTTCTTGTCGCGCGGCTTCTGGCCCCTGCCGTCGATCAGTATCAGATTCTTGGATACAGTGAGGCGTGTCCATCCGTCGTGGTGCGGCGAGTTGTGGAACTCGCGGTAACCGGAGGCGATGGCGAGGTTTTCGCCCCATGCGTTCAGGATGAACGCGTTCTGATGCGCGTGGCTGTGGCTGAACGAGCCGTAGGGCGAGGAGACGAAGGTGATGTGGATGTCCTCCTCCGGCCGGCCGAGCGCGCTGTGCATCGAAGCCCAGCCGACATCGCTGAAGAAGCGCTGGGCCGGCAATGCGGAAAGAGGCTCCGCCGCGGGAAGCGGACGGCCGCTCGCGATGAAGTTGCGGACGAGAAACTCCGCCGCGTTCGGGTAGATGCGATCGAGGCTGCCGAGACCGGAATCGATCGGCGAAACACGGGTGTCGGTCTGTAGTGACGCATAGGATACAAGATGCCCGTCGCCCGTGACGCGCGCCATGTGAAGAAGAAAGTCGGCGACCACGGGCTCGAGGTTGAAGCGGCCGGCGTTCGAGAGATCGCCGAAGGCCGTGTGGCGGTAGGGCTGCGCGTTGTAGACCTGAAAGTAGGGTGTGTTTCGCCAGAACGGATTCGCGTAGGCGAGGGGATCGCCGATCGCGAGCAGGGCGTCCTGAAACGCGGCGTGCTCGATGACGCCCCGCCAGTAGGCGACGCCTTCCGCCCAGCCGCCATCGTCTCCGCCCCACGGGGTGAACTGGTCGCGGTAGAAATCGTAGGCGAACCGCCACCATTCGCGGGCCTCCGGCAGGTCGTCCCAAAGCGCGAGCCCGGTCAGGCCGGTCATGGTCATGAACCGCACGGGATGGCTCGAAGGGTTCACCTCGAGGGAGTTTCGCTTCAGGCGTTCGATGCGGCCGGTTTCCCTGATCCAGCGCGCCGACCGGCGGCCGCGCTCGCGAAAATGGTCGAGCACGATCTTGCGTTCGCCATCGCCGAGTTCGTCGCGGATCTGGTCGTAAACAAGCGGCAGCTTGCGCCAGAGCCGGAAGTGCGCCTCGTCGTTGTAATAGACATCGGTCGCGCCGCGCACGGGGCCGGACGCCCAGGCGCCTGCATCCAGTTTCCAACGACACGCCTGGAGCAGCCACTCGCGCGCGACGTCGAGGTAGCGCTCCTCGCCGGTCACGACCCAGATGAGCGCGGCCGCTTCGGCGACCGCGGCGATTCTGCCCGCCGCGTCCTGCTGGCCGCGCCAGAGATCGACCTTCGCGCTGTCGCGTTTCGACGGAGCGGGATCGCCGTAGGTCACCGGTTCCTCGGGAAACTCGAGATCGAAACAGCGCGCGTCGAAGTCCGCCTTGATCTTTGCAAACGCCGCCGCTCCGGCGCCCGTGGTCGCGTAGGCGCTGAACGCGTCGCGCTCGCCGGCGAGGATGCTGGTGCGCGGCGCCCGTTCCGGCACGCGCGCGGATGCCTCGCCGCCGGCGCCGGACAACGCGGAATGGGAAGCGGTGAGCGTGACGACGAGGAGAAAAAGCAGGTGTCTTTTCATGGGCGGGAGGCGATGTCGTTGTCTCGGGGCGATTCGGTCAGCCGCCGATCTCCGGCAGCGACCAGTGTTCGATTTCCCAACCGCCGAGTGCCGGATGGGACAGTGACCAATGTCCTTCGCGTGTGGCGACGAGCGTCCAGAGCGCAGCCTCGGCGCGGTCGGTTCCCGTCCAGGCGAGCGCGGCGAGGAAGCCGTATCCAGAAAATGGTGACGCACGCAAAACGGGCGTCCGGTGCCAGGGCGCCTGGATGTGGCGGCGCGGCGTTTCATCATCGAGGCGATCGTCCCATTCGCCGAAAACGAAACCGGAAACGGCTTGCAGAACCGAGCCGCGACCGTCCGAGCTGAAGACGCGCAGCACGCCTGCGCCGACAGGTAGGAGCGGCTTCAGCCGCGATGCGTCGGGGATTGCTCGAGCTTCGATCGCGGCTGAAGCCGCTCCTGCTCTTTCGAGCGTGCCCGGCGAGCGAAGCGCGAGCGCGTATCCACCAACTCGCGCCACCACGGTCTGTCGCGCCTCGATCGCATGGACGGAAAGCAGCCAGCCGCGGTTCCACCAGACGAATGTTTCCACGCCTGCGTTCGCCTGGCCGGTCTTCGAGCCGAGGTTGCACGCGTAGCCGATGTGCCGCTCGTCCATCTCCACGCAGACCGTCGAGTGACGTCCGAAAACACGGCCGTCCTCGAGTTCGATCGTGAGCGCGCCATCGACCGACCAGTCGCTCGCAGGAGAACCCCTCGCGAGCGTGAAACCGACGCCGGTGCGGTAGGCGAGCTTGCTCCACTTCCACGCGCCGTAGCGCAGTTGTGTGTTTCCCACCATCGAGCCGGCGTTGAGAATCTCGACTTCTCCGCCCACGCCGCGCAGCAGCAGGCCGGCCGTCGGGATGGGGCGAACGAAATCGCCCGTCTCGCTCGGCAGGGGCTCGTCCGGCGCCGTCCAAAACGGCGCGTCCGCGGGCGCGAGCAACCCGGCGAATCCCTTTGCGGCCCAATAGGGCGAGGCCGCGCACGAGTAGGGCTCGGCCAGCGCTTCGAAGCGATCCGTCCAGCCGAAGGCGAGGCAGCCCTGCTCCTGAAAAATCGGCAGCCCGAGGAAGTGATCCACATTCTGGATACAGATCCGGCGCGCCCGGCCGGGCGGAATGCCGCAGCAACCGGCGGCGGCGGCGAGACCGAAGACGTTCACGGCGTTGAACCGATACAGGATCGATCTTCCGAACGCGGGATGTTCGCCGTTCGCGGCGAAGAAGTGCTGGTAATCCTCGATGAAGAGCCGCGCCCATCCGCGCCAGCGCTCCGCGCGCTCCAGCTCGCGCGCGCCGTGCAGCAGCGCCCGGCACAAACCGTAGAAGTGAAACGCGTAGGCGTTGTAGTGATCGAAGGCCTGGTTGATGCCGTCCTCGAACCAACCGCCGCCGCGATGCATGGTTTCGAGCTGGTCGAGATGCGCGGTGATCACGGCGCGATCGGTGCGATGTTCGAAACCCGCCATGCGGAGGAACTCGAGGATGTGCGCCGACATGAAGAGATGGTTGTTGTTCACGATGCCGCCGCCGCGGCACGTGGCGAACCAGGCCGCGACCTGCGCGCGCTCGCGTTCCGTCAGCGGATCCCAGAGCGCGCCGCGCGCGAACTGAAGCGCGATCGTCATCAAGCCCATCTCGACGTGGTGCTGATGGTAGTTGGCGTCCGGTCCCCAATATTCGGGCGAGGCCGGGTCGGTCCCGACGACGAGGCCCTTGCGAAACCAGGTCGCGATGCGATCGCGCAACGGCTGGTCCGCGCCCGCGCCGTCCCGATCGACCGCCTGGAGCCACAGCGCGGCGAGCAGAAGCGGCCGCGCGAAAGATTCGAGGCGGTCCGCCTGCGCGTCGTGATCGCTCGCAGGTCCGGCGATCGGAAGATGCGCGCAGTCCGCTTGCATGAGCCGCTCGATCGGCAGGAGCAGGCGGCGCGCGCAATCCTTGAAGTGCTCGTAGGGAGTCATGCGGATCAGGCCCGCGTGTCTCGTGGCCCTGCCCGGGCCATGGTATTTGGAAAGTGAATACGCATCGCCTACGTCGTGCGGTCGAAAATCTCCGGCGTCACCACCGCCTGCAACGGCGCGCCGGCGGCGAAGGCGCGCAGGTTGGCGAGCGCGAACGCGCCGGCGTCGCGCCGCCGGTCCGTGGTCGGCCCGGCGAGGTGCGGCGTGAGCGAGACGTTCATCATGCCGCGCAGCGGATGATCGGCGGGCAGCGGTTCGGTCGTGAAGACGTCGAGGCCGAACCGGACGCTGCCTTCGCGCGCGACGCGCACGAGCGCCTCCTCATCGACGACCGCGCCGCGCCCCACGTTGACGAACACCGCGCCCGGCCTGAGCCGCCGGAGCAGATCCTCCGTGACGATGCCCCGCGTTTCGGGAATGAGCGGCGCGAGTTCCACCACGACATCGGATTCCTCGAAGAGCGCCTCGAGCGATTGCGCCGCGCGCACGCCATGGCGCCGTTCGGCGTCGTCGTCCACGTCCGGCGCGAAGACGGAGATCGGGCAGCGGAAGGGCGCGAGCAACCGCGCCAGTTCGCGCGCGACGAGCCCGAAGCCATGGAGGCCGACGGATCGTCCGAAGAGCGAGGCGGTCTCGGTCTTCTCGTTTTTCCAGCCGCCGTGCTCGTGCATCGCGATCGTCCAGTAAGGCGCGCGGCGGAGGCAGGCGAGAATGTGGAAGAGCGCCCACTCCGCGACGACGCGGCTGATCGAGCCGCCCCAGTTGGTCAGGAGCAGGCCGTCCTCGAGGTGCTTTCGCGTCACGAGCTTTTTGACGGAGCCGCACAGATGGCACACGTAACGCAGCGATTCCGGCAGCGCCTCGGGCAGCGCGGGAGTCTTCCAGCAGGCGACGAGCACATCGGGCCGCAACGCGGCGAGGTCGCGCTGTGGTTGTGGATCAACGACAACAAACTCGTCCGCGAGCGACCGGAGTTCGTCCAGCATCGGACCGGGAAAAAAGTCGCGACGCTCCACCTCGGTGAGAACGGCCAGCACGCGGCCGAGGGTGGCGGGAATGGCTCCGTCTGCGTTCAGCCTGGCTGGGGTGGATGACATGCGACGATATCGGTGGATGATTCAGGTTCGAAGACCACGCGCCCCAGGCCGGCAGGCATGATGAACTTGTCGAACGGTTGCGCGAGCAGTCGGGAGTTTGCGGTGGAGATGTGGCAGCGTCCGCGGGTGACGATGATGATGCGAAAGCCGTCGGATTCGATGGCGACGCGCTCCTCGAGGCGCCACTGGCGCAGGCCGAAGCAGGGCGTCTGCTCCGGCCCGATCAGTTCCTCCTCGTGCGAGCGGCCGGCGCCGAGCGACCGGCGATGGCGGGGCGCGCAGCGCGCGAGGGCGTCGATCTCCTCCACCGGATGCCGCGCGAGATCGAGCAGATCGAGCGCGAATTCGACGCCGCGACCCATGAAACGCGCCGCCTCCGGCAGGACGCAACCGCCGCGCTCGAACTCGAGGCGGACGACCAGGTCGCTCGGCTCCTGGATCTCGATGAGAAACAGCCCCTCGCCCAGCGCGTGCGGCATCCCGCCGGGAACGAGCAACACGTCGCCCGGCTTCACCGGGATTTTGTCGAAACACTGCTCGAGCGCGGCGACGTCCTGCGTCGTGATGATCTCGCGCAGGCGCTCGCGCGTGGGCGGGCGTTGAAACCCGATGAAGACATGGGGCCCGGTCACGTTCTCTCTCGCGCCGAGCACGTAGTAGGCTTCCGTCTTGCCGGAGGACGAGCCGAGCCGCCGCCGGGCAAACTCGCGCGAGGGATGCGCCTGCACGTGCAGCCGGATGGCGGAGTCGAGAAACTTCACCAGCATCATCGGCCGCGCGCCGAAGGCCGCGACATGGCGCGCGCCGAAGAAGTAGATCGGATCGGATTGAAACAGCTCTTCGAGATCGAGGACGCGACCGTCGATCGCGACCTGCGATCGCCCTTCCCGGATGTGCTCGCGACCGGGCGAGACGGCGGTGGTGACCGAGCCGATCCAGTCTTCGGGAAACGAGCCATCCCGCGGATCGGGCCGGCCGGCCAGGCGATCGAGGGTGGCTCCTCCGGGGTAGGTTCGCCACACGCGGTTGGGAGGAAGCGGAATCACCAGGCCGCGGTGGAGCGCGCGGGCTTCCGTTTCAGTCATGGGCTTTTGCGAGGCATCGAACCTCCCCGGAAACGCGGGCCGATCATGACAACGATGGAGGCGGGGGCGATTGCGATCATGTCGTATTCGAAAACCAACTACACATTCGGACCCGGCTTCGCGGCCGGTTTCGCCTGCCTGACCAGCAGCCAGCCGACGAGCGCCACGACGGCGCCGCTGAAGGCGAAGCCCGCGCGGCCCAGCCAAGGGTTCGGAATGAGCGCCATGAGCATGACGATCGCGCCGTAGGGCAGGCAGAGCCAGCCGATGAGCCACGACTGCCGGTCGTCCGTCGGCGCTTCGATCTCGTCCTTCGCGTACTCGACCGGCGTTTCTATCCTGCGGGAGAACTCCTCGATCGCCTCGCGATACACCGCGGGCTCGCGCGCGTAGAAGAACCGGGTGAAGAGGAACCACGCGGTGCAGATGATCACGTTGGAGAAGACGGCGACGCCCTGGTCCCAGTTTTGTTTTTCCCATGTCGTGAGATCCGAGCCGCCCATGCCGAAGGTCTCGAGCGCCCACGAGAGGGTCAGGTGATGGCGCGTCACCCAGCTCACGACGAAGCCGATCAACACGGTCGACCAGCCCGACCACGCCGGCGTGCGGCGGATGAAGATGCCGAGGACGAGCGGCAGGGTCTGCGGCAGCGCGACGAGGATGCCGAAGTCCAGCATGAGCTGAAAAAGCGAGAGATCCTGCAGGCGGCTGTACGATTGCGCCACGAGGATGACGATGATCCCGAGCGAGACGGTCGTGATCTTGCCGGTGACGAGCAGCTCGCGATCCGTCGCCGCGGGCCGGAGCACCGGCTGGTAGAAATTCTTCACGAAGATGCCGGCGTTCTTGTTCAGGCCCGAGTCCATCGACGACATCGTCGCGGCGAAGATGCCGCTGACGAGCAGTCCGAGCATGCCCTTGGGAAAGGTGGCCATGGCGATGGCGAAGAAAGACCCCTCCGCCGGGTTCTTCAGCGTGGGAAAAACCGCGCCGAGATCCGGATGCGTGATCGACGCCGCCATCGGCGGGAGAAACCAGACGAAGGTGCCGGCGCAGAAAAGCCCGGCCGCGAGCAGCGCCGCCTTGCGGGCGTGGCCGCTGTCCTTCACGCAGAGGTAGCGAGAGGCGTCGCTGAGATTGTTGGTCGAGATGAACTGCTTGATCAGGATCGCGACACACCAGAAGAGAAGAAACTCGTCGCTGAAGAGCCGGGAGAAATCCAGGCGGGTGTCCGCGAGCCGTTCCACGAATTGCGCCGTGCCGCCGACGTGCGCGAGCGCGAGCACCGTCGCGACGACCGTGATCGGCATGAGGATCAACACCTGGATGAAATCGCTCGCGACCACGGCCCAGCTTCCGCCCACGAGCGAAATCACGAGCACGGTGGCGCCGGTCACGACGATCGTCGTGGTCACGTCGAGCCCGAACGCGGCGGAGGAAAACACGCCGAGGCCGTAGAGCCAGATGCCCGCGTACATCGTGCCGAGCGGAATCGTGAGCCAGGTGAAGAACTGCTCGTTCACGCGGCCGAAGCGCGCGCGCACCGCCTGCATCGAGGTGATGACGCGAAGCTGGCGGAAACGCGGCCCGAAGTAAGCCGCGTTCATCAGAAATCCGAGCGCGTTCGCCACATAGATGACCGCGATCGGCCAGCCGTCGCCATACGCGCGACTCGCCGCGCCGGTGAAGGTCCACGCGCTGAACGACACCATGAAGGCCGAGCCGCCGGCCATCCACCACAGCACCTGGCCGCCGCTGCGAAAATAGTCGCTGACGTTGTGGATGAAGCGCCGGAAGGCCCAGCTTATCGCCAGCATGAAGACGAAATAAAAGGCGATGATCGCGTGGTCGTAGGGGGTCATGGGGAGGGGAGGAGGAATGCTTAATAACTATTATAGATCAAGCGCAATCGTTTCGGGAAGGACCGGGCGGCCCGGCCCCGGGGGGCGCGCGGGGGAAACGCGTCCTATTTCGCCCGCGCGCCGCTCGATTCGCCGGTGAGCAACTGCGCCGGCAGGACCAGATCCGCAAACCCGCCGCCCGCCTCGCCATTGCTCTCGAGGATGAGCCGCGCCGCCGCCTCGCCCATCTTCTCCGGCGCCGCGCTCGCGCCTGTGATGGTCGGACTCTCCTCCGTGATGACGCGCGTCTGATCGATCGCCACGACGGAAAGATCGCCGGGAATGGACAGGCCTTTTTGGTGCAGCGCGTTCACCGCTCCGCGCGCCATCATGCCGTTGTAACAGACGATCGCGGTGGGAAACGACTTCTTGCGCGCGTGCCCCAGCAACGCGCGCGCGGCCTCCGCGCCCGCGTTGCGGTCGCCGTCGGGAAGGTCGATCCAATAATCCTCCAGCCGGGGAAGGCCGCGCAACTCGAGCGCGTTTCCCAACGCGTTTCTCCGCTGCGTGTGGCGGCTCAGGCCGACGTTTCCGCCGAACCAGCCGATGCGCTCGTGCCCCTGCGCGACGAGGTGCTCGATCAGCAGCTCCACCGCCTGTTGCTCGTTCGAGTTCACCGAATGGCAGAATCCCGGGAAACTCGCCGAGACCGCGACGACGCGCTTTGCGCGCGCGCGCACGCGGTCGAGAAAACGCAGGCCGACCTCGCCGAGCAGCACCGTGCCGAAGAGCGACTCGCGATCGTTGAACACGCGCTCGAGTTTCTTCGCGTTCAACTCATCCTCCGCCCCGAGAAAAAGCGCGGCGCAGCCCACCGCCTCGAGCGTGGTGTGAAGCCCGTGCTGCACGTGCGAGAAAAAGTTGCTCTGTGAATAGAGCCGCAGCGGCGAGCGCAGGATATAGCCGACCTCGCGGACCCGCCTCGCGTGCGGCGAGACTTCCACGCGCATGCCTTTCGGCGAATAGCCGAGTTGGGCCGCGCGATCCCAGATGCGCTGATAGGTCTCGGCATGGATGCCGGCCTTGCGGCCATTGAGCGCGAGCGAGACAAGGGCTTGGGAGACGCCGAGATCGCGGGCGATCCGGGTTTGCGACACAGTGCGCGAACGAGGCATATCCGTGCTTAATAGTTAAAAACCGGCGGAAATGGCGAGGCTGCAAAACGAGCCGGCCGCTTCCGGGCAGGGCTGATTCGTTCCGGAACACCGGCCCTTTGGGCCTCAAAGGCAGAATGAATCAGCCCTGCTGTTCCGAGGGCGCAAGTGGAAGTGATGGTCGCGCCGGCTTGGCGTTTGGAGTTCCGGCTTCAGCCGGTCCGACCTGCCGCCTGACGGCGGAACTCCGAACTCGACGCGCGTTCTGCCCGCTCTTTTGGAGTCCACGCGAGGGCCGCGGTTTTCTCGACGCCGCAAGGAGGACGGGTTTGCCATTTGCGCGCGCGCCAGCTTTTTGGGGCGCTCGAATGGCAACCCTCACGGCCTCCAGGGAACGCGCGACGCTGAGCATTCTCGCGCTGGTGCAGTTCGCCCACGTGATGGATTTCATGGTCATGATGCCCCTCGGGCCGCAGTTGATGCGGGATTTTGCCATCGGCCCGGATGCCTTCGCCAGCCTGGTCGCCTCGTACGGGCTGAGCGCCGGCGTCTTCGGCCTCGCCGCCACGTTTTTCCTCGACCGTTTCGATCGGAAACGCGCGCTGCTCGCGCTCTTCGCCGGGTTCACCGGCACGACCCTGCTCTGCGCGTTCGCGCGCGGCTACGAGGTGCTGCTTCTCGCCCGCATCCTCGCCGGGGCATTCGGCGGCGTGGCAGGTTCGGTCGTCACCGCCGTGGTCGGCGATATCGTGCCGCGGGAGCGCCGCGGGGCCGGGATGGCATTCGTCATGTCGGCGTTTTCCCTCGCGCAAATCGGCGGCGTGCCGATCGGCCTGTGGCTCGCCGCGAAGTCGGACTGGCATGCGCCGTTTCTCGCGCTCGGCGGCGTGGCTGTCGTGGTCGGGATCGCGGCGCTGTTCATCCTCCCGCGCGTCGACGCGCACCTGAAGGACCCGCGCCCGCTGCCGGCCGTGAAGCGGTTCGTCGCCATCGTCTCCGAGGCCAACCACCTGCGCGCGTTCGGGCTCGTCGTGATGCTGACGATGTCGGGCATGGTCATCGTGCCGTTTCTCGCCACCGCGCTGGTGCGAAACGCGGGCGTGCCCGAGGAGTCGCTCTCGCTCGTCTATTTGTGCGCGGGCCTCGCCACGCTCGTGTGCAACAACGTCCTCGGGCGGCTCGGCGATCGTTTCGGGCACGTGCGGCTGTTCGATTGCAACGCCGTGTTTGCGATCGTGCCGGTCATCCTCGTGACCAGCATCGGGCCGTGGCCGCTGCCGGTCATCCTCACGATCACGACGCTGTTCATCATCTCCATGGGCGCGCGCTGGACGCCGGGCATGGCGCTCGTGACGATGAGCGTGGAAAACCGCCTCCGGGGCGGTTTCATGAGCCTGAACACCGCGCTCCAGTCGGCCGCCGGCGCGGTCGCGTCATGGCTTTCTGGATACATCGTGGTCGAGGCCGCGGACGGCTCGATCCAGCGCTTCGGCTGGGCGGGCGCGGCCTCGCTCGTCTTTCTTTTGTGCGCGGCCCTGCTGATCCGCCGCATCCGCGTCGTCGATGCCTCGGCCACGCCCCGCCCTCCCGCGCCCGAATCGGGCGTGGCGGATTGAATGGCGCCGGAACCCTGCCCGGCCAGCTTCCAGCCACCCTCGTTTCCAACCGCGTCCCGCGCCGGAAGGATGCGGGAAATAATCCTTGCCGGGCTCCGCCGCGCCATGACAGAACCTCCGCTCCTGATACGTGAGCCGAGGTGGCGGAATTGGCAGACGCACTAGATTCAGGTTCTAGCGCCTTCACGGGCGTAGGGGTTCGACTCCCCTCCTCGGCACCAACAAGTTGCGAGATTCTGTAAGCGCGCCGCCGACATGTCGGTTTTGGGGGTCGAGGTTGTCAAAAAAATCGGGGTAAGCGCGGCCCTTCCGGGAAAACCCCGGAAAAACAGGCGTTCGATGATTGAAACTCGTCTTCCCTCAGACCGAGGGGATGTGCTCGGGACGGCCCAGACGCCCGCCGAGATCGCCGCTCGGCAGAGCCCGCGCGGAGCCGTCGCGACCCGTGCGCGGAGTGTCCGCGGAGGTGGCACGAGGCGATTGCACGCGAACCACGGACTGCGACGGGCGATGATGCGAGAGCACCGCGGCCTTGAAGTCTTCGAATTGAGGTTCTTTGCCGCCGCGCCGCCGACACAGGAAACCCGCGAGATCGACAACTTTGCCGATCGCGCCGGCCTGATCTCGATCCTGCATCGCGCATCCGACAACCAAGTCCGCTGAAGCGGAATCAGCGTTCGGCATGTGACACTCGAAGATCGCACGCAAGTCCGCCTCTGAAAGCTCAGAGGGCAGGCTTTCGAACGCCACCCGCCCCGTTATCTGCTCGATCGGCCATCCGGTCTTGGCCCCAACATTCTTCAACAGCCGCGAGAAATCCGGAAGCGCCACGAAGGCGACCGGCACAGACCAATCGATGAGCTGCTTTACCCACAAAAGCCTTTGCGGCATGCCCCGCACGCGCACGTTCTGGCCGATGAGCCACTGGGCCTCGTCAAAAACCAGGGCGAGCCTGCTTCGGCGAAGCACCTCTTCGACCGCTGCCCGGATCTGAACGTTCTTGTACGCGCTTGAATCCGCGACCCCAATTGCATCGGCAACTGCCCGCAAAAGGTCCTGTTCCGCGACGCCCGGAGGCGTGACAATATACCGCGCGAGCCCCGGATGCGCTTCGCAAAATGCCTTCGCGGCAGACGTCTTTCCCGTACGCGGCACCCCTTCCACCAAGCACGCCCGCCCGCTCTCGAATGTGAACGAGAGCATCGCTTCCACGCGACGGCTTACCTCGGTTTTGGCTGTTGAGGACGAGGCGCCGGCGACCACATCCGAGCGATACCCCTGCAAGACCGCCAGAAACTCATGGCCCGGCAGATCGGGTTCGTGCGTCGTCGCAACGCCGCGATAGGAAGCACACAGAGACGGAAAGACTCTGCGCGCCGGGTTTATACAATAATCCCTGAGCGCATTCGCCACGGCCGCAACCACACCCGCCCGCCACTCAGCGTCAGCCATCCTCGGCCGGTACGTCTCAACGTTGGAATCTACATCTTCGCGCGTGATGCCGCCCCGGGCGGCGACAGCCGCATGCACGTAAGGAAAGATCTCCTCGGCGATGCGAGACATGCCACCGATGCGTCCAATCCCCTGCTCTCGTGGTGGCAACGATCGGAACTGCAGGAACCAGATCAATGCGCGGACGTCGGCATCCGCGATCAACTCAGCCCGTTTCGCCACCGGCAACGCCTTCAGCCCCTCGTCATACTCGACAGCGCTACAATATCGTTCCTGCCTCAGAGGCTGGCCGGCCGGCGCCTTTCGCGTGCTACTCATGGCGCGTCGTTCTCCCGCTCGATCGCGTTCTTCATCAGCTCGAGCCCTCGCTGTTGCCGGTCGAGATCGACATGCGGCAGACCGAGCAACAAACCCTTTGCAACAAGCTTCGCCTCGAGCGCATCCAGTTCCGCGGTCATATCGCGGCCGGCGATCTCGCGGCGCATCTTCTCAATCTCCTTCTGTTGACGCGCCTCGTGCTCCTGCCGCTCGCGATGCTCTTCCTGGACGCGCCGGAACTCCGCCGCCTTGCGCTCCATCTCGGGATCGACCGCCAACTTTCGAAACGGCACCGCGCCACCGGCGAGCACACGCACGACGGCCTGCCCGCGTGCAACTGCGGCGCGCTGCAGATTCATGACACGGCGGATCTCCTCCGGCGCCGCTCCCATCGCCGGGATCGGATCCTGGCGAGGGACCACAAGCGGGCACTCGTGCGTCAGTGTCGTCACCGTGATCTGCGAAAGATCCTCCACGTCCAGCCACACGAGCACGGTCTCACCCTTGCGCGTGAGTAGCTCGGGCGAGACGTAACGGCCGCCACCAAACGACTTGGCAACCAGGATGCCGTTGCGTCCGATCTTCATCGGAAATCGGTGCGAGGCGAGCAAGTGCCGGAAGCCTTCTGGCAGGTGCTGTACATCATCTGTTTTCCGCAGTTGGTACACTTCATTCGGCGATCGTCCTGGAATGATCCTCGCGCGGTTGGAGTGCTTCTCTGCATTGTAATCCTCGCAAATCCCCTGGATCCGCTCCGTCAGCTCCTGCGTGGACAAAAAGAATTTGCTCGGGTGAACGCGCCCTGCCCTGACGGCTGCCACCTGATCGCGAATCGCCTCGGGCATGTCCTTGCGCGCATCGCGCCCGGAGTAGCCTGGCAGCCGCTGCATCTTCACTTGGAGAATACCGAGAATGCGCTCGATCACCTTTGCGCGAGGGTTGCGCGCATGCTCGAAATGCAGCCCGAACTCGCGCAGCCCCCTTTCCATTTCTGCCATTGGGATACCACTGTCGCTCGCGCGGCCCTTCAGCAACCGTGCCCGTTCCCATAACCCCCGCTCGAAATAAAAGCCATGCCGCGGCAGTCCATGCACGTCGTGGCATTGCACTATCAGCCGCCGGATCGCGGCCGCCGTGTAGCCTTTGGCTGGTATCAATGTGAATCCGAGAATGCAGAGCGAGCGCAAGTCCATCATCGGGAGGAACTGCCCCTGCCCCACGTAAACAGACCCGTCGGGCCGCTCATCCCAGAATTGATATACGCCCGTCATGTCGTCGCTCTGCCACCAATCGCCCG
>CAZFCY010000078.1:0-22727 GCA_964517665.1 uncultured Opitutaceae bacterium | reverse complement strand
CAGCTCAACCGCGCCGGCCACACGGTCACCGTTTTCGAACGCGCCGATCGTCCGGGCGGCCTGCTCATGTACGGCATCCCGAACATGAAACTCGACAAGAAGGAGGTCGTGCTCCGCCGCATCGAGTTGATGGAGAAGGAAGGCGTCAAATTCATCTGCAACGCCACGGTCGGCGAGAACGTGGAGTCGGAGATCTTCCTCAAGGAATTCGACGCCACCGTCATCTGCACCGGCGCGACCAAACCCCGCGACCTCCCGATCGAGGGCCGCGACCTCAAGGGCGTCCATTTCGCGATGGAGTTTCTCACCGCCAACACGAAGGCGCTCCTCGACGGCAGCACGGACAACTGCCCGATCCACGCCCGCGGCAAGGACGTGGTCGTCATCGGCGGCGGCGACACCGGCACCGACTGCGTCGGCACCTCCATGCGCCACGGCTGCAAGAGCCTCACGCAGATCGAAATCCTCCCCAAGCCGCCGATGGAGCGGCAGGCGGACAATCCCTGGCCCGAGTGGCCGAAGATCTACCGCATGGACTACGGCCAGGAGGAGGCCGCCGCGAAGTTCGGCGACGATCCGCGCGTCTATGTCACCACGGTGAAGAAGTTCATCGGCGACGAGAACGGCGCGGTCAAGGAACTCGTCACCGTCGTGATCGCCTGGGAGAAAAACGAGCGCGGCCAGTTCGTGCCGAAGGAAGTTCCGGGAACGGAAAAGGTCGTCCCGGCCCAGCTCGTCCTCCTCGCCATGGGCTTCCTCGGGCCGGAGAAGGGCATCCTCGAGGATCTCGGCCTCGAAACCGACCCGCGCAGCAATATCAAGGCGGAACACGAGAAATACACGACGAACATTCCCGGCATCTTCGCCGCTGGAGACTGCCGGCGCGGCCAGAGCCTCGTCGTCTGGGCCATCAACGAAGGCCGCGGCGCCGCCCGCGAATGCGACCGCTATTTGATGGGCGACACGGATCTGCCGTAAGAAGTCAAAGGTCTATAAGTCGAAGGTCCCGATTTCGTGAATACGGAAGCGGATGCCCGGCGGCGTGATGCCGGGTTATATCAAACGGCGCCTGACCTCCGCGACTCCTTTCGAAGTCTTCGCTACGGTGAGTAGTAGCGCGTGAGCGCGGTCGCGATGGCGGAACGCGCTTCGGCGCCGTCGATGATGCCGTTGTGGCGCCAGATGATTTCGCCGCCGGGAGCGATGAGGACCGTGTGCGGAATCGGGCCGGGCCAGTCGGGATCGAGCGCCGCAGTCAGCGCGTCATGGCTCGCGCCGGCAAAGAGATAGTGGTTTGTTTTGCGCCCTTCCTTGTCGACGGATCTTTGGACGCTTCTCGTCAAACCCGCGCCCTGCCTCTGCAGGAACGCCTTTGCCTTTTCCTGCTGCTTCGGGTCATCGAGGCTGATGGTGACCAGCTCGAAGTCGCGCATGTCGTATTGGCGGGAGATGGAGACGAGCGTGGGAAATTCCTCGATGCACGGGGCGCACCAGGTGGCCCAGAGATTGACGAGCCTGTGCTTGTTGGTCGGGTTGTCGCGGAGCGCGGTCACGCCTTCGGCATCGATCGTGTCGATCGAGACAGGAATCTTCGTCCATGCCTCCATGATCGCGACGTTCCCGGTATGTTTTTCGCGCCACTTGGTCGAGCAGCCGTGCGGCCGCGTCAACGGCGCCGCGACCGGGCGTCCGGCGAAGAGATCCTCGAGGGCGTTGCGGGCGTCCGGGGACGACACGGTCGAGCCGTCGAGGAAACGAGAATCGTCGAAACGGCCCGCGTAGCGGAGGCGTCGCTCCTTGTCGAAGATGAAGACGTGCGGTGTGGCGAGGCAGCCGTAGGCGCGGGCGGTGAGCTGCTCGTCTCCATCATATAAATAGGGGAAATCCCAGCCGTTGAGTTCGGCGTAGGGTTTCATGTCTTCAAAAGAGTCGTTGAACTCGCCGTAGCCCAGCTCGTCGATGCGGATCCCATCGGGGTGATTCGGGTTGATCGCCACGAGCCCGAAACCGCGGTCGCTGAAATCGGCGCGCAGTTCCTGCAGGCGTTGCTCGATGGCATGCGAGGTCGGACAATGGTTCGAGGTGAAGAGCACCATGAGCACGTCGAACTTCGCGAAGTCGGAAAGTGAATACGAGCGGCCGTCGATGCCCGGCAGGTTGAAGTCCGGCGCCTGTTCGCCGAGCTCGAGAGCGCGAAAGCCGGCGGGATTGCCGTTCTTGTCGAGGAGCGTCGACTCGGCCGCCGCGGCGATGGTCGCGACAAACAATGCAGACGTGAACGTAAGCGCGGCAAGGGCGCGGGGTGTTTGAATGGCTCGTGCTTTCATGCGGTGAGGGATAAGTGAAGGGGGGGACCTCACTGATGAATCGCGAACGCGGCCGCCGCAAGGGAGGAGTCGCCGCGCGCGGACGACCGTGCGCGCGCGTTGCGGAGGTCGAGCAACCCTGCGGACCCTCGCAACGACCGAGCCCCGCCGGCGCGGCGCGATCGATCATGTGACACAGTTTGGTTGTGTCCCGCCCGCAACCCTTCGATTCGTTGCGTCGGCGCATGTTTTTCCCGGCAACCCATCATTCGCGTTTCGACGTGCCGCGCCCGGTCGCGGTTCGCCGGCTTGCCGGCCTGGCGGCGGGCTTCTGCGCCGCGGTCGCCGTGGCCGCGGCGGAGCCGATGGCGATCGAGATTCCCGTCTTCTCCGGCGGGTACGGCACGGCGTTTTACGAGGAGTCGGCGCGGATGTTCGAAACCGCGCGGCCCGGCGTGGAGGTGTTTGTCCACGGCGATCCGCGCATGCACGACAAGATGCGCGTGCGCGCGATCGACGGCAGCCTGCCCGATGCGACGTCGGCGGACCTGCCGTGGACCAACCTCGTGCGCGCGGGCCGGGTCGTCGATCTCACGCCTTTTCTCGACGGCCCGAACTGGGAGGGCGACGCGCGCTGGCGCGACACCTTTCTGCCCGGCGCGCTCGAGACCTGGACGCTCGACGGACGCGCCTACGGGTTGCCGCTGGCGCAGAGCGCGTGGACGCTTTTCTACAACAAGAGACTCTTTCGCGAGCACGGATGGGAAACGCCGCGCACGTGGGACGAGTTCTTCGACCTTTGCGCGCGGATGCGCGCGGCGGGCGTCGCGCCGGTCGCGTTGCCGGGCGTGTATCTGCGTTATGGAGACGCATTCGTGCGCGCGGCCTTCCACAGCCTCGCGGGCGCGGAAGGCTGGCGCGCCTACAACGCGCTCGAGCCGGGCGCGCGAACCGATCCGCGCTTCGTGCGCGCGGCGGAGATCTTTCGGCGCGTGACGGATGGAAACCTCGTGCCCGGCTGGGAGGGCATGACGCACACCGCCGCGCAACTCGCGTTTCTCCAGAGCCGCGCGGCCATGGTCGTGTCCGGCTCGTGGCTCGTGAACGAGATGGCGGGAAAATTTCCCGACGATTTCGAGCTCGGAGCGATGAACTTCCCCGTCTTCGCCGACGGCGCGGGCGAGCCGACCGCGATCCAGGGAAGCAACGAATTCCTTTTCGTCTTCGAAAAGAACGATCCGGCGCGAGTGCGCGCGACGGTCGATTTCCTCCGGTTTCTCACCTCGCGGGAGCGCGCGGCGGCGTTCGTGCGCGCGACGGATTCGCCGGTCGCGGTGCGCGGGATCGAGCGGTCGCTGTTCTCGCCGCGCATGCAGGAAACGGCCGCGATGCTGGAGGCGGCGCAGGCGTCGTTCAGCGCGCCGCCCAACATGTTGCAGCCGCCGGGGATGAACCAGGCGCTGACCGACGCGAGGCAGGCGCTGGCTTCGGGCGCGATCGACGCGGCGGCGTTCGGCGCGCGGCTGGAGGCGGCCGCCGCGGTCGCGCGCGCGCGGGCCGGGCCGGACGCCGCGCGCGAGGTGTCGATGCTGTATCCGGTTCGTGGATACATTCTGCTCGGGCTGCTCGGCGCGGCGGGCGCGTGGGTCGCGTTTGCCGTGCGCCGGCGGTTGCGCCCGGGCGGGCGCGAAGGCGATTCCGGCGGCGCGCGCGCGGAGTGGTTCGGCCGCTTGCGGCCGGGTTTCGCGCTCGGGTTCGTCGGCCCGGCGGCGGTCGTCTTCGCCGCGGCGATCCTGCTTCCCGGGCTCGGGTCGTTCGTCTGGTCGTTCAGCGACTGGGACGCGCTCAATCCGCGCGAGTGGATCGGGCTGCATCATTTTCGATGGCTGCTCTTCGAGAGCGACGTCTTCTGGCAGGCGCTGGGCAACAATGCGTTTCTCATGCTCGTGCCGGCGGCGTTCGTCGTGCCGATCGCGCTTGTATTCGCGGCGCTGATACACCGCGGCATCGCGGGCGCGGGATTGTTTCGCGCCTGCTTTTTGTTTCCCAACATCCTCGGCGGCGTCGCGGCGACGCTCATCTGGCTCGCGGCTTACGATCCGGCGAACGGCTTCGTGAACAGCGCGCTGGTCGAGGCCGGCCGCCTCGTTCAGGCGGGCACGGGCGACTGGGGATTGTCGCGCTGGTTGCTCGGTTTCGAAAACTTCGCCTGGCTCGCGTCGGAGCGGCTGTACTGGGCGCTGATTCCGATCTACGTGTGGTTGATGGTCGGCTTCAATCTCGTGCTCTACCTCGCCGCGATGGAGGGGATCGATCCGCAGTTGTATGAAGCGGCGGAACTCGACGGCGCGGGATCGATCGCGCAGTTTTTCGCGATCACACTGCCGATGACCGCGGAGATCATCGCGATCTCCGTGGTGTTTATTGTCATAGGCGGATTGAACACATTCGAGATGGTCTGGCTGCTGACGGCGCAGGATCCGAGCAGCGGCAACCAGGTGCTGGCGACGTGGATGGTTTCGACCATGTTCAAGGAGTTCGACATCGGGCGGGCGACGACGATCGCGGTCGTGATGTTCATCCTCGTGGCGGCAGGCTCGGGCGTCGCGTTGCTCGGCCTGCGCGGGAGGGAGGCGGCGAAATGAAGCGCGCATCGACCGGCATCGAGCCCGCGAAGCTCCTGATCTATCTGGCTCTGGCCGGTTACCTGGCGTGGACAGTGCTTCCGATGATCTGGGTCGCGGCGAGCGCGTTGAAATCCGACGCGGACATCTTTCACGAGCCGCTCGCCCTGGTCGGAGAACATGGCCTGCAATGGGACAACTTCCGGCGCGCGTGGAGTGAAGCGCGTTTCGGCGACTACTTCGTGGCGAGCACGGTCGTCACCTTTATATCGGTTGCGGGCATCCTCCTTTTCGGCTCGATGGCGGCCTACGCCTTGAGCCGGTTCTTCCATCCGCTCGGGCGGATCATGTACTGGCTGTTTCTCGCCGGGCTGATGATTCCGGCGCAGTTGAGCATCATTCCGCTCTTCTTCGAGCTGCGAGCGGCCGGGCTCTTGAACTCGGGCGTCGGGCTCACGCTTGTCTATATGGCGAACGGCCTGCCTTTCGCCATATTCATCCTCGCGGGTTTTTTCCGCGGGCTGCCGCGCACGTTTTACGAGGCGGCGATCGTCGATGGCTGCGGCGAGGCGGCGGCGTTCTGGCGCGTGATCCTGCCGCTCGCGCGGCCAGGCCTGGTGACGGTTGCGATCTTCCAGTTCATCGGAATCTGGAAGGAGTATTTCTACGCCTTCATGTTCCTCTCCGGCGGCGGGCCCGATGGTTTCCGGACCCTGCCGCTCGGGCTGGCCAACCTCGCCATCACCTCGCAATATCAAACCGATTACGGTCTGCTCTTCGCCGGCCTGACAATCGTCACGCTGCCGGTCCTGATCTTCTATTTATTCGTGCAAAAGCACCTCGTGAAAGGCATCACCGCCGGCGCGCTCAAGGGGTGATCCGGCCTCCCGGAACGGGCAGGGACCTGCGCGGCCACCGCAACGCTTACGGCTTCAGCCAGCGTACGAACCAATCGACGACTTGTGTTTTGCTTTCGGGCGTGACGCGGTGCGCGGTGTTTTCCTGAACGTTCAATACGAGCCGGTCGTCCGCGTTTTGCTCCGTATAATGCGGCCGCGCCGCATCGACCGACAAGCGGACGCCGGCGACCGGCGTGTTCGCATCGGAGTCGCCGTTGATCACGAGCAATGGCCGGGGCGCGATCAACGGCAGCATCGCGGGGCCGTCGAACTCGCCGTCGATGCCGGGCACGATGCGGCCGTAGAACGTTCGCACGAAATCGGCGCCGGGGTTGTTCTGTTTTTCGTCGGACGCGATGATGTTGAACGCATTCTGAATCGTCGCGATGCGCGCCTTCCATTGCCCGTTGTCGAGCGCCCAGCCGAAACTCTGCACGCCGATGCACGGCACGGCGGCGGCGATGCGCGGATCCGCCGCGGCGGTGAAATACGTTTCGATTCCGCCCTTGGAAAAGCCCATCAGGCCGATGCGCGAGGCGTCCACGTCGTCGCGTGTTTCGATATAGTCGATCAGTCGCATCACATCCCAGACGGTGTCGTAGTAGAAGGGATGTCCCCGGCCTGTGCGCCATGCGCGCACGATCGCGTCGTTGTATTCCGCCGCGCCGCTGCCTGCTTTCGTGCGCTCGCCGTGATAACGCCCGTCGATGGCGACCCCGATGAATCCCGCGCGGACTGCAGCCCGAAGGATCTCGAGCACCTCGCCTGAACTCTTGTTTCCGCTCGTGCCGTGCAGCGCAATCACGACGGGCCGGCGTTCGCCCGACGGCGCCGCATGCCGCGCGCGTTTCAGGAGGATGCCCGGCACGCGCTGCTCCGCATCCGACGCGTAGGTGAAATGAATTGTGGAAACGCCATCCTCGTCCGCCTCGCTTGCGGGTTTCTCCTCGGGCGCGAGCGGGACCTTCGGCCGGTCGATGACGCGGAGGAAGGCGGCACGCGTGACGGCGAGATCTGAAACCGGAGCATCGGCCGCGCAAGCGACGCCGATCGACAGCAACACCGTGAACGCCGCGACAAGAGCCTTGGGGTGCATGGATGACCTCGTACGTGGATCGGCGCGCGCGTCAACTGTCAGCGTCGGCGATCAGAAATGATCGCCGACAACCAACGGTTCGATCGCTCGCGGCGACCCGCGGCCGGCTCCGTGAAACTCCGTGTCCCCTCAGTGGCCTCTGTGACGATGCCTCCGAAACCAAACCGGCGTTCAGCCGCGTTTCGCTTCGATCAGCTTCTCGAGCTTCACGATGTCGGCGGCGAAGTTGCGGATGCCTTCCGCGGTTTTCTCGGTGGCCATCGCGTCGTCGTTGAGCAGGTAGCGGAAGGTTTTTTCGTTCAGCCGGAGCCGCTTGATCTTGCTTTGCTTGGCGGCTTCAACCGTCAGCTTTGCCGGGGCCGGGCGGGTGTCCGCCTGCAGTTTTCCCAGCAGGTCGGGGCTGATCGTGAGGAGGTCGCAACCGGAGAGTTCGAGGATCTCGTCGGTGTTGCGGAAGCTCGCGCCCATGACCTCGGTCTTGTAGCCGAACTTCTTGTAGTAGTCGTAGATCGTGCGCACGGAGAGGACACCCGGGTCTTCGTGGCCGGCGTAGTCGCGGCCGTGTTTCGCTTTGTGCCAGTCGAGGATGCGGCCGACGAAAGGCGAGATGAGCGTCGCGCCCACCTCCGCGCAACGGACGGCCTGCGGGAGCGAGAAGAGCAGCGTCATGTTGCAATGGATGCCTTCCTTCTCGAGCACCCTGGCCGCGGCGATGCCTTCCCAGGTGGACGCGATCTTGATCAGGATGCGGCTGCGATCGATGCCTGCTTTCTCGTAGAAGGCGATCAGCTCCCGGCCCTTGGCGATGGTTCCCTTGGTGTCGAACGAGAGCCGCGCGTCCGTTTCGGTCGAGACGCGGCCGGGGATGATTTTCAGGATCTCGAGGCCGAAGGCGACGAGGACGTGATCGATGATCGTTCCGATCGAGGCCTCGCGATTGTCGGCGACGGCGCGTTCGACGATGGCCTCGTATTGCGGCATCTGCGCCGCCTTGAGGATCAGGCTCGGGTTGGTCGTGGCGTCGCGCGGGCTGTATTCGCGCAGGGACTGAAAGTCGCCGGTGTCCGCGACCACGATGGTGTGTTGCTTGAGTGCTTCGAGTGTGTTCATGGAAGAAAAATTTCCTGCCGGAGGCGCTTTCAGCATCGCGGGAACCGCCGCGAAGGCAAGAGCCGGGCTCGGCCCGTGCGGTCCTCGCCAGGAGGCTGAGGTGACCGCGGGCGTCCCTGCCCGCGCTGTCCGACGCTGCGCCCAGCCTCCTGCCGCCGGCTACGAGGGGTGGGTGGTCGTGGTGTTCGGGAAACGGGTTCGGGTCCAGGCGATCGCTTCCTCGGCAGAGAAAAACGCGCCGTCGAGCTGCGCGTCGTAGGCGGCCTTGATGATTTCGCCCATGGCCGGGCCCGGAGCCATGCCGATGCGCAGGAGGTCGCGCCCGCGCAGGAGGGGCGCGGGAACGGTTTCGGCGACGGCGAGCGCCTCCGCGCTTGCGCGCAGCCGGCCGATCCGGCCGGCCGTGTCGGCCGAGACGAGCGGGGGCCGGCCGAGATGATCCGCCCGCATGACGACGAGCAACTGAGCGATCGTCGCGGGCTGGAGTTTTCTCGCGAGCCGGCGGACCGTCGAAGCGCTCGGTCCTTCGGGCGGCCAGCTCTGGTGCGCGTGATGATTTTCCACCAGCGAGCGCACCACCGGCCGGAGTTCGAGCGGGCTTCCCACGCGGGCCAGAAACGCTTCCGCCTTCGGCCCGCCGGCGCGGTCGTGCCCCGGGCTGATCCAGCGCATGGCGCCGTGACGCTCGGCCTGGATGGTCGCGCCGGCTTTGCCGAAGTCGTGCGCGAGGACGGCGAAGGTCAAAGGCCGCCGGCGCTCAGGACTCTCGCCGCGCCACTCCGGAAGCGCCACGAGCGCGTCGAGGCAGTGTCCGACATGTGTGAGGACGTCTCCCTCCGGATGCCACTCCGGCTCCTGCGCGAGGCCATCGAGCGCCGCCAGTTCAGGGAAGTGGCGCAGCCATCCCGAATCGCGGAGGGCGCGCAAGCCGAGGGAGGGGAGGGTGGCTTGCGAGGCGAACTTTTCCCATTCGGCCCACACGCGCTCGACGGGGAGTTCGGCGTAGCTGTCGGCGATGCTCGCGCAGAGTCGGGCGGTTTCCGGCGCGAGCGAGAGCCCGAACCTGGCGGCGAACTGGAAGCCTCGCAACACCCGCAGGGGATCCTCCGCGAAGGCCGGGCTCGTATGCCGGAGCACGCGCCGCTCGAGATCCTCCAGCCCGTGATGGAAGTCGAGCACGCGGCCCTCGAACGGGTCGTAGAGCAGGGCGTTGATCGTGAAGTCGCGCCGCGCGGCCGCTTCGCGCTCGTCGAGCGCCGGATCGGCTTCGACGCGAAACCCCCGGTGGCCCGCGCCCGTTTTCGATTCGCGGCGCGGCAGGGCGAAATCGTGATGCCCGCTGCGAAGCCGCAGCTTGGCGACGGCGAAGCTCCGGCCCACGACATCGGTCGGCCCGAATGCCCGGAGAACGGCGAGCAGTTGCTCCCATGTCGTTCCGAAGACCTCGATGTCGAAGTCCTTCGGCCGGTTTCCCCAGAGCGCATCACGCACGCAACCGCCCACGAGCCAGGGTCGCCCGCGCTCGTTCAGGACGCGCAGCACGGCGAGCAGATCCTGCGGCAGCTCGATCATCCGCCCCAGGGCCGGGCCGGCGCGCGCCGGAAGCCGCCGGCCGTGATCAACGCCGCCCAGCCGGCCAGAAAGAACAGCCCACCCAAGGGGGTGAGCGGCCCCAGCCAGCCCGGTCCGCCGAGCGCGAGCGTGTAGAGCGAGCCGGAAAACAGGAGGACGCCCGCGAGCCAGCACACGCCGGCCAGACGCAGCGCGCGGGAGGATGCGGCGTCGGCGTCGCAACGGCGCCAGATGCCGATGGCGAGGAGCGCGAGCGCGTGGATCAGTTGGTAGAAGACGGCGGTTTCCCAGACGCCCACGCGGTTGTTCGCCAGCAGCATGTCCTTCAGGCCGTGGGCGCCGAAAGCGCCGAGGGCGACGCCGATAAACACGATCAATCCCGCTGTTGTGATGAATGGCATAAATGTTTTTGGGCCTGGCACAAATCCGGCTCAGGCCTGTCCCGTGATCAGGCAACCGATGCGGGAGGCTGTCGCAAGCCGCTTTCCGCATCCGGGTTTTCGCTTGTCAGCTGGCTGAGTAAATCTTTGCGTCTCAATATCCTCCGGCTTTGCCAGAGGAACTTATCAAACCTACTGAGAAAACCAAACATGAAGAAAGCTCTGGTTCTTGGACTGGCGGCAGTCACCAGCATCGGTGTCGCTCGGGCAGACTACTCGATCTCGACCGACATCACGTTCGCCTCGGACTACGTTTTCCGTGGCATTCAACTCGCGGAAAACACGCTCCACCCGTCGATCGAGATATCGTCGGACCAGTTTTATCTGGGTTACTGGGGCGCGTTCCCGATCAACAACACGTCCTCGAAGGGATGGCTCGACGAGTACGATTTCTACGCCGGATTCAACCAGGATATCGGCAAGAACACGGCGATCGACGTCGGCGTGACCCACTACTACTTCACCCAGATCGATTCCAACACCGAAGTCTACGCCGGCCTGACCGGTGATTTCGGCGGCATCACCCCGAGCATCTACGTCTATTACGACTTCGATCTCGAGAATTTCACGGTGCAGGGCAGTGTCGGCTACAGCCTTCCGCTCCAGTCGGTCGGCTCCACGCTCGACCTGAGCGCGACTGTCGGTTTCGTCGAGCCGGACATCGGCGATTCCTACGCCTACTACGGGGCGAGCGCGGTGATTCCGTTCAAGCTGAAGGAGAACGCGACCCTCTCGGTCGGTCTTCATTACTCGAAGAACGACATCAACGCTCTTACGTTGGCGAGCCTGGGGAACAACGACGACGACTTCCTCTACGGCACGATCGGCCTGACGCTCGGATTCTGATCCGGTTCCAACAGACCGAATCCGCTTCACCCTGGCCCGTGCCCCGAGCGGCACGGGCCTTTCGGTTTCCAGGGATTCACGCGAAAGATCGAGCTTGGAGTTCCGGCTCGAGCCGGTCCGAACGGCCGCCTGAAGGCGGGACTCCGAACTCCAGCCGGCGGCTTTCAATCGCCTTCGAATGTTTAAATGTTTCCGGACGGTGGTTTCTGGCATTGACACCGCCCGGCGCGGTTCTTCTTCCTCTCACCCTTTTCCTCAGATGAAAACGTTTCTCGCCAAGAAGGAGGATGTGCAACCGAAGTGGTTCGTCGTGGACGCTTCGGGTCAGGTGCTTGGGCGCCTGGCGGTGCGTATCGCGAATGTTTTGCGCGGACGCAACAAGCCCACTTACACGCCGCACGTCGACACGGGCGACTTCGTCGTGGTGATCAACGCCGACAAGGTCGTGCTCACCGGCAAGAAGGAAGAGCAGAACGAATACATGTTCTTCAACGGCTACGTCGGGCGGGAGCGTTATCGCAGCCTGCGGGAGATGCGCGAGCGTCACCCGGAGTTCATCATCGAGCACGCGGTCAAGGGCATGTTGCCCAAGAACCGCCTCGCCCGCCAGATGTACCGCAAGCTGAAGGTTTACGCCGGCGCGGAACATCCGCATGCGGCCCAGAGTCCGCAGCCCCTTTGAACGATCGATCAGGGCAAGAGAGAGCAATGAGCGCTACTGAAACACCCACCTATTTCCTCGGCACCGGCCGTCGCAAAACCTCCACCGCCCGCGTCCGCCTCAAGGACGGCACCGGCGTGGTGGAAGTGAACGGCAAGGCGGTCGACGCCTATTTCTCTCACGAGAACTTTTCCCGTGTCGCCGTTCGCCCCCTCTCCACCGCTGAAGTGAAGGACAAGGTCGATGTGTTCGTCACGGTCGCCGGCGGCGGCAACAGCGGCCAGGCAGGCGCCGTCTCGCACGGCATCGCCCGCGCGCTGTTGCGCTTGAATCCGGAGTATCGCCCGGTCTTGAAGAAAGCCGGCCTGCTCACCCGCGATCCCCGCGAAAAAGAGCGCAAGAAGTCCGGCCAGCCCGGCGCCCGCAAGCGTTTCCAGTTCTCGAAGCGCTGACCGCGCCCGCGAGTTCCGTTTCTTTCGAAACCCTTCCCGAGTTCGGGAAGGGTTTTTTTGTCACGGAGGTCACTGAGGATGCACAGAGATCACGGAGAGCGCTCTGCGTTCTCTGTGCATCCTCAGTGATCTCCGTGACTGAATCGGAGAATAAAGAACAGTCAGCTCCGGTAGTCCGCGTTTTCGCTCACGTACTCGTGCGTGAGGTCGCCGCCGAGGACGATCGCGCTGGCCGATCCGGCGCCGAGATTCACCTCGATTTCGACGCAACGCTCGTGTGGCGGGAAATCGATCGGGGGTGTGAAAACGCCGTCCTTCGGTGGCGCGCTGGCGTAAAGCTCGGCGTGGCGCAGATGTTCGACGAGGAGCCGTTCCTTCGCGGGATCGAGACGAAACACGCCCTCGCCGAAGATCTCGATGCCGCCCATCCGGATCGAGGCGCGCGCCAGATCCAGCCCGGGCGCGTGCGCGCCGACGTGTTTGCCGATCGCCTGCACGAGCCGCCCGACATTCGGATCGTTTCCCGCCACGGCGCATTTGAAGAGCGGGGCGTTCACGATCGTCTTGCCGATGGCGCGCGCGGTGTCGCGATCCGGCGCCGAACCGACGGTGACGCGCATGACATGGCGGACGCCCTCGCCGTTGCGCACGACATCCTCCGCGAGCGCCTGGCAAACCTCGCGCAACCCTTCCTCGAACGCGCCCAAATCGTCGCACGGCACGGCTCCAGAGGAGACGACAGCCACCGTGTCCGACGTGCTCGTGTCACTGTCGACGCTGATGCTGTTGAACGTCTCGTCGGCGATTCGGCCGAGGATTTCGCGCAGGTCGGCGCGCGCCACGCGCAGGTCGGTCAGAATGAAGACGAGCATCGTGGCGAGGTTCGGCTCGATCATCCCCGCGCCTTTGGCGATGCCCACGATCGAGCCGCCGCCGACGTTCGCGCGCCTGACTTTCGGAAACAAATCGGTCGTGACAATCCCCTCCGCCGCGGGAAGCACCGAGGCGCTGTCGAGCGCCGCCACGGCGTCGGGCAGCGCGCCGATCATCGCTTCGACCGGAAGCGTCCAGCCGATCACGCCGGTCGAGCTGGGCAGCACCTCCGCCGGCTTCATCCCGAGCCGGCGCGCGGCCTCCGCGCAAATCGCCTCCGACGCGGCTTCGCCCTCCGGCGCGCAGACGTTCGAGATCTTGTTGTTCACCACGATCGCGCCCAGCGCCGGCTCGGTCAGGCGCCTGCGGCCGATTTTCACGGGCGCGCCGGGAAACGCGTTGCGCGTGAACACCGCCGCGAAATCCGGCGAGGGCCGGTCGAGCGCGATGAGCGTGAGCGTCATCTGCGCCGGTTTGCTCACCTCGCGCGGCGTGAAGGAGAAACGTTTCGCGCCCACGCGAAACCCGGCCGGCAGCGCCGCCTGTGCCGCGAGCCATGCGCGGTGTTCCTCGCGTGAGTTGAAGACGAGATCGGAATGGGACACGCGCCAGAACTGGGATCAACCGCGCGGACTGTTAAGCCGAATCGCAGTCCTCTCCTGTCCTTGCGGACAAGCGTTGTTTGGGATTCAAACACTGCGTGCCCTTCACCCCTCGGGTTTTCGTTTCTTTCTTCATGAGCGTCGCCCTTGCCGTGCCCTTCTCTCATGCTCACGAAACCGCGGCCGACATGGCCGCCGCCGCGAGCCGGTTCCTCGAATCGCTGACGCCGGAGTCGAGGCAGCAGGCCACCTATCCGCTCACCGACGAGGAGCGCGAGAACTGGCACTTCGTGCCCAAGAGGAGAAACGGGCTGCCCTTCAAGCAGATGAGCCCGCAACAGCAGGAACTCACGAAAGCGCTGCTCCGCACCGGACTGAGCGCGCATGGCATGGCGCGGGCGGAGGCGATCGTCTCGATGGAGACGGTGCTGAGGGAACTCGAAAACGGCGCGTCGTGGCGCGACCCGGAATTGTATTTCGTCACGATCTTCGGCACGCCCGCGAAGGACAAGTCGTGGGGCTGGCGGTTCGAGGGTCATCACGTCTCGTTCAACTTCACGATCGTCGATGGGCGGCACGTGTTTTTCGCCCCCTCGTTTCTCGGCGCCAATCCCGCCGAGGTGCGCGGCGGCCCGCGCGAGGGCGAACGCATCCTCGGCGAGGAGGACGACCTCGGCCGCGCCTTCGTGAAGTCGCTCGACGACACGCAACGCGCAGTCGCGGTCTTCGCCGATCGGGCGCCGCGCGATATCATCACCGGCGCGAAGAGGCGCGTGGAGCCGCTTTCACCGATCGGCGTCGCCTATGCGGATCTGTCGCCCGCGCAGCGCGAGAAACTGATGGAACTCGTGCGCCTCTACGTCGGCCGCTGGCGCCCCGAACTGGTCGACGAGACGCTCGCGGAAATCGAATCCGCGGGACTCGATCGCATCGCCTTCGCCTGGGCCGGCGGTTTCGAGCGCGGCATCGGGAACTATTATCGGATCCAGGGCCCGACGTTTCTCATCGAGTTCGACAACACCCAAAACGGCGCGAACCACATCCACACGACCTTCCGCGAGTTCAAGGACGACTTCGGCCGCGACCTACTGCGCGAACATTACGAAGAAGCGCACGGGAAGGAATAGCGGCGCCAGCATCGCGCCGGGCCGTAGCTCTTCGAGAGAAAAAGCACGGTTGCAGAGGCCGCCAGGAAGGGCCATGGTTTCCGACAATGACGAAGCTGGCGGAAATCCAGACGGCGATTTTGCGCCTCGATCCGGCTGAACGTGAGGCGTTGCGCAACTGGCTGGACGAGACTGCGGAGGAAAGTGCGGAAATGCTTGATGCCATCGACGAGGGCCTGCGCTCGCTCGAGGAGAAGGGCGTGACGCCGCTGGAAGAAGTCCGTAAACGGCTCGCGTCATGGGCTACAAGGTCGGCTTGACCGACGCGGCGATCGCAGACCTCGGCGCGGTGGTGCGTTTTCTCGCCGAGAACAGCTCCGAAGTGGCTTTGCGAATGGGCGAGGAACTGCTCGACGCTGCGTTGTCGTTGTCCGTCATGCCGCGCCGCGGCTCGCCAGTTCGTCTTCGCCCCGGCATGCGCAAGCTGTCTTGTCGCCACTTCTTGATCTTTTACCGAATCGACGAAGCTGCGGGATGGGTCGAGATTGTGCGCATCTGGGACGGTCGTCGAGATCCGGCCAGGTTGCAGCTCCCGTAGGCCGCCGCCGCGCGGCCGCTTCCTCCAGATCCTTGTTGGCTTCGCCGGGCAAAGGCTTCACAAACGCCGCTTTCTCTTTTTCACGCACTCACCCGGATGAAGCACCCGCTCGCATCACTTTACGCGCCCGTCGCATGATGATCCCGGAACTCATCGCCAAGGCGCAGGTTCTCCTCGAGGCGCTGCCCTATTTGCAGAGCTTTCGCGGCTCGACGTTCGTTGTGAAGTACGGCGGCAGCTTCATGGACGATCCCGATCCGGCGCTGCGTTCGCGTGTGGCGGGCGACATCGCGTTTCTCGCCGCCGTCGGCATCAATGCCGTCGTCGTGCATGGCGGCGGCAAGGCGATCACGCGCGCCATGGAAGCCGCGGGCTTGAAGGCGAACTTCGTCAATGGCATGCGCGTGACCGACGAGCCCACGATGGCCGTGGTCAAGCGGACCTTGAACGGCGAGATCAACCGCGACGTCTGCGAGATGATCGCGGCGCATCGCGGGAAACCGCAGCCGCTGCCCGGCGATCAGGTGCTCGTCTGCAAGAAACTCGAGGAGGACGACCGCGGGCAGAAGGTGGACCTCGGTTTTGTCGGCGACGTCACCGAGGTGAAGGTGAAGCTGATCAAAAAAGCCATCGCCGACGGCTTCACGCCCGTCATCTCGCCCGTGGCGGAAGGCTACGACGAAAAGCCTTACAACGTGAACGCCGACATCGCCGCCTCGCGCGTGGCCGCGGCCTTGCGCGCCCGCCGGCTGGTCTATCTCAGCGACGTGCCCGGCCTGCTCATGAACACGCGGGATCCGAGCACGCTCATCCCCACGGTGAAGATCAGCGAGATCGATCCGCTCAGAAAGAACGGCGTGATCGATCGCGGGATGCTCCCGAAAATCGCCAGCGCCGTCCGCGCGCTCGAGGAAGGCGTGCACCGTGTCCACTTCATCGACGGCCGCGTGCCGCACAGCCTGTTGTTGGAAATGTTCACCGACAAAGGCATCGGCACCGAGATCGTGCACGGCTGATGAGTTGACTAAACAATCTCCGACAGTGAATCCACACACGCTCTCCTCTTCGCCCGCCATCGAGCAGTCGGCCACGGCCGCGCTCTACGATCAGTTCGTCATGGGCAACTACGCGCGCGCCGCGATCAGCATTGTGCGGGGATCCGGCTCGCGCGTGTGGGACGACTCGGGGCGCGCCTACCTGGATTTCACCTCCGGCATCGCGGTCTGCGCGCTCGGGCATTCGCATCCGCGCTGGGTCGAGGCCGTGCAGCGCCAGGCGGGCGAACTCGTCCACGTCAGCAATCTCTTTCGCACGCCCAATCAGGGCGAACTGGCGCGGCGCCTCGTGCAGCTCGCGGGTCCGGGCCGGGCGTTTTTCTGCAACAGCGGCACGGAGGCCAACGAGGCCTTGATCAAGCTTGCGCGCCTGCACGGCCGGAGGCTTTCCGGCGGCGTCGAAGGCAAGCGTTACAAGATCATCTGCGCGAAGAACGCCTTTCACGGACGCACCTTCGGCGGCATGAGCGCGACCCCGCAGGAGAAGATCCAGGGCGGCTTTCGTCCGCTCGTGCCCGGGTTCGCCTTTGGTGAACTCAACAATCTGGAAAGCTTCCGCGCGCTGATCGACGACGAGACCGCGGCGATCTTCGTCGAGACCGTGCAGGGCGAAGGCGGTATCCACGTTTGCACTACGGAGTTTTTGCAAGGGCTGCGCCGCCTCTGCGACGAGCGCCAACTCCTGCTCCTGATCGACGAGGTGCAATGCGGCGTGGGCCGCTCCGGCCATTTTTTCGCCTTCGAGCACCACGGCGCGCAGCCCGACGCGATCGGCATGGCCAAGGGCCTCGGCGGCGGATTTCCGATCGGCGCGATCTGGGCGCGCAACACCTGCGCCGATCTCTTCACGCCGGGCTCGCACGGCACCACCTTCGGCGGCACGCCGCTCGCGTGCGCCGCGGCGCTGGCCGTGCTCGAGGTGATCGAAAAGGAACACCTGCTCGAGCATGTCAGGGCAACCGCGCCCCGGCTGCACGAGGGCCTCGCGAACCTGCAGGCGGAGTTTCCCGTCGCAGTGAAGAGCGTGCGCGGCCTCGGCTTCATGGCCGGCCTCCAACTTGCGTTCGAGCCGCCGCCGTTCGTCGCCAGGCTGCGCGAGCACGGGCTGCTCTGCCCGGCCGCGGGGGGAAATGTCGTCCGCTTGCTGCCGCCGCTGAACACGACGGCGGCCGAGATCGACGAAGCGCTCGGCATCATGCGCGCGGCCCTGGCGAGCGCATAGGACTCACGGGTCCCATGGGACCGATAAGTTTCGGCCTCTACGCGACGATCGTGCGCCGGCGCGTTATTTTTCTCGCGACGCCCGGGCTCGGGGCGTAACGTTTGCGGTTTTTCCTGCCGTGAAGCACTTTCTCAAGGAGACGGACTTCAAGCCACACGATGTGGCGGAGATCTTCACCCTCGCCCGCGAGCTGAAGCGCGGCCGCGGACGCGTGGCGAACCCGGTGCTCGCCGGCCAGACGTGGGCGATGATCTTCTCGAAATCGAGCACGCGCACCCGCGTGTCGTTCGAGGTCGGCATTCGCGAGCTGGGCGGCCATCCGCTGTTTCTCAATCGCAACGACATCCAGCTCGGCCGCGGCGAAACCATCGCCGACAGCGCGCGCGTGCTCTCGCGTTTCGTGCACGGCTTGATCGTGCGCACATACGCGCACGAGGACGTCGAGGAACTGGCGAAGTGGGGGACCGTTCCCGTCGTGAACGCCCTCACGGATTTCCTCCACCCGTGCCAGATCTACACGGACGCATTCACCGCCGCGGAGCGCTGGGCCGGTCCGGATGGCGACTTGTTTGCCTCTTTGCGCGGCCGAAAGATCGCCTACCTCGGCGACACCTGTTTCAACATGGCGAATTCGTGGATCCTCGGCGCGGCCTTGTTCGGCATGAAACTCGCGCTCGCCGGACCCGCCGAATATGCGCCGCGGGACGAGATCAAGGCGCTGCTCGAGGCCGAAGGCCTGAGCCCGACCTACGAGTTTACGACCGACCCGTTCGAGGCGGTGAAGGGCGCGGACATCGTTTACACCGACGTCTGGGCAAGCATGGGCCAGGAGGAGGAGAGCGCCGCGCGCAACGCCCTCATGCGCCCCTACGCCGTCACGAGCGAGCTTTTCGCCGCGGCGAATCGCGACGCCGTTTTCATGCACTGCCTGCCCGCGCACCCCGGCGAAGAAGTCGAGCAGGCCGTGCTCGACGACCCGCGCTCCATCATCTTCGACCAGGCGGAAAACCGGCTGCACGTGCAAAAGGCGATCCTCGCGAAGCTGGCGTGACCTGCGTGCGATCGGATTTGAACCGTGAATGGACGCGAATGACGGATGGGCTCGGATGAGCTTCTGCTGAAGGACGAAGTATACCGTGTCGTCGGCGCTGCAATGGAGGTGGTCAACGCCATCGGCCACGGATTGCACGAGAAGCCGTACGAGAACGCGCTCGCGGTGGAGCTTGGTCTACGAGGGATCGCACTCGAGCAGCAAAAAAGATTTCCGGTGGTCTATAAATCGGTGCAGGTGTCGGAGTACGTTCCCGACCTGGTCGTGTTTGGTTGTGTGATCGCGGACACCAAGGCGATCGACCGCATCACCGACCACGAGCGTGGTCAGATGCTCGATTACCTGCGCATCTCCGGCCTGCGTGTCGGCGTGATCCTCAACTTCAAACACGCCAGGCTCGAGTGGGAGCGCGTGGTGCTTTCCGATCATTCGCGTTGATTCGCGTCCATTCGCGGTTCCTTCTCCTCATCAACCATGAAGGCAGTCCTCGCATATTCCGGCGGTCTCGACACCTCGGTCATCGTCAAGTGGTTCAAAGAGCACTTCCAGGCGGAGGTGATCGGCTTCTGCGCCGACATCGGCCAGGAGGAGGAACTCGATGGTCTCGACGAAAAGGCCGAAGCCACCGGCGCCTCGAAGCATTACACCCTCGATCTGATCGAGGAGTTCGCGCGCGATTTCATCTACCCGATGATGCGCGCCAACGCGATCTACGAGGGCCAGTACTTCCTCGGCACTTCGATCGCGCGGCCGCTCATCGCCAAGGCGCAGATCGAGATCGCGCGCAAAGTCGGCGCCGACACGGTCTGCCACGGCGCCACCGGCAAGGGCAACGACCAGTGCCGTTTCGAGCTCACCTACGCGGCGCTCGCGCCCGATTTGAAGGTGATCGCGCCGTGGAAGATGGAAGTTTTCCGCGATCTCTTTCCCGGCCGCGCGGAGATGATCGCGTACTGCCGCGAGCACAAGATCCCCGTCGAGGCCTCGCTCAAGAAACCGTATTCGATGGACCGCAACCTCCTGCATATATCGTACGAGGCGGGCGTGCTCGAGGATCCGTGGTTCGATCCGACGACTCCGGCGAATCGGGGGATGTTCAAACTCTCCGTCTCGCCCGAGGACGCGCCGAACAAGGCCGAGTACGTCGAGCTGGATTTCGAGAACGGAAACTGTATCGCGGTCAACGGCCGGAAACTCTCGCCCGCCGGCGTGATGCGCGCGCTCAACAAACTCGGCGGCAAGCACGGCATCGGCCGCGTGGACATGGTCGAGAATCGCTTCGTCGGCATGAAGAGCCGCGGCGTTTACGAGACGCCGGGCGGCTCCATCCTGCACTTCGCGCATCGCCAGATGGAGAGCATCACCATGGACCGCGAGGTCATGCACCTGCGCGATTCGCTCATCCCGAAGTACGCGGAACTTGTATATTACGGATTCTGGTACGCGCCGGAGCGCGAGGCCCTGCAGGCGTTGATCGACAAGAGCCAGGAGCACGTTTCGGGCACGGTGCGGTTGAAGCTCTACAAGGGCAACGTCATCACCTGCGGCCGCAAGTCGCGCTTCTCGATGTACGACCCGCACATCGCCTCGATGGAAGGGGTGCAGAGCACATACAACCAAAGCGACGCCCAAGGCTTCATCCGCCTGAACGGCCTGCGCCTCGTCGCGCGTCACGCGGCCCAGGGCGGCGTCCCCGGCGTCGTGCCTCCCGCCGCGAAGAAGAAGGCGCCGGTCGCGCGGAAGAAGTCCGCGAAGAAGAAATAGCGCCGCCGGGAGATTCCGGATCCCTGGAGTCCGGGGGGCCGTAATGATATGGGGCTGCCAGGCCGTGTCAGCGCCGGCGCCCAGGCTGGATGGGATTCATACCCTCTCTTCGGCTGTTTTTTCGGAGTGCGGCGATTCATCGCCGCTTTCGACGGGGCGGCTCGACAGCCGCGGCCGCGGCGAGGCGCGGAACACAAAGCGGCGACAAGTCGCCGCACTCCAAATAAGTCCAACACCGGCCTGGCGCGAACACGTCGCCCAGGCGTGTATTATCGAAATACGCACATGAAAGTGGGCTGATTCCGGCCCTCTGAGCTCCCTCGATCGTGATGCGATTCTGGAAGGATCAATTCGGAGTTCTTGACGCTCGAGGTGTTGGACCAACTCAACGTTTCGCATCCGGGGTTCGAGCGCGGAAGTGCGCGGTCAACCGACCGACTGAGGCATTCCTGCCAGTCGGCAGCCGAGCTGCCCATCAGTACAGCAAACCGCTTTCCTCTTCGGGTTGCCGCGCCATCTCTCGCGACTGTGGCGCAAGTCCTGCGCGGCAATAACAAGCGCATCAGAAAAAAAGAATTCTCGATATTGCCCTTGAAATCGAGATTGCATCGTCCGTTGTAACCCTGTGACGCGATCATGCGTCAACCAGCCAAACAACCACTTTCGATGCATTTAGGAGCACAGATTTCCAAAGCCGCGGTCCTCCGGATAACACCGGAGACGTTGGGCTATCTGTGCCCAATGAAGCCGCAGTCGAGAACCTCATGGCGTAGTGAACGCCAGAGGTTTAATCCCGATATGCCGGCCGACATGGAAAGTGGACCATCCTCGTAACCGAGGATAACTCGAATCACGAGAACCCACTTTCCTCCCGGAAGTGGGTTTTTTTGTTTTTCGAACCAAAGCCGCTTCCGGGAACCGGGTCACGAAACTCGATCTTCTCAGTTTCAAGCGGCTTCAAAGCTGAGCCCAGGTGCAATCAGCCCAACGTCCGCGTTAAAGTCCAGCGGGCGTCCAAACCGTCAACGCGAACACGTTCGCGCCGGCGAGAGGGGCGAAAGTGTGTGTTCTTTTTTGCGAAACCGGGGAGTTGCGCCGCCACGCGCGGCTCCCCATCCGCCGCGCAGTTGATCGCTGATAGAGCGAACCTGCGCGGCGGCATCGCGTCGTCGTCTAGTAGTAAGGATCCGGGTCTTTCAAGCCCAGGGACACGGGTGCAAATCCCGTCGACGCGACCAATTTATGCGGTCGAGGACGAACAGCAGAGTCGCCACCCTGTCAAGGTGGAGATAGCGGGGCCAGCACCCGTCGATCGCGCCATTCTATCATGGGGATGTAGCTCAATTAGTAGAGCGCCTGCCTTGCAAGCAGGAGGTTGCCGGCGCGAACCCGGTCTTCTCCACCAACCGGAAGTCGCCAAGCAGCCAAGGCATCTGGCTTACATCCAGACACACGGGGGTGCGAGTCCCTCCTTCCGGACCACTTTTGCCGAGTGGTGTCAAAGTAGCACGACCGGCTGTTAACCGGTTAGGCGCAGGTGCGAGTCCTGCCTCGGCAGCCAATATACGGAATGTAGCTCAGAAGCAGAGCGCATGCTGGGGGAGCATGAGGTCGCGCGTGCAATCCGCGTCATTCCGACGGCCTCGTCGTCTAGCAGCAAGGACGCAACCCTCTCGAGGTTGAGGCGCGGGGGCAGCACCCGCCGAGGTCACCATTTCGCGCGTGTGGCGTGACAGCAACGCACCGGTCTGCCAGTCCGGGGTCGAGAGGGCGGCGCTCTCCACGCGCAATTTCGGGGGCGAAACATAGACAGCGATGTAGCGGGCTTTTAACCCGCAAAGGAGGGTGCGAATCCCTACGCCCTCACCAAACGCAGCGTGCCAGAACATCCATGGACCGGTTCGCAAAACCGGGATATGCGGGTGAAAATCCCGCCGCTGCGTCCAGTTTAATTGCGGGGTCATGGTGACAACAGCAGTACGCTGCATTCGCAATGCAGAGATCCGGACGCGACTTCCGGTGACTCCACCACGCCAATGAGGTGTTGATAGATGCACGACTGCCTTCCAAGCAGGCGAAGTCGGCGCGATACCGGCCACTGGAGCCAATAGTTTATCGCAGGGTAGAGTAGTGGCCACTCGACAGTTTCATACGCTGTATACGCCGGTTCAACTCCGGCCCCTGCATCCATTTCAATATAGGCGGATGGTCTAGTGACCTGCAGAGTCTCCAAAACCCCGCGGCTCGGTGCGAGCCCGGGCGCCTATGCCAATTGCCGACACGAAGGGCAACGCTGCGGGCTCCTGGCCCGGAGGGCGGATAAAAGTCCCGCTGAGGCGAACCGCGGTTTCCGAGTCGACCGGGACCGCGCTTCCCTGGAAAGCTGAAGAAGTCCAAGCGCCTGTCTGAAGAGCAGGAGAATCCGGAGCGTTACCGGATCCAGGGACCAT
>CAZFCY010000077.1:0-22966 GCA_964517665.1 uncultured Opitutaceae bacterium | reverse complement strand
GCGAAAGCCTCGCCGAACTGCCGTCGCTCGTGCCGGCCGGCTGGGAACGACCGGCGCTCGGGCCGAGCCTGGCGAAAAACCAGGCCGGCGCGCCGGAGCAGCGCCTGCACTCCGCCGCCCGCGGCAACAACGTCGAACTCGTCCGGCAACTGCTCGCCGAAGGGCTGGACCCGAACGGCCTGAACATCGGCAAGCTCAGCCCGCTGCACCGGGCCGCCTGGCCCGGCCATGTGGACGTCATCCAGCCGCTGATTGACGGAAGCGCCGACCCGAATGTGCGGGACGGCGCCGGCGGCCCCCCGATCCTGATCGCCGCCGGCCAGGGCCACGAGGCGTTCATCGAGGCGATGGCCGCGGTGGGCGCGGATGTGAACCTGGGGAACAACACCGGCCTCCGGCCGATTCATCGCGCCGCGCTTGGCGGCCACGCGAACACCGTGCGCCTCCTGCTCAAACTCGGCGCGGACCCGAACCTCGCCGACGAGCATGGCTGGACGGCGCTGCACTGGGCCGCGGCCTCCCCCGTGCGTTCGTCGCTCGCCGTGCTGCACACCCTCGTGCGGGCCGGCGCCGACGCCACCGTGACGGACCGGGAGGGAATGACGCCGCTGCACGTGGCCGCCGCCAACCTGGTCGATCCGGGATTGTTCCAGCGCCAGCGGCAGATCGCGTCGCTGCTCTACGTCAACGCGCAGCGGTTCCGCGTGCTCGTCGAAGGCGGGGCCGACGTGAACGCGCGCGACGCCGACGGGCGCACGCCGTTGCACTGGGCCGCGTGGCTGGGCGAAACCATGCACAGCGAGGACGTGGCGCGGCATCCCGCTTTTGAATACCGGACCAAGGCCGTCCGCTACCTGCTGGCCGCGGGCGCCGAGGCCGGTGCGAAGGACGCATCCGGCCGTTCGCCGGCGGACCTGGCCCAGGCCGAGGGTTATTGGGAAACGGCGAGCCTGTTGGAGCACGCCGCCCCGCTGCCTTGGCTCGCCGGCCGCTCGCCCGGACTCGCCGCGCGCCTGCTCGACGCCGAACTGCCGCAGGAAGCTCCGGAGTCCGGTGGTCCCCCGCCGTTCCGACGCCTGCTGCGCGCGGCCGCAACCGGAGACCTGACGGAAGTGCGAGCCTTGCTGTCGTCCGGCGTGAGCCCCAACGTCAACAGCCCGCGGGGAGGAATCCCGCTCCATGCGGCCGTGATCCGCGGCCATCTCCCTGTCGTGCACGCGCTGCTGGAAGCGGGGGCCGACACCGGGCAGCGCGATTCGGACGGCTACACCGCCCTGGAGCGCGCCATGCAGAACAATCAGACCGAGATCGCCGCGGCCCTGCGCGCCGCCGCGGAACGGCCGGCCCTGCCCTGAGCCGCGCGGCGATCAGCCGTCCTATTCGCGCGTGGATTCGAGGCGACCGCCCAGTCCGAAGCCGGATGGGGGTGGCTCGCCCTTGGGCGAAACGTAGTAAAGCTGCGCGTGATGCGCGGGCAGTTCGAGGAGGAGCTGCCGTTGTTCGCCGAGCGGGCGCGCGCCATCCCAGCCCCAGGCGAACACGGGGCTGCTCGAAAAATCGAAAATGTCCTCCAACCGCAGCCAGTCGCGGATCGGCTGCCCGCTTGCGTTAAACACGAGGAGGGCGTGCGCCTGTTGGTCCGGATACGAGCGCGTGACGATGTGCCATGGGGCGCGCTTCGGCCAGCCGACGATCCGTCCCGTCACCGGTGTCGCGGGCGGACGCACGAAACGCCAGAGCTGCCGGCGGTGTTCCGGCAGTTCCGGAATCCGGTCGGAGGTGTTCATCGACACGCCGAGGATGCCGTTCCAATACGCGAGGCTCTCGACCTCCGCCTGGGAGAGCTCGATGTGGCGGTCGCGGAGGAACGTCACGTCCGGGTCGTTTTGCCAGAACACATTGTGGAAAAAATGGCAGCCGTGCGTCTCCTCGATGGCGTTCGGGATGCCGCCGCCGGTTCCGTCGTTGCCCGTCCCGCCGGCATGATCCCATTTTACGCCGACGTCGGAGGAAACGCGCATGCCGTCGCACCAACCGATCATCGGGGCGAAGTAGGCGATGCAGCCGAGCCAGTAGCTGTCGCCGATGGCCGCGCGGATGCGCTGCATGGCTTCGCTGTAATATTGCGCGGAGGTGCGGCCGGGCCGGGCGCGGCGGACGGTGGTGGAATCGATGTAGCCCCACTCGAGGAAATCGGTCTTGAACATCCGCGCGCCCCAGCCGTGCAGCGTGCGGAAAACGTCCTCGATGTAGGCGAGGGCGTCCGGATGGCTCGTATCCAGAACGTAGGTCTCCTCGTCGGTATGCCCCGGAATCCCGCCGCCGTCGTAGCGTTTCCATTTCGGGATCGGCCGGCCTTCCGTGTCGCGCAGGATCCATTCGGGGTGCTCCGCGGCGAGCCGGCTGCGCGAGCCGACCATGAAGGGCGCGACCCAGATCCCGGGCGTGTAGCCCGCGTCGCGAATGCGCGCGAGCGCGTCCTCGATCCCGAGCGGCCAGACCTCGCGGCGCGGCGTGAGCCAGTCGCCGGGCGAGGGGCAGTAGCCGTCATCGAGCTGGAGAAACGACAGCGGCTCGGGCTGGCGCGCGAGCCCGGCGAGCAGGCGGTCGAGCTCGGTCTGGCCGAAGCTCGGGCCGCGATCATACCAACTGCAAAAGTGGTAGGATGGAGCCAGCTTCGGCTGGATGCGCCGCTCGCGCGCGAGGCGCCCGGCCCAGTCGCGCAGCGTGTCCCAGGCGCGCGGGCCGGCGGTGAACACGATGTCGGGCAGGACGAGGGCGCCGCCGGCGGGCGCGATCCGCTCGGTGGCGAACAGCACTTCGAGCCGCGGAAGGTCGCGCTCGCGCTCGCGGTTGCGGAAGTTGTGCCGGTAGTAGCGGTTCGAAACGTGCGCCTTGGCGAGAAAGTCCGCGTGCTCGAACGCGCCAAACGCGAGCGTGGCGTCGGCCGCGTCGGAGAGCCCGGTGACGAGGTAGCTCTCGAAACTGTATTCCGCCGGCTGCGTGGTGAGATCGACGAGGTTGGTCGGGCCCGAAAAACCGATGCCGGTGCGGAACAGGCCGGTGGCGCCGGCGATCTCGGCGTCGAAGACGGGCGAGGTCCAGTGCGGAGCCTCGGCGAAACCCTCGAGTTCCATCTGCAAGCGGAGACAGTCGGGTTCCGTGCGAAAGCGCAGCGTCACCACGCGATCGGGGCCGAGCACATAGCGCACGACTGTGAGGGTCGCGTCGCCTTCGCGTTCGACGCGAATCGGGCGGACCGGAACGGCGTCCAGGGCCGGCCAGGCGTTGCGCAGCGAGCAACCGGGGCTGACGATATCGAACGCGCCGTTTTCGTGGACCACAAACTGAAGATCGTGACTCATGGATTGCCCGGTGGCGGCAGGGGAAGCGAACGACCCGGCGTGCATGGATCGCATCGGGCCGAGCCCGAGAGCGGTCAATGAGACGAGGAGATGAAGAGTTTTGCGGCGCATGGTCGGCGTCACTCGCCGTTGAGGGTAAAATTCAGCATCGCAGAGCATCCTGGGAGAAAAGGGCGCTGTCCAGTGGACTGCTTGTTCACTTCGCTGACCGGAACCCCGGAGGAAGTGTTATTCAGGGCGCCGCCGCCTCCCAGGCGAGCGGGGCGATGAAGATGCCGCGCGGATCGTCGTTGAGCCACTGGTAGGCGAGCAGATGGTCCCGGCCGTCGTGGGTCACGATTTCCGGGGCGAGCAGCTTGATCGGTTCCTCCGGCATCAGGGAGGCGACGGGCGGTCCCTCCCAGCGCAACGGGTCGTCCGAGCGGAAGACATACATCTGCTCGAAGCGATAGTAGTGCGCGCCGCGCCGCACCACCAGCGGGCTCTCGGCAAACACAAACGTGTAGCCCGGCCAGGGCGGCATGAGCGGCGGGATCTCGATGGCTTCCTCGCTCCAGGGGCCGGTCAGACGCGGGGCGGTGCGGGCCCGCATGGTGTGGTCGCGGGTGGCCGGATTGATCCCGGGCTCCGGCGAGGTGTAGTAGGCGATCCACCGGCCGGAACGGGCGCGATCATCAAGCAGGCAGACATCCCGGCCCATCGGAAACACCGCGCGCTCGCCGTGCGGCGACCATTCCAGCCCGTCGGGGCTGGTGAGCAGGTGCGCGCCCCGGCTGTTGTAGAAGAGGTGGTGGACACCGTCCTCCACGGCGTGGAACGGCGCTTGCAGATGTCCCTCGGCGTGATCCCAGTCCGCGCGGGAGGACAGGAAGATGCCCTCGGGCCGCCAATCCGGCCGCAGGAGCTCCGGGCTCGACCAGCGGTAGAGCAGGCGGTTGTTGCCCGGATGGGTCGTGAAGCGAACGCACGCGATGAGCTGCCACGTCCCGTCGTCGGCCTGGAATGCGGTGAAATCGACCGCCTCGGCCCGGGGCGAGGCCCAGCGCTCCAAGGGCGGTCGGCCGACCAGCTTGACCCACGGTCCATCCAGTCGTGGCGCGAGCGGCTCGGCACGCAGGAGGCCGCCGGGAAGCACGCATCCGAGCAGGCCGGTGGACCACGCGAGGCATAAGGCGATCGCCCGGCTTACCGGGCGGGCAGAGGAAGAGGTGGAGGGCATGATGCGACGGGGAAAAATCGGGGGCGCGAGAGGCCGTGTCGGCGCGATCCGCTCGCGCGCTCACTGCATGTATTTGCCGCCATCCACCACGAGGTTCACGACCGCCTTGCCGCGGCCGGCCTTCAGGAACGGGAGCGCGGCCTGCGCGGCGACGAAATAGGAGCGGAGGTTGATCGCGAGGATGCGGTCGAAGTCCTCGAGCTTCGATTCCTCGAACGGCACGACTGGGTCGATCGCGGCGTTGTTGACGAGGTAGTCGAGATGGCCGCGCAGCTTTCCGGCCTCGGCGACGAACGCGCGCGTCGCCTCCGCGTCGGCGAGGTCGCAGCAGACGAAGTGAGCGCGCGAGCCCCAGCGCCCGGCAAGCTCCCGGCCGGCGGAGGCGTTGCGGCCGCAGAAGAACACGTCGGCGCCGAAGCCGATGAGGGTTTGCGCGAGGTGGCGACCGAGGCCGTTGGCGCCGCCGGTCACGACAGCGACACGGTCGCGGAACTCGGCGGGATCGGGCAGGGGCGGGACGGTGTCGCTCATGGTTGGCAGCTCTCAGCCGTGAATGTAGGGCCGGCGCTCTGCGCCGCGCCGTTGCTTCCGCGAGCAGGCATGGCCCAGAGGGCCAGCCCTACATACATGTTTTGTGCTTTTTGTGGCCATTCCTTCTGTGGGATTCCGGTTCAGGGACGGATCACCATCTTGATGGCGGCGAACTCGTTTCTCGCCATCCGTGTCATCACCCCGGGCGTTTCCTCGAAGCGGCACGAGCCGGTGATGAGGCGGTCGAGCGGAAGCGTCCGGTCGGCGACGATGGCGACGGCCGCGGCGAAGTCCTGCTTCGTGAAACCATACGAACCGCGAATGGTGGTTTCGTTGCTCGTCACGCCCTGGAGCGGCAGCGTGAATTCCTGCGCAAGGTTGCCGATGAGCACGAGCGTGCCGCCGGGCGCGCAAAGATCGTAGGCCGTGCGCACCGTCGCTGCCGCGCCGACCGCCTCGAACACGCCGTCTGCGCCGCGACCGTCCGTGGCCGCGCGCACGACAGCGACGGCGTCGACTTCATCCACGTGGATCGGGGTCGCGCCGAATTGGGCAATGAGCGCGAGTTTTTCAGGCACCTTGTCCAGCGCGAAGAAGCGGCGGACTCCGCGTGCGCGCAACGCGATCGCGAGGCCGATGCCGATCGTGCCGGCGCCGACGATCGCGATGATGTCGTCTGGCTTCGGCCGCATCAGCCCGATCGCGTGCATACCGACCGCGATCGGCTCAGTGAGCAGTCCGATCGCGGGATCGATGGAGCGATCGAGCTTGAACAAACCTGACTCCGGAAACGCAAAATACTCGGCCATCGCGCCCCATGTGCCGGCGTTGACGCCGAGGATGCTTTTGTCGGGGCAGAGTTGCTCTGCGCCGGACGCGCAGAAGCGGCAGTGACCGCAGCCTTTGATGTTGAAGACGGCGACACGGTCGCCGACCGCCAGCCGCGAGCAGCCTTCCCCGACCGCGACGACCTCGCCGACGGCCTCGTGTCCCATCACCATGTCCGGCTTGCGCCGTCCGCTTTCGCCGGTGAAGCCGTGCACGTCGCTGCCGCAGATGCCGACCGCGACGGAGCGGAGCAGAACCTCGCCCTCGGCCGGTTGCGGCCGGGGTAGTTCCTCGACGCTCATTTGCCAGGGTCCGTGATAGACGAGAGCTTTCATGTCGCGCTGCGCTGCGGACTCACTTCGCCAGGCCGTGCCGCGCCATTTTCCCGCGCAGGAAGAGGGCGGACTCGCGAATGTCCTCGGCGCTGGCCGGAGAGGATGCGGCAGAACTGTCCGCCGAGCTGCTGCGTGAGCTCGATCCAGCGTTTTTCCTGGTCGATTTGTTGGGCGCGGAAAGCCGGATCGGGATGCGTGAAATCCGGCGAGCAGCACAGCATCGGGATCGAGCGTCCCTGGTCCTCGACGCGGCGCCTGTATTCGGCGCGTCGCGACGGATCGCGCAGGTCGAGGAAGCCGGCGTAGAACTCGAGCGCGTCGAGCCAGGCTTTGGGAAACGCGGCGAGCTTGGCCATGGCGCCGCTATACCAGGGCCGGCCGACGGGCACGTCGCCGCAGCCGATGTGATGGATGACACAGTCGCAGCCGAGATCCTCGATGAGTTTCGCGCCGAGGTCGGGCCTTGCCGTGCCGGATCGCGCGCATGCAGGCTCAAGTGGAGGGAGGCGTCCAGTCCAGCTTCTGCCGGTCCTGAAGCAGGCGGGCGCGAAGAACCGCGTAGTCCACGTTTTGGACGGACACCGCTTCGTCGAGTGCGAGGGAGGCGGCCGTGGCGGCGCTCTGGCCGAGCAGCATGAACACCGGTTCCATGCGGATGCTGCCGAACGCGATGTGGCTCGCGGACAACGCCACGGGCACGAGAAGGTTGGCGCATTCGCGCTCGCGGGGCACGATCGCGCGGTAGCTCACGGGGTAGGGTTGCGGCGTGCCGCGTTCGACGTTTCCCTCGGCCTTGACCACGCCGTCCATGACCACGCGCGAGGTGTGATGGGAGTCCATGCCGTAACTGGCCAGACCGATGCTGTCCTCCGCCTTGGCGCGCCCGACGCAGTCGTGCTCCGTCATGACGTAGTCGGAAATCATCCGCCTTCCCTCGCGCACATAGAGATCGTGCGGCCAGCCATCGGTTTCCTCGAACTGATCGCGGGGCAGCCCGAACTTCAAGACGTGTTCCCGGAGGACTTCGGGCACGGCTTCGTCGTGAGCGAGGAACCACATCATGCCCTGTTGGTAGGTGACGTGTGCCTGGAAGATTTTTTCCCGCTCGGCGTAATCCGCCTCGGGCCAGCGGTGGTTGCCTCCGATGAAGTCGGTGGAAACGGGCCCCGCGCTGTTGGAGTCGCCGAGGTTGAGTTTGATCGGCCCGTGCCGGTAGGTCCAATCCCACGTGAAGCCCGGCGGAGCGCTGGTGATGTAGCGGAGGAGGAGCGCGTAGTCGTCGCGGTTGTAACCCTCGGGCCGGGGAAGTGGGCGGCCGTCGTCGGCGGACGCCAGCCACATGCGGAAATTATAGGCCTGCACCCAATCGTCGCCCGAGCCTTGCCCCCGCGGCGGCTCCGGCCGGATGCCGGGGAGCAAACCGCTGGCCGGGTCGCCGGGAATGCGGTAAGGATCGACCGGAAAACGGAACTGATGCGTGTCGGCGATGAAGTAACCGTTGAAGCGTTCGCCGTAAGTCGCGTTGGACTCGCGGCCGACATGATACGAGACGCCGGCCCGGGCGAGCAGGTCGCCCTCGTAAGTGGCGTCGATGAACATACCCGCTTCGATCCGATCGCCATTCTCGAATTCCAGGGCGGTGATGCGGTTGTCCTGTTTCTCAACCCGGGCCAGACGCCGCTCGAACCGGACTTCGACGCCGGCTTCCTCCAGCATGGCGCGAAAATTCCGCTCCGCGTCGCCCGAGCGGAATCGGCTCCATTGGCCCATGCGGTCCAGGAACTCCGCGGCGAGGCCGCCGATGGATTCCGCTTTCCCGAGATCGACCGCCGTCAGTCCGGCGGAGGTCATGCCGCCGACGTGCCGGCGAAAGACGGCCAGCGCCACGCTCTTGTGCATGCGCCGCGCCTGGACCGCCGCGCCGACGCCAGCGGGCGTGCCGCCATAGACGCAGATGTCGACGCGCAGCGTTTCCGGAACCGCGGCGCGGGGAACGTCGTAGTAATGACGCAGGCCCGGGTTGGGCGTCGCGGGCGCGATTGCGGCGGACGCGCCGGTGGCGAGCATGAGCGCGAGCAGCGATTGTTTGAGGGCGGGGCGGAGATTCATGGGCAGAATGGATTCAGGAATCCGTCGAGGCGGGCGAATCGGCGGATTGAGCCGGTGGGCGGGTGGCCCGGTCGAGGAGATCGGGCGACGCGTCGGTTCTGATTTCATGGACGGTCCGGCCGTCGATCTGCAGTTTGCGGTTCACGCTGAAGCGATAACGCCCCGACCCCACCTCCACGACGAGCCGGCCGGCCTCGCGACCAAGCGCGCGCGCGCCGGCAACTTCCGCCAGCGGCCGGCCGCCCTCGAAAACGTCGGCCGGATCATCCGCCGGGAGATGAATCTCGGCCGTGGTGTTGGCCGGCACCTCCACGACGAGTTCGAAACGATCCTCGTGCCGCGTCCAATCGACGCCGATGCGCCCGCGCACCGAATCGAAGTGCCCGCTCGCGCGGTCGAGATCCGGCTGGTCGATCACGCCGGGGCGCACGATGAAACGCCGGAAACCGGGATGCTCCGGATGAGGCTGGATGCCGAGCACGCCCTGGATGAACCACGGGCCGACGAACAGGTAGGAGCTGTGCATGCGCGTGTGGCCGGCGCGCTGGTCGTCCCATGCCTCCCAGAAGGTGGTGGCGCCCTTGTCGAGCATGTATCCCCATCCTGGATACGTCCGCTTCGAGACCATGACGTGCAGAAGATCGTCGCGCCGCAGCTCGTTGAGCGCCTTGAAGAGGAACGCTCCGCCCGTGATGCCGGCATGCACGTGTCCGCCGCGAACGTCGAGGATCTCGTGCTCGAGGCGGCGCCACACGGCCGCGCGCGCCTCCGCCGGGGGAAGATCGACGAGCAGCGCGATGGCAAGGTAGGCCTGGAAGCCGTTCACGTAGCTCGCGTCCTCGGGATTGAAGAATCGCGCGTGGGCCGCGCGGCGCACCTCGTCCGCCCGGCGCTCCCAGGCGGCGGCCATCCCGTCTTCTCCCAGTTCGCGGGCGACCCGGGCGGCCGTGACGAGGTTGTAGATCCAGTAGGCGTTGTTGAAGAACAGCGTCTCGGGCAGGTCGCCGTTGACGCCCTCGGCGCCGGGCCAGAGCCAGTCGCCGAGGAAATCCCAGCGGCCGCCCCAGCGCTGAAGCAGGTCGCCGGCGGACTTGGTTTCGAGGAACCGGAGCCAGGCCGACATCATGGGAAAGTTCTCCTCGAGCACGCGCCTGTCGCCCGTGTATCGATAAAGCTCCCAGGGAAGGTGAACGCAAATGCCGCTCCAGGCCGGACCGCCGCCGCCCCAGTAGGTCGGAGCCGTGTAGGGCAGGTTTCCCGCTTCGGCCGCGGCGCCGGAGCTGTTGGTCACGCCGCTGTTTTCGTCCACGAGCCAGGAGGGCTCGCGGCCCTGCGCGTCGCGCCAGTCCTGCGCCCATTTGATATAAAATGCCTCCGTGCGAAAACCGAGGAGCCCGAGCGTGGTGGTGGCGTGGGCGTCGCCGCCGTAACCCATGCGCTCGCGATGCGCGCAATCGGCCACGATGCCGCCGAGGCTGAGATTCTCGTAGGTCCACAACGCGGCGCGCCAGATGTCGTCCAGCAGCGGCTGCGACGACGCGAAACTCGAAGCCCGGGCGAAGTCGGGCCGGACGACCCACGCGCGGATGTCCTCCGGCCGGGGAGCGGCCTCGAGGCCGCGGATGGTGACCCAGCGGCCGACGGAGTAGTTGAAGCGGTTGCGAAACGTGCCCCGCCCCGCGGGCCCGACGACAAGGGCGCTGTGTATCCTGAAAGTGGATACACGATCCGGGCGCTCGGAGAACTCGAAGCTCACGCGGGTCCCGGGCGGAGCCTGCGCGTCCATTTCGAAGATCCCGGCGAAATTGCGGCCGAGGTCGGCGCGGAAAACCCCGGGCCCGGTTTCGACGATCTCCGCGCATTCCAGCCGGTCGCGCAGGCGGTTGGGCTCGACGATTTCGGCGGAAAGCTCGAGCTGTGGCGTGAACTCGGCCGCGGGCGCCCACGCGGAATCGTCGAGGCCCGCGGAGGCCCAGTCCGGCAGGTGGCGGCCGGCCTCCTGGAGTTCGCCGCCGAAGTGATTGAAGTTCCACCGGCCGAGCAGGGTGTTGCCGCTCGGGTGCGACTTCCACGTCCTGTCGGTGCCCAGGCTCGCGCGCGAGCCGTCCGCCATCTCGAAATCGAACTGCCCGATGACGATCGGCGCCGCCGGCTTGTCGGGCGTGACGAATGCCGGAAAGATGGACCAGCCCGTGCCGAGCCAGAGGCCGAGCGCGTTCCCGCCCGGTTGAAGAAGTTCGGTGATGTCGTGGGCGACGTAACGCGCGCGTTTCGTGTTGTCCGTCACGCTCGGCATGAGAACCGCGTCGCCGGCCTTGCGCCCGTTGACATAAAGCTCGTGGAAACCGACCGAGGCGACGTGGGCCGTGGCGCGGATGGGACGCCCGGCGAGCGCGAGCGAGCGCCGCAGCCAGGGGTCGGGCATGCTTTCATAGGCCGGCATCGTTTCGTGCTCCAGCGCTTCGTCCTTGCGCAGCTCCGGGCGCAACTCGCGGCCTCCCGGAGCGCCGATCCAGCGCCCCACCCAGTCTTCCGGCGCGAGCAATCCCATCGTCCACTCCGCGGGCGCGCTCCACGCCGACCACGCGCCGCGCTGGTCGCGGACGCGCACGGTCCAATGGCAACGCGCGCGAGAGACGAGGGAAGTCCCGCCGTAAACGATCCCCTGGGTCTCGGCCGAATCGATTTCGCCCGAGTCCCACAGATCGCCGCCGCCGCCGGCGAGCGCCGCGGCGCTCGAGGCCACCCGGACATGCCATCCGGTCTGCCGCGCGTCGCGGCCGGCCGTATCCAACACATGAATACGCCAGCCGAGCCGCGGCTTCGGGACATCGATCCCGGAAGGAGCATCGCGATACTCGACGCTCAGCCCGTCGGGCTGGAGCGCGGAGGCCGCGGCCCGGGATTCGCTGTTGGAGACGGCAAGCGCGGCAAACATGATGGCGGTGAGAACAAACGGATGGTGATGGCGCACGGGGAATCGAGAAATCGCCGCCCGGCCGGCGGCATGCGGGGATGGAACCAGCACCATCCGACATCGCGCGCGCCGCAAGCGCCGCCTCTGCGCATCCCGTTGCGCACAAGGCCACCGGATCGCATCTATTCTCCTGTCGTTTTACTCTCTTGAGAGAGCGAGGGCGGAATTGGCAGAACCCGGCGCGATGGTGGTCTGAGCGCATGTCGGTCTGCTTCGACATTCCCTCCGCCCGCATTCGCGTCACCCACCGCGACATCGCGCGCCGTCTCGGTTGCGACAAGTCCACCATCTCCCTGGCCCTTCGCGATCACCCCCGCATTTCCGCGGCGACGCGGCGACGCGTGCGCGCCGCTGCGGAAGAGATGGGCTACCGGCCGGACCCGACACTCGCGCTCCTCGCCCGGCACCGCTGGGCGGGCGGCGCTTCCGGCAAGGGCGCCGTTCTGGCCTGCCTGGTCGGCGGGACAGATCCCGGACACGATTTCCGGCGCAAACACCTGGCGGCCTTGATCTCGCGCGGACACGAGCGCGGCTACCGTTTCGCCGAGTTCGATCTCGACGCCTACCCTTCGCCGCGCGCGATCAGCCGTGTGCTGCACCATCGCGGGATTCGCGGCGTGATCGTGGGAACGCGCTCGGAAATGCTGGAGCCGTCCGGCGATTTCGCGTGGGACCAGTTCACCGCCGTCGGTTGCGACGCGAGCCCGCCATCCCTTCCGATCCATCGCGTGGAGGTGGACAGATGCGAAGGCCTGCGGATCGCGTGGCAACAGGCGGAACGGCGCGGATACTCGCGCGTCGGCGTGGCGCTTTCGGCGATCGACGGCGTTTCAGAACACCATCTTGCGCGGGCCGCAAACGCGCAGGCGCTCGAGTCGGAAATGGCCGGCCGGGGCTCCCGGCTTTCCGTGTATGTCGAAGGAAGTCCGAGCGCCGGCGGCCTCGCGCAATGGCTGGCTCGCATGCGTCCCGACGTCGTTCTCGGGGGAAGCAACGAGGTGTTGCGCCGCCTGCGCGCCCTCGGCGTGAGGGCGCCCGACGATCTCGGCTTCGTGAGCCTCGACGCGGACGACGACGGCGACATCGCCGGTGTCTCGCTCCTCCACGACGAGGTGGCGCGCGCGGCCCTCGATTTGCTCATCGAGCAGATTCACGACAACTGCCAGGGCCTGCCCCGGGTGAGGCGGCGCGTGGTTCTCGATCCGATCTGGCGGCCGGGAGCAACCCTGCCCCATCAGAAAAAAACGCCCTGTCGCCTCGCGTCCGCGGGATAGGCGCCCCCCGGCGCAAACCGCCTGGCCGCGGCCCGGTCCGGGAGCGCGGGAGGGCTCAACGCCGCGCGCTCGAGGGGATGACCAGGACCTGACCCGCGCGGAAACGGCGGCGCCCGACGCCCGGGTTCGCCTCCTCCAGTTCGCCCGCCGTCACGCCGAGCGTCTGCATCACGCTTCGAAGCGAGTCTCCCGAGCGCACAATGTAAACGCGCGGCGCGGCCGCGGCCTCGACCGGTTTCTGTGGTTCGGGAGCCGGCTGCTCGCGCGTTTCGGGCGCCTGCGCCGCGACGGACGGCTTCGCGGCCGCCGGCATTTCGGGAAGCCCGAGCTGCTCGCGCACGGCCTCCTCGAGTTCGACGGTCTGCGGCACGGGCATGCCGGCGTTTCGCCAGAATTGCGCGAGCCCCCAGCGGCGGTCGGCGATCGCAGCCGGCGAGGCGGCGGCGTCCTTCAACATCGCGTCGAGCCGGTAAAAACTCGCGGCGCTGAGCGCGCGCAGGAGCGGTTCGCTCTCCTTTCGGATGTCGCCGGCGATCGCATCGGCGAGCATCGTGGCGACCGTGCCCATCGCCGGGTAAACAGCGGCCTGAACCGGCACGCCGCGGCTCGCGTTGCCCGTCACTTCGGTGGTCTCGTGCCTCGTCTCGGCCGACCAGACGACGCCGTTTCCCAGCTCGCGATCGCGCAACGCCGGAGTGGCCGTGAGGCTCGCCGCATAAGTCAGGCGATGAGAGACGCGCTGGAAACGTTCCTCCTTGTAAACGGGCGTGCGGATCTCGCGCGGCGCATTTTGCAGCTCCTTCGTGAGGACGTCCACCTTCTGGCGCGCCTGCGCGGCATTCATCCGCAAGCCGAACTCGGCGATGCCGCGCAACACGGCTTCGGTCTTCGAATCGCCGCCGCGCTCCATCCGCGCCACCTGGGCGTCCAGATCCGCCGCGTTCCGCCGGGCGTCGGCCAGTTCAGCCGCGATGCGATCGTAATCCGGGTTCCGCTCGGCGCGGCTGCCATCCTGGTAGCGAACGCTGTCGGCAGTCTCGATCGGGCTGTCGTTCATCGCGAGCTGCGACAGGCGCGTCTTCAGCTCGATCGCGCCCGCGCTGGCGATCGGCGTCATTTCCACGATCTTCATCCAGCCGCCCACCTTCGGGGCGAGGACTTCGCGCAGCGCCTTGCGCACTTCCGCCACCGGCAGGAGGGAGTCGCGATCCGTGCCGGCCTGCGCGGTGTCCGAAAGGTGGATCGTGAAATCGAATTCGTTCGCCAGCCTTTCGCGCGCCTCGCGCTCGATCCGCGGATCGACGCTTTCGCCCTCGGCGCGCGCGAGGTCCGCGGCGTAGAGCGCGAAGCCGGGCAGGTTGTTGTCGAGAAACGCCCGCGCGGCCTCCGCGTGCCGCCGGCCGAGAAAAGCCTTCGTGGCGGCCGTATCCGGAAACCGGGCACGCGAGGCCTCGACCAGGGCGAGATCGGTCGGCAGCGTGTCGAAGGGCGCGGTCGCGAGTTGCACGCCCGCCTGCGCGATGCCGTCGAGAAACAACTGCGGATCCTTCGCGCCGAGCACGCCCGCGGCGGCGGTGGCGGCGGCCTCGGCCGGCTGGCCCGTGGCGCGCTGGAAGACCGTCTGGAGTTCGCGCGCGTCGTTCGACTCGATCGCCTCGGCGAGCCGCGCGACGTTGGCGCGGGCGGCCCGGCCCGTCGCGCCCTTGCGCGCGGTGTCGATTTCGTTCACCAGCACGCCGCGCTGCGCCAGGGCGTCGAGTTCCGTCAGCGCCGCGGCGACGTCGCCGTCGTCGGCCTTGCGCAGCGCGGCCTCGATCTCGCGGCGGATGTCGCGCTCGCCGGCTTCGCGCACCGCCGCGCGTGTCGTGGCCAGAAGCTCGCGAAACTCGCCCGCCTGCGACCCGATCAGGCGCTCGCCCGCGCCGGTCGCGGCCGACTCGAGCTGCTCCAGCGCCTCCGCCGGGTTCGCGACGGCGACGCGGTTGCGCAGCGCCTCGAGCCAGCGCTGTTGCGAAGTCTCGAGTTCCCCGCGGATCGCGGCATCGCCCGGGCGCTTCAACAGCGCTTCGCGAAACGCCCGCGTGGCCGTGTCGAAATCCGACTCGACGGTCGCCCGCTGCCCGTCCTTCACCAACTGCGCGGCGAGGAAACGATTCGGCGCGTCGCCCAGCCAGAGGCCGGCCCCGGCGGCGATGAGCAGGAGAATCAGAAACACCCATCCGAACCCGGACTTCTTTCGCGGCGCGGCCGGCGCGGCAACAGCCGCCGCGCGGGAAGCGGCCTCCGCCGCCCCGGCTTCGTTCGGAGCCGCGATCGCGGGCGGTTTCGTCGGCGATCCCGCGGGCACGGGCGGCGGCTGGATCGGCGGCTTCGTGGACGGGCCGCGCGAGACAATCGTGGCCGCGCTGGTGAGGGAAAGGTCCGGGGCTCCGCCATCGGCCCTCGCCGCGGGCGGAAACATCCCCGCGAGATCCAGCCGGTGCGCGAAGGCCTCGACCGTCGCCGGCCGTTCCTGCGGGTTTTTCGCGAGGGCGGTGGCGATGAGTTCCTCCCAGCGCGCGGGGATGTCCACGCCGGAGACCCCGAGTTCCCTGCGCCGGTCCGCCATCGGAGGCGGCACGCGATTCTGGACTTGAAGCAGGAGGTTGCCGGTGAAGAACGGCGGACGGCTCGTGAGCAGCTCGTAGATCGTGGCCCCGAGCGCGTAGATGTCGTCCGCCGCGCAGGCCGCCTCGCCCATGAGCTGCTGCGGGCTGGCGTAGGCGGCGGTGCCGCCGGTCGTGGCCAGGCGCGAGACGCGCGTGACGGTGTCCGAAACGGTGGCCGAGATGCCGAAATCGGTCAGCTTGATCCGGTTTCGGTCGTCCACCATCACGTTCGCCGGCTTGAGGTCGCGATGCACGACCTTCGCATGGACGTGCGCGTAGTGGAGCGCCTCGCAGATTTGCTGAAGCCAGGGGGAAATGTCGCCGACGTCGAACGCCCGGGCCGGCCGCTCGACGCGCACTTCAGCCAGCGTGCGGCCACGCACGAACTCCATCGAGATGGCGGCGATGCCGTTGTCCTGGATGAAATCGTGCACGCGCACGATGTTCGGATGCGTCAGCTCCAGGCTGCGCCGCGTCTCGTGCTTGAGATCGTCGATCGCGACCGGATCGGCGGAGACCATCTCGGGCAGAAATTTCAGCGCCACCTCGCGCTCGAGGTCGCCGTCGCGCGCGAGCCAGACCACGCCCATCCCGCCGCGGCCGAGCGCGCGGACGAGCGTGTAACGCCCGAAGAGTTTCTGCCCCGCGGCGAAGCTCCGGACGGTCACGCCGAGATCGAAATCGCTCCCGCCAGCCATCGGCGCAATTTGGCTGGTACCGGAGGCGCGGTGTCAATGCCACGCGCGAGAGAATGGGAACCCGCAAGAGCAGCGCGGCGTTGCCGGGAGGCGATGGAGCGCGCAAGCTCCCGGCTCTCCGTGTCGCTCACTGCTTTTTTAGGCCGCGATCTGATCACCGCGCTCGGCGGGCTCGAGCCCGGGCGCCTGCTCGGGCCGTGGCCGGGAGGGCGGCCCCGGGAGCGCCGGCCGCGCGCGACGTTCGCGCCCGTGCTCTACGGCGAGGACCATGCGCACGAGCACGCGGAACTCTGCCTTTTGCTGGAAGGGAAATGCCGGTTCAGTTTCGACCGTGAAAGCGCCGTCCTGCGCGCGGGCGACCTCGTCGCGTGCCCGGCCCGCGCGCCGCACGGCGAGGCGTATTTGAAACCTGGATACGGCTACCGGCTCGCGTGGTGGAGCCTGGCCGAAACCGACCCGCGGCTGCACGTGACGCGCTACAGCCGCCGCGGCTACGCGATCGAGCACGCGATGAACCTCGCGCTCCTGCCCGCCGACGCGCGCGAGCGCCTGCGGTCGCTGCGCGCGATGACCGCCGCCGCGCGCGCGCCGGATTGCGAGGCGGCGCGCGAAGCGCTGCTCACGATCGCGCTCACGCTCTACCGCAAGGTTCTCGATGGCGGCGGGGCGCAGTTGGACACGCGCGCCCAGCTCGTGCGCCGCGCGATCGCGTTCATCCGGGAAAACGCCCGCCGCCCGCTCGCGCTCGCCGAGGTGGCGCGCGCGGCGCGCGTCTCGCCCAACTACCTCACCGGTCTCTTTCGCGAGGAAACGGGCGCGCCGCTCGGTCGTTTCATCCTCGAGGAGCGCATCGCGCTCGCGAAACGCCTGCTCGACGCATCCGGGGCGAGCGTAAAGGCCGTCGCGCACGATCTCGGCTTCTCCGATCCGTTCGCCTTCAGCCGCGCCTTCAAGCGCGTGGCCGGCAAGTCGCCACGCGCCTGGACCGCCCGCGACACGCGACAGGACCGGGCGATCGCGCCCGAATGAAACGCGAGCCTCCTGCGAACGCGCGCAGGGACCAGCCTTACGCTCTTATCCTCTTGCGCTCTTATCCCCTTGCATCCCTTACATTCTGACATGCCTTCGTAAACGCGGCCATTCCCCGCGCGGACGCGGATCTGCTACGCTCGCCACATCATGAGCGCCACCCTTGCCCCCGCTTCATCGAAACTCGCGCTTCTCGGCGGCACGGCCGTCGGCGAAGTCGTTTATCCGAAGTTTCCCGTCTTCACCGAACACACGCTCGAACGCGCGATGGAGATGTTGCGCGCGGGCAAACTCTTCGGCCTCGGACGCAAGCACGCGCCGGAGATCGGCGAGGCCGAGGAGGCGCTTTCGCGCTACCATGCCGGAAGGCGCGTGCTCGCGACCAGCTCGGGACACGCCGCGCTGCAGGCCGCGCTCGCCGGCCTCGAGATCTGTTGCGGCGACGAGGTGATCACGACGCCCTACACGTGGGGCGCGTCGACGTCCTGCATCCTGCACCAGAACGCGATTCCGGTCTTCGTCGATGTCGAGCGCGACACCGGCCTGATCGATCCCGCGCAAATCGAGGCCGCGATCACGCCGCGCACACGCGCGATCCTCGCGGTGCACATCTTCGGGCAACCGGCGGATCTCGCGCGTCTTCGCGCGATCGCCGACAAACACGGGCTCGCGCTCATCGAGGACGGCAGCCAGGCGCACGGCGCCGAGATCGACGGCCGGCGCGTCGGCACGGTCGGCGATGCCGCGGGTTTTTCCTGCATGGGCGGCAAGGTGCTCGCGACGACCGAGGCCGGCTATATGGTCACGCCGGACGAGCGCGTTTATTGGAAGGCCGCGATGATCGGCCAGCACATGGGCCGCGCGACCGACGACGGCCAGCCCGGGGACCTGAAGCCGTTTGTCGATTCGCTCATCCATACGCATCGCGTCTCGCCGCTCAACGCGGTGTTGCTCACGGGTCAGATCGCGAAGCTCGATGACGAGCTTTCCGAGCGCCGCCGCCACGCTGATATAATGAGGCGCCATCTCGCCGGCGCGAAATATATTCGCCTCCCCCGTTACGCCGCGGACGTGAAGCCCGCGTATCATTTCTTCACCTTCACCTTCGACTCCGCCGCCGCGGGCATCACGCGCGACACCTTCGCCGCCGCGCTGCGGGCGGAGGGGATGCGCGCCTCCGGCTACGTGCCGTCGGTCATCCCGGACTGGAAACGCCTGCGCTGGCAGGACTACGCGGGGCCGCGCGTTTCGTGGCTTTCCACGCTGCAGGCCGCGGGCGTGGATTATCGAAACATGCCGCTGCCCAACGCCCGCTGGCGGGTCGATCACGCGATCGAGACGGGCTTCGATTTCATCGCGCCGAGCGAGCCGATGATCGAGCGCATGGCGGAAATCATCCTCAAGGCGGAGGCAAACATCGACGCCCTGCGCGAGCACGAGCGGAAAACCTGATTCACAGAGGGAAACGAATGATATTCGGAATGTTGAATGCCATCGAAGGAAACGCGGGACCGGCTTCAGCCGCGAAACGAAAGCGTTGCGTGGGCGAATCGCGGCTGAAGCCGCTCCCATCCATGCTTGAAATGGGGATTCATCTCCCAAAAAAGCGACGAGGACGGTTGGTGTGCGCGCTGCTTCCAAACCCTTCGTTTCCTTCGTTGCCTTCTGTGCAATTTCTCCGCCGTGTTCAGGATGAAGGCCGGTTTCGGGCAAACTGATATAACGCCACGCCTCGGCGTGCAGCTCGCGGGCTATGGGCCTTATCGCAACCGGGCGGCCCGGAAGATCACCGCCCCGCTGATGGCGCGCGCGATGGCGATCGTGCGCGGCCGCGAGCGCGCGATCCTCGTCAATCTCGAGCTCTGCGGCACGCCGCGTCCCCTGGCGTTGCGCATCCGCTCGGCTGTCGCGGCGCGAACCGGCTGCGACGAACGCGATGTATTCGTCACCTCGACCCACACGCACAGCGGACCCGCCGTCGGCGGCATGTCCGGCTGGGGCGAAGCGGACGCGATCTATGTCGAAACGCTTCCCGCGCGCGCCGCCGCCGCCGCCGTGGCGGCGTGCGACGCGCTCGCGCCGGTCGAGTGGCGCTACGCGGAAGTCCCCTGCGAGGGAATCGCGATCAACCGCGAGACCGACAAGGGCGGCTGGATGTTCGATCCGATCGAGGTCCGGCTCGATCCCGGCTGGCGGCCGGCGCGGCCCGGGGACACGGATCCCACGTTGCGCGTCCTCGCCGCTTACGCCGGCGACAAACTCGCCGGCGTGCTGCACCACTTTGGCTGCCATCCGGTCGTCGGCAGCGAACAAACCTTCGATGTCCACGGCGACTTCGTCGGACTCGCTTCGCGCCAGATCGAGCGCGCGCATCCCGGCGCCACGGCGCTTTTTCTCCCCGGCGCGCTGGGCGACATCAACCCGCCGGTCTGCCATCGGGCCGCGGCGGAAACGCGGCTCGGCCTGCGCGCGCTTTCGAAACGCTACACCACGGCGATCGCGCTCGCCCTGCGCGCGGCGGCGCCGGTCGCGGCGGACGACCTCCGCAGCGCGCGGCGCGATGTCGCGTTCAGCCGCAAGCCGTGGACGCGCGCCTTCGTGAAAAGGCGCATCGCCGAACTCGAGGCCATCTTCGCCGCGTCCGGTGTGACCGACGACCCGCGCGCCGGCGAACCGCCGCTGCAAACCAACGGGCTGCACATGGCGCGCCTCCAGGGTTTGCGCGCCGTGCTCGGCGGCTTCGAGGGAACGAAGCCGCCGAATCCACCCGTCTCGTTGCAAGGCCTGCGCATCGGCCCTGTGGCGCTGCTCGGCGTCGGGCTCGAGGTGTTTCACAGCCTGCAGGCTCCGATCGTGAAAGGCAGTCCGCATCCACACACGTGGGTCGTCAGCCTGGCCGGCGGAGTCGGCTACGCGCCGGATGCCGCGGCCGGCGCCAAACAGGGCTACACGGACGACCTCGTCCCGCTCGTCGTCGGCGAGCGCCCGTTCGCGCGCATCCATGCCGAGCTGCCCCGCGAACTCGTGAAACTCGCCCGGGATCTGGCATAGCCCGCTCCAGGAGGAGCGCATCCCCGCCCTCCCGGATGGGGCCACAAAAAGCCGCAATCCTGTCTCGTACGCGACAAAAATCCGGCTTTCAACTGGCGAGGCCGAGGGGCCGCTTCAAAGCCACGATTCTGTCGCGTACGTTACAGAATTTTGGCTTTGAGACGCGGGGCTTACTGTTTGTCGGACTTGTTGTAGATCTCGACCATCCTGGGCATCATTTCTTCGAGCTTTTTGATGCGCGTGGCGTCGGAGGGATGGGTCGAGAGCCATTCGGGCGGCTTGGATTTGCCTTCGGATTCCTTTTGCATCGCGGTCCAGAAATCCACCGCGGCGCGCGGATCGTAGCCGGCGCGGGCGGCGTAAACCAGGCCGATCTCGTCGGCTTCGCTTTCGTTGAGGCGCGAATACGGGAGCATGACGCCGACCGTCGAGCCGACACCGTAGGCGGCGAGCGCGAGGTTGCGCGTGCCGCTGTCCTTGTCCCTCAGGGCGACGTCCAGAGCCACGCCGCCGGCCGCGAGCAGGACGCCCTGCGACATCCGCTCGGCTCCGTGCCGGGCGGTCACGTGCGCGATCTCGTGGCCCATGACGACCGCGAGTTCGTCGTCGGTTTTGGCCACTTTGAACAAGCCGCTGTGAACACCGACCTTTCCGCCGGGGAGGGCGAAGGCGTTGGGAACCTCGTCGTCGAAAACCACGAACTCCCATTCCGCGCTCGGAAGGTCGTCGCCGACGACCTTGGCGATGCGCTGGCCGACGCGGTTGACCGTCTGGTTCAGATTCTGGTCGGTCGAGACCTTTTCCGACTGCTTGATCTCCCTGAACGCCGTCGCGCCCATTTGCAATTCCTGCGATGGGGAGATCAGGTTGAGCGAACGCCGGCCGGTTTCCGGAACCGTGTAACAGCCCGCGAGAAACAAGGCCGCCGCCGACAAGACGGCCAGAGCATGAGGGGTCTTCACCATGCCGGAAGAATAGCGTTCCGCCCGCCCCCGGCAAGCAACGGCTGTTTCCGGCGGGCCGATGCGAAGCGATGGCTGCCGCGCGGGAATCGCGGCACTCCAAAGGTCGGAGAAAAAATCAGTTCTGGTCGTCGAGCTCTTCCGGCTCTTCGGCGGCGGCGGCGGTCTCACGCGAAGTCGCGGCGAGCCTGGTCGTATAGCCGGCGGCGACCCAGATCGACATCTCGTAGAGAAACCAGAGCGGAAGCGCCACCAGCCCCTGGTTGATGGGATCCGGAGTGGGGGTGATGAACGCGGCGACGATGAAGAAGACGAGGATCGCGATGCGGCGCCACTTGCGCAGTTGCGCGACGCTGACCAGCCCGAGGTAGACCACAATCTGGATGATCATCGGAAACTGGAAGGCGGCGCCCATGCCGAGGACCATCCAGACCAGCATCGAATAATAACGATCCGCCGACCAGAGCAGCTCGGTGCCGAAGGTGAGGTTGAGATAAGCCGAGACCTTGATCACGCTGGGCACGAGCAGGAAGAAACTGAAAAGGCTGCCCGCGAGGAAGAGGACGACCGCGGCGATGCAGGCCGGAAGGAGAAGCTTGCGCTCGTTCGGCATGAGCGCCGGGGCCACGAACTGCCCCACGAAAAACAGGATGAACGGCAGCGACAGCGTGATGGCGCCGAGAAAGCACACCATCATGTAAACCGAAAAGACCGCGAACGGCGTGGTCGTCACCAGCCGGGTCACGTTGGGATAGTTTTTCAAGCCCTGCTCCAGCGGCCAGTTGAGCAGGTGCGAGGTCTCGATCACGAAAACCGCGATGAGGATGAACGCGATGACGAAGACGATGAGCGCCTTCACCAGCGTCCACCGCAACTCCTCGAGGTGATCGAGAAAACCCATCACACGCTCGTCCGGTTGAATCCCGGGTGTCTCCGGATCATCGTCGTCGCTCGGCGCTGGCTTGGGGTCGTCCATCAAGCCCACCACAGAGGCGGAGGTTGTCCCATTTGTCGCGCCGAAAGTCCGGCGGGTGTGGCGCCATGGCGGACCCGCGGCGCGCTGTTCCGTTGACAGGGGGTGGAAGGAAGGTTTTGCCTCCACCCTTTGCGCGCAGCGCCCGTCTTTCCCAATCCAACCGCATACAACCACCGCACATGGCCGTAAAAACCAAAGCCAGGAAGGTCGCGAAATCCGCGTCCAAGAAGGTCGCAGCCAAACCCGCTGCCAAGAAAACCGCCAAGGCGGTCCGCTCCGCCCGGGGCCCCAAATACGTTTACACGTGGGGCAACGGCAAGGCCGACGGCGACGGATCGATGAAGCCGCTGCTCGGCGGCAAGGGCGCGAATCTCGCCGAGATGACGCGCATCGGCCTGCCCGTGCCCCCGGGTTTCACGATCACGACGGAAGTCTGCACTTACTACTACGCGAACAAGAGAACCTATCCTGAATCGCTCGAGGCCCAGATCCAGGCCGGCGTGGCGAACATGGAGAAGATCATGGGCACGAAGTTCGGCGCGACCAGCGGCATGCCGCTCCTCGTCGCCGTCCGCTCCGGCGCGCGTGATTCCATGCCGGGCATGATGGACACGATCCTCAACCTCGGCCTCAACGACCAGACGGTCGTCGCGCTCGAGAACACGACCAACAACCCGCGCTTCGCCTGGGATTGTTATCGTCGTTTCATCCAGATGTACGGAGACGTCGTGCTCGGCGTGCAGAAGCGCGAGAACGAGGATCACGAGCCGTTCGAGACCGTCATCCATGCCTTCAAGCACGAGCGTTACCAGGCCGACATCGAGGACTCGAAGCTCACCGCCGAGGACCAGAAGGAACTCGTCGTCCGCTTCAAGGCGCTCGTGAAGGAGCGCACCGGCCACGTGTTCCCCAACGATCCGTGGGATCAGCTTCGCGGCGCGGCCGGCGCCGTCTTCGGCTCCTG
>CAZFCY010000076.1:0-23059 GCA_964517665.1 uncultured Opitutaceae bacterium | reverse complement strand
GTATCCGACCCAAAGGGAATGAAGTTCTGGATACGCGCCCCGCGTGAGGCGCGAGGTCGAGACGGGGTGTTTCTCATGGGAGTGACGTCACCGGCAGGCAAGGAAGCAGTGAAACGCCTCGGGGCAAGCCCCGAGGCATCGAAGGAAAGGTGGGAGCGGCTTCAGCCGCGATTGGCCCGCGCGACGCTTTCGCATCGCGGCTGAAGCCGCTCCCACCTCAGAGGCGAAGCAAGCTTCGAGGAATGAACTTCGCAAGGGATTCACGCGCGGGAAAGCGCCCGCGCGAGCAAAACATTGTCGCAACGACATGCGCGTGAGCGCTTGTTGAAGCGCGCGAAGGGATCGCTTCCATCGAAGCCCGCGCGCGCTTTGGTTTACGTTCCAGAGGAGTCTTCATTTACTTCGTCAGCCCACCCATGATCCGCTTCGCGAGACTTGTGATCCCTGCAACCATCGCCCTTGGCTCCACCCTCTCGTCGAGCGCGCGCGAACGCGTGTTGCTCGACGCCGGCTGGAGATTTCATCCCGGAGACGTCGAAACGGCGAACGCGCCCGCCTTCGACGACTCCTCCTGGCGCGCGCTCGACCTGCCGCACGACTGGAGCATCGAGCTGTCGCCCGATCCGGCCGAATCCCCGGCTGGCGGCGGCGGTTTTTTCCCGGCCGGCATCGGGTGGTACCGCCGGGCCTTCGACGCGCCGCAAACGTGGGAGGGTCGCGAGATCGTGATCGAGTTCGAAGGCGTTTATCGCAACGCCGAGGTCTGGATCAACGGCGAGAAACTCGGAAGGCACGCCTACGGCTACACGCCGTTCTGCTTCGATCTCACGCCGCGCATCCGGCCGGGCGCGCGCAACGTCCTCGCCGTGCGCGTGGACAACAGCGCGCAACCGAACAGCCGTTGGTACTCGGGCTCGGGCATTTATCGCCACGTCTGGCTCGAGGCGCGCGAGCCCGTCCATCTCGTTCGCGAGAGTATTTTCATCACGACCGCGCGCGCGTCCGGGGCCGTCGCGGAGGTTCGCGTCGAGGCGGCGGTGAGAAACGCCGCCAACGCGCCGGCGCGCGCGGATCTCGAGATCGCGTGGCTCGATCCGGACGGCGCGCAACTCCATGCCTCGCGCGCCACGCTCGAGATCGGAGCCGGCGCGGAGGCCGCGACCACGCAGACCGCGCGTTTCGACGCGCCGAAGCTCTGGTCGCCCGAAACGCCCGCGCTCTATCGGGCGGTCTTTCGCGCGCGCGTCGGCGATCGCGTCACGGACACGTGGGAAACGCCGTTCGGGATTCGCACGATCGCCTTTTCCGCGGAGCGCGGCTTCGAACTCAACGGCCGCGCGATCGAACTCGCCGGGGGCAACGTCCACCACGACAACGGCCCGCTCGGCGCCGCGGCCTTCGACCGCGCCGAATTTCGCCGTGTCGAGCTGTTGAAGGCCGCCGGCTTCAACGCCATCCGCACCGCGCACAATCCGCCCTCGAGCGCGTTTCTCGACGCCTGCGACCAGCTCGGCATGCTCGTGATGGACGAGGCCTTCGACGGCTGGGCGAGCGCCAAGCTGAAGCACGATTATTCCGAGGATTTCGCCGGGTGGGCGGAGAAGGACGTGGAGGCCATGGTTCGCCGCGACCGCAACCATCCCTCCGTCGTGATGTGGAGCATCGGCAACGAGGTTTACGAGCGCGGCAACGAGAACGGCCTGCGCATCGCGCGCGAGCTTGCCGCGTGTATTCGAAAACTGGATGCGACGCGCCCCGTCACCGCCGGCATCAACGGCCTCGGCGCGAATCGCGAATGGTCCGACCTCGACCCGCTCTTCGCCACGCTCGATGTCGCCGGCTACAACTACGAAATGAGCCGCCACGCCGACGACCATGCGCGCGTCCCGGATCGCGTCATCGTCGGCACGGAGTCGTTTCTCTCCGACACCTTCGACTACTGGGCCGCCGCGCGCGACCACCCCTATGTGATCGGGGACTTCGTCTGGACCGCGATGGACTACCTCGGCGAAGCCGGCATCGGCCGCGCCACGCCGCCCGAGGCGCCGGCCACGCCGCACTGGGAGGGCGTGCTCTTCCCGTGGCACGGCGCGGTCTGCGGCGACATCGACCTCACCGGCTGGCGCAGGCCGGTCTCGCGCTACCGCAACATCGTGTGGGACCGCGGCGAGAAACTCCACGCCGCCGTCCTCGTCCCGACCGACGATGGGCGCCCGTGGAACACCGACCGCTGGGGAACGCCGCCCGCCCTGCCCTCCTGGACGTGGCCGGGACACGAGGGACAACCGCTCACGGTGGAGGTGTATTCGCGTTTCGAATACGTTCGGCTCCATTTGAACGACGGGTTGATCGGCGGGAAGCCGACCACGCGCGCGGAACAGTTCAAGGCGCGGTTCGAGGTTCCCTACGCGCCCGGCGCGCTGCGCATCGTCGGCGTCGATGCGGATGGAAAAACGGAAACACTCACAATGGAAACCGCCGGCGCTCCCGCGCGCATCGAACTCATGGCCGATCGCGACCATGCGCGCGCGGACGGCCAGGATCTGGTTTTCGTCACCGCGGAGATCACCGACGAAAAAGGCCGGCGGCGCTTCGACGCCGGCCACGCCATCCGCTACGAGGTGAGCGGCCCGGCCGTCATCGCCGGCATCGGCAGCGCCGATCTCACCTCGCGCGAAACCTACCAGGCCAACCCGCGCCACGCCTTCCAGGGCCGCGCGCTCGTCGTCCTGCGCGCGACCGACAGGCCGGGCGAGGTCGTCTTGAAGGCCGCGAGCGAAGGTTTGGCGGAAGGTGTATTGAGAATTCGGGCACACTGAACCGGTCGCCCTCGAGATGAGATTCGTTCATCACTTTATAGGAGCCTGCTTGCAGGCGATTCCGCGGTCAGGAGTCCCGCCTTCAAGCAGCCATCTGCGGAAGGCCCTTCGATTCCCCCTGTTCTCCTGCTTCCTCGTCACGACAACCTGCGCGACGCGCGCCGACGTCGCCTGCCCGGCGATCTTCAGCGACCACATGGTCCTGCAGCGCGAAAAGCCGGCGCTCGTGTGGGGAACGGCGGCGCCCGGCGAGCGCGTCGTCGTGGAGTTCGCGGGCCAAAGCGTGGAAACAACGACGAACGACGCGGGCGCCTGGAAGCTCGAACTGGCGCCGATGCCGGCGAGCCGCGAGCCGCGCGCGCTGACCATCCGTGGAAACAACACCCTCGCCTTCACCGATGTGCTTGTCGGCGAGGTCTGGCTGTGCTCGGGCCAGTCGAACATGGAAAAACCGCTCGGCCCCCGCCGCGGGCAGCAGCCGACGGACAATTTCGAGGAGGAGATCGCGGCGGCGAATCACCCGGACCTCCGGCTCTTTCAGATGCCCTGGCACGGCCGGCCGCGGGAGGGAGAGGACGGATTGCGCTGGCTGCCCTGCTCGCCGGAGACGATCCGCGCGACCCGGTTTTCGGCCGCGGCTTATTTCTTCGGACGGCGCATCCTGCGCGAACTCGACGCGCCCGTCGGACTGATGCACAGCAGCTTCGGCGGCACGCGAATCGAGGCCTGGACGCCGGCGCCTGCCTTCGAGCGCGATCCGCTTTTGCGCGACCTCCTGAACACACGCTACTTCGCATGGGTCGAGGGCGTGCAGCCGACGGAATTGTTTCAGAGCATGATCGCGCCGCTCGCCCCGTTCACCCTGCGCGGCTTTCTCTGGTATCAGGGCGAATCCAACTGCATGGCCGGCGACGGCGCCATCTACACGGCGAAGATGCGCGCGCTCGTCGCCGGCTGGCGCGAAGCCTGGAACGACGAAACCCTGCCCGTGTTTTTCGCGCTGCTCGCCCCTTTCAACTATTCCGAACAACCCGACTTCCCGGAGCCGCTCACGCCGCAGGCGCTTCCGCTCTTCCGGGAGGCGCAGTCCGCCGCTTGTAACCAGATTCCGAATACAGCGATGATCGTGACGACGGATCTGGCCGGCGACGCGCGCGACATCCATCCGACGAACAAGCGCGACGTCGGCCTCCGCTTCGCCGGGCTGGCGCTGAAGCGCGCCCATGGCCGCGACGAGCTGGCCGCGGAAAGCCCGCGTTTCGTCTCGGCGCGACCGCTGGCCGGCGGCCGGATCGAGATCCGTTTCACACACACGAACGGCGGGCTCGCCACGAACGATGGCGCGCCGCCGACCGAATTCACCGTCGCCGGCGCCGGCCGCGTGTTTCATCCCGCGCAGGCCGTCATCGCCGGCGATGCGGTCGTCGTCTCGAGCGAATCCGTGCCGCATCCGCAAGCGGCGCGTTTCAACTGGCACGAGACGGCGCGATCGAACCTGATCAACGCCGCCGGCCTCCCGGTCGCGCCGTTCCGAACGGACCTCTGGGAAGTGGCCGCGATCAGGGATCAACCGCCCGACGAGACGAGTCCGGAAACAGAAGAGCGGGCTCCGAACTCGTAGCCCGCTCCATCGTCTTTCGTTTTGGCCTCCACTTCCCCTGACATGGGCGGGACGCCCGTGAGTTCGATCCAAAGAGCGTCAAAAGTAGGCTCAAAAAGCTCGGAAGAAGACGGCTTCTTTTGTGCCTCTTGAGCCTTATGAGGCCATTCCGTTTCTCTCGTCTGGTTGCCGGCGGAGCCGCGCGGGGTCTCTTTGTGGCCATCAATCATTTCCGATCCTCCGTGATTCAAAACATTTTCCGGATCGAGTTTTTCTCATGCACCGTTTCACCCATCCATTCCGCGCGGCTGCTGTCGCATGTGCTCTCATCCTTCCCGCCATCGCCTCCGCCGGCGACGATGCGTTCACGCAGATCCGCGAGGAGGCGCGCGCATCGGACGCAGGTTACGAGATGCTGACCGAGCTTTGCGATCGCTTCGGTGGAAGGCTCGCGGGAACCGCAAACACCAGGGACGCGATGCGGTGGCTCGCCGAACGACTGCGCGCCGAAGGGCTCGATCCGGTCTTCGAGCCCTTCACCATGCCGGCGTGGGAACGCGGTGACGACGAACTCGTCATGCTCGCGCCGGTGAAGCGCGTGATGCGGGCGCTGACCATCGGCTACACCGCGCCGTGCGAGCCCTTCGAGGCCGACGTCATCGACATCGGCACGGGCGACGAGGTCGGCCTGTCGGACACCACCGCGCGCGGAAAAGTCGGGCTCCTGTCCCCGCACACTCCGGTGTCGCGACAGGAACTCCAGCGCCGCGCCGAACGCCTCGGTCTTCGCGCCATCCTGCGCATCAACCGCGAAGGCGGCGGGCAGCTGCTCGCGCGAACGGGCGGTTTCCAGGGCGAGCCGGGCACGATCCCGAACTTCAGCATCACGCAGGAGGAAGGTTTCTGGATGCGCCGCGCGCTCGAGCGCGGACAGCCGGTGCGCGTGCGCGTCTCGGTTCAATCGAAGCCGGTCACTGCCAACACGGCCAATCTCTCCGTGCGTTTTCCCGGCCGCAGCGACGCGACGATCGTCGTGGCCGGGCACTTCGACAGTTGGGACCGCGGCCAGGGCGCGATGGACAACGGCCTCGGCATCGCGCAACTCTTCGAGATCGCGCGGCTGCTGAAGAAGTTCAGCCCCGAAAATCATCACGCGATCGAGCTGGTCTGGCTCGACGGCGAAGAGTTCGGCCTCTGGGGTTCGCGCGCGCGTGTGAAAACCGACGCAACGCGGTCGATCGTCGCGATGATCAACCTCGACATGGTCGGCGCGCCGACGGCCGTGAACGCGCTCGGCTCGACCGAACTCGTCCCGCGCCTCGAGAAGTATCGCGCGGCGCTCGGCGAGGACGCGCTCCCCGGCGGCGTCGAAAACGTCCCGTGGATCGCGAGCGACCACACGCCCTACATGCTGGCAGGTATCCGATCAGTTACTTTCAACGCGCCGATCCCGCGCGAGTCGGTGCGCTATTATCACGACTTCGCGGACACGATCGACAAGGTGGACGCGGCGATGTTGCGGCAGGGAAACACCGCCATCGCCACGCTCGTCCACTTCCTCGCCAACGACGCCACACTCGAGCCGCGCATGCTCACGGACGACGAGGTCATCGCGATCTTCAAATCGAAGAAGCTCGACGTCCGTTTGCGCCAGGAAGGCATCTGGCCGTTTCACGACGAGCCGGGCATCGGCGAAAGCGAAGAGCATTGAGCCACGGAGCGCCGCGCGCGCCCGCGTCGCGACCAAAGCGGATCGGGCGAAGCGCTTTCCACAGCAGGCAGCGGGGGCACGGAGAATAGAGCGTTCCAGAGCGCTTCTTCGTTTTCTCCGCGGCTTGTAAATTCCGAGGTTGGCGGGCTATATCGGGCGCCGCGCGCGCCGCGGATTGCGCCGTGGAGATTCCATCTCAACCGGCTCCCGCCAGCCGCCGAATGCAAGACATGCTCCCTCTCCTTCCCGTGTCGCGGCCGCCATCGCGCGGATACGCGCTTGGCCGCGTCGTGGTCGTCGCCGCCGCGCTCGCCGGCGGCGGGATCGCCCCGCCGGCCGGCGAGGCCGCCATGGCCGCCCGGATGGAGCCGCTTGCCCCTGGCCTCGGCCGCGCGGTCTCGCAGGCGCCCGACTGGGTCGTGTTCGACGATGAGCCGATCGCCGCCAGGGCGTCCGAGGCGATCGAGGACGCCGGCAGCGGAACGGCCTACCTGCTCGTCGACGATCGTTTCGACGGCGGCACGCAGACGCGTTTCACCCGCCGCATCCTGCAAGTGACCTCGCCCGACGGCCTGGGGCACGCCTCGACCATCGAGGCTTCGTTCGATCCCGCCTACGCCACGCTCGCGTGGCACGCGATCACGGTCACCCGCGAAGGGGACACCGTTTCCCGGCTCGATCCCGAGGCGATCGAGGTCTCGCGCCGTCACGAGGAACTCGACTGGAGTGTATATGACAGTTCCGTCACCGCGCTGGTCGTGCTCGACGACATCCGGGTGGGCGACGTGATCGAATATCAATACTCCGTCACGGGCGCCAATCCCGTGTTCGGCGGGCGCGTCTCCGAGTTCGCCTTTCTCCAATGGGGCGTGCCGGTGCGGCGGGTGCGGCGCGACGTTCGCATGCCGCGGGACCGCCCGCTCGCCGCGCGGTGGTGGGCCGGCGCGCCCGAGCCGCTGATCCATGAAACCGACACCTCGCGCGCGTGGTCGTGGCAGATGCGCGACGTTCCCGCCGCCGACCTCGACGGGGATGCTCCGCCCGATTGGGACGAGCGCGCGCGGATCCAGTGCTCCGAGTACGCGGACTGGTCGGAAGTCGTCTCGTGGGCGCTGCCGCTTTATCCCCGCGATCGACTCGACCCGGCGGTCCTCGCCGCGGCCATCGCCGACGCAGGCTCCGGAAACGACGCGCCCTCCCCGCGGGCGGGCGATCTCGAAGCCGCGGAAGCCTGCCTGCGTTTCATCCAGGAGCAGATCCGTTATCTCAGCGTCGCCGTCGGCGAGAGTTCCCACCGGCCTTCGGATCCACACGAAACCCTGCGGCGTCGTTTCGGCGACTGCAAAGACAAGGCCCACCTCCTCGCGGTCGCGCTCGAAGCCTTCGGCATCCGGGCGGCGCCGGCCCTCGTCAACACGGGCTGGCACGGCGGGATTTCCGACATGCTGCCCGCGCCCACCATCTTCAATCACGTCATCGTCCGGCTCGAGCTGCCGGATGGCCGCGTGCGCTGGGTCGACGCCACCGCCACGCACCAGGGCGGGCGCATCGACACCAACGCCGTCGGGCGCTACGGGCTGGCGCTTCCGCTCGCCGCCGGCGCGACGGCCCTCGAAGCCCTGACCCATCCGGAAGAAACGCGGGATCGCACGGTGATCCACGAGCGTTTCATCTCACGCGCTTTCGAGGAGCCGGCCGTGATCCAGGTCGAGAGCGCCTACCACGGAGCCGCCGCCGACCGCATGCGGGCGCGCCTCGCGACCACGACGCACGCCGATATCGCCCGCGCCTTTCTCGAGTTCTATTCCCAAACCTATCCCGAGATCGAAGCCGTCGAGCCGCATGCCTTCGACGATCTCCGGCGCGAAAACGTGCTGACCCTTCGCGAGCACTACCGCGTCACCGGCTTCTGGGAACGCCACGATCCGGCGGAGCCGTTTCTCGCCACCCTTTATCCCGACGCCGTGAGCGACGAGATCCAGCGGCCCTCCAAGACGATGCGCCGCTCGCCTTTCCGCATCCGCCACCCCGTGCAAATCGAGCAGGTCACGGAACTCGAGCTGCCCGAGCCCTGGGACAGCCCGCGCCAGCAATCCAGCATCGAAAACCCGTGGTTCGCGGTGCGCATGTCCTCCTCCGGCACGGCCAGCGGCTTCACCTACACAAGCCGCTACGAGAGCCGCGCCTCGAGCGTGCCGGCGGGCGAAGTGCCGGCCTACACGAAGGACGTCGAGCGGGCCCACAAGCGTCTCGGCTGGGAACTGACCTACAAGCCCGCCGCGGCCGCTGCTTCGTCGGAGGACAATGCCGACGCGATTGCGTTCGGCCCGTATTCGGCGGTTCGCATCGTCGTTGCGCTGGGGATCGCCGCGCTCTGGACCGGCGCGTTTCTGCTCCTCGCCTGGCGTCGCGGACCGCCGCCGCTCCCCGGCGGCGCGGGCCCCACCGGTCTCGGCGGCTGGCTCATCGTCGTGCTCCTCGCGCTCTTGTGGCGCACCGGAGCCACGGCGGTGAGCCTCGTCGAAGGCGCGCCCGCCTACTTTCAACCCGGAGTCCTCGAAGCCGCCTCGGCGGGCTCGACCGGCGCGCTGCTCGCGCTGCTGCGCCTCGGCATGGCGGTCAGTGGAACGCTCGCGCTCGGCATGGTCGTCAACGGAATCATCGCGCTGCCCTGCTTCCTCTCCCGGCATCGGGCGACGCGGAGACTGCTCATCTGCGGCCTCGCGATCACCGTGCTCGCGATGGCCGCGGATCTCGTCTTCGCACTCCTCCTCGCCGCCGCGAACGGCACCCCGGAGAACCGCGTCCTCGCGGCGAAAACCGGCGCCACGCTCGTCGCCGCCATGATCGCCTCCGCGATCTGGATCAGCTACCTCACCGTCTCGAAACGCGTGGCGAATACGTTCCGCCGCTGAGCATGCGCCGCAGCACATGCGATGGCGCGCTTCTCCGCCTCGACTTTGGAGCGCGGCGATTCATCGCCGCTTTGCGGTAGCGTGCTCGTGCTTTGTCGGTCAGCCGTCGTGCGAAAGCGGCGATGAATCGCCGCGCTCCAAACCTGCGGCCGGAACGGGTCAACGGGTGCGCCGGGCGGCTCAGGGCAGCAAGGCGTCGAGATGACTTAGTTTGGTCTCGTCCGGCGCGAGGGGGAAGAGGTCGAGGATGTTGACCGGCCGGCCCGTGTCGGCCGATTGATTCGCGGCGATGCCCACGAGGATCGACGCCGCGCCCTGCTCGTGGCCCGCGCTTCGATGCCAGCGGTCCGGCTCCGCCGAAGGGTCGAAAAGGTGGTGGTTCATCTCCGCGTCCGCGCCGCCGTGCGCGCCCGTGCCCGGAGGCAGATCCACCCGATGGCTCGGCTTGAAGTGGGGAAACACCGTGATCCATTCGCCCTCGATCTCGGCGCTCCCGTGCTCCTCGGCGGCGAACTCGCTTCCCGGCACCGCCCGGTTCATGTGCGACCCCACAAACTCGTTATATTCGATGCGCCCGCGATCGCCGTTGAAGGTCACCCGCATGCCTTCGCGCGGGCTGTAGGCGACGAGGGAATAGGTCAGCACCTCGCCCGTGCGGTAGCGAACCAGCGCGCTCATCTGATCGAATATATCGATGTCGGGCCGGAAGACGTTGCGGTCGCGGACATATCCCGTCTCCGCCTCGGCCTCCAGATACAACCGGCGAAAGCTTTCCGTGCCCGAGAGATCGAGCCGGAACGGATCGCGCTCCGCCCGGGACACGCCCGTATAGCGATCGTAGTCCGCCAGCGCCCGGTCCCCGCGGGCGTCCGCGTTTTTCGCTCCGTAGAAGACAAGGTCGCCGTGGGCGAAGACTTGAAGCGGGATGGCGTCCAGCCACCAGTTCACCAAATCGAAATGATGAGTCGATTTGTGCACGAAAAGCCCGCCCGAGGCGGCGCGGCGCGCGTGCCAGCGGCGGAAGTAGTCCGCCCCGTGCGAGGTATCCAGCAGGTATTCGAGATTGACCGATCGCACGCGGCCGATCGTGCCCGTCGCGATCAATTCCTTCACCTTGGTCCGGAATCGTCCCCATCGATAATTGAACGCCACCCGAACCGGCCGGCCGGACCGCGCGACGGCGTCGAAGATGTGCCGGCAGCGGTCCGCGTCGATCGTCATCGGCTTTTCGCAAATCACGTCCGCCCCGCCATCCAGGGCGCGCGCGATATAATCGTGATGCGTGTCGTCCGGGGTGCAGACGACCACCAGGTCGGCCCGCCGCTCGGCGATGAGATGATCGAACCGGCCCGCGTCGTACTCCGCCACGGCCGGCGCTCCCCAGCGATTCGTTATAAGCTCGTTATAGTAGCGAAGCCTGGACGGGCTCGGATCGCACAGGGCCACGAGTTCGTTCGTGTCCCGATAAGTGGTCGCCAACGGCTCCACGAAAGAGAGGCCGCGGCCGCCGGTCCCAACCACCGCAATGCGTCGTTTGTTCACGTCGTATGAAATTGAAATGGAAAAATGATTCTCGATCCGCCGCGACCGCCGGCCTACTCCAGCCGCAGGACCACCGGGCCGAGAAGGCCCGAATCCGGGAGCGGCGGCTTCGCGGCCCCGCCGGGCCCGCGAAGCGTCACCGGGCTCGCGAGGATCCTGCCGCTCTCCGGCGCGGCGGCGTCTCCCATGAGCCGGTTGGTCCATTGATTGATCACGCGGACCGAAAGCCGGTTGGCCCCCGCGCGCGCCGCCCCGGACAGGTCGATGATATAGGGCGTTTTCCAGAGCGTGCCCAGCTCCCGGCCATTCAGGCTCACCACGGCGAGATCCCCGACCCGCCCGAGATCGAGAACGAGCCTGCGCTCCGGCCCGAGCCACGCGGGGTCGATCTCCAGATCCTTTATATAATCCGCGTATCCGGAAAAGAACTTGACGCCTTCCTCCTCGCTCGCCGTCCACGAATGGAGTTCGTCAAATCGCCGCCGGTCCGGCGCCCCGAGTCCCGGCTGGAAGGCAACCGTCCACGGCCCGGCGACGGCGCGCGCCGTCTCGCGCTCGCGCGCCGGGACGACATGCGAGGGTTCTGTCGCCGGCCTCCGAAACACCACGAACACGGCGTCGTGCCCCGCGAGCCGCAGCGGAACCGTGGTGTGCGAACCCGCGATCTCGTAGCTGGCGTCCTCGATCGCGCCACTGTCCGCCCGCCACACTTCGGCGCGGCGGCCCGCGACCCGGAAGCGCGCGTCCACGCGCTCCGCGCGATCGGTGAGATTGGCGACGAAGTAAATATCCACATCGGCCGCGCGGCGATGCAGCCAGGCAAGTTCCGTGTCGAGGCCGCGACTCGATTCGAAATCCTTCGCGATCCCGCTTTGCTTCACTATATCGGCCAGCGGCCAGCCCCACGCCACCATGCCCTTGCCGCAATGACGGATCGTCCGGCTCTCGCCGTCGAGGTCGCCCCAGATTTCGCCGGCCAGCGCCCTCACTTCGTCGTCGCATCCAGGATATCCCATCAAGCTGGGCGAACGCCGCGGCTTCCGCCCGGCCACCACCGCGCCGCCTCGAACGAGCTCGCGGATCTTCCGCAGCAGTTCGGGGCGCATCATATCCGTTTCCGGCAGAACCAGCATCCGGTAACTCATGCCGTCCGGCAGCGCGAGGCGGCCATCCGCGTCGACCGACATGCGGTTCAAGAGCACATCCGCGTTGATGAAGTCGTAGTCATGGCCTTCGGGCGGCGCCGGTTGCGTGCCCGGCCCCCAGATCGGCGGGGTCGAGGGCGCGCCTTCGTCGAGCAGGTAGGCGATGTCGGCCACGAACAGTCCTTGCTGCAACAGAAAGGAGCTGCGCGCCAGATAGGCCATGAACGGCGCGGCGTGATCGGCCCATGTGATATTGCGATGCAGATGCGTGCCGACCATGGCGTTGCCCGGCTTTGTATCGAGGGGCTGGTGCGCGGAGGTGTGGAAGACGAGGCGGTTCACGCCTTGCGCCATCCAGTAGTCGGCAACCGCCTTGAGCGTGGCGGGGGATTCGAAGCCTCCGCCCGTGAACGACTCGGCGGCCACGAAGCGCTTGCCATAAGCGTGCGATGCCGAGGCCGCGCCGCGCACGTCCTGCAGATACATCAACCGCGGATGGAGGTCGCGCACCCAGAATTCGCCCATCGGAATCTCGACCTTGCTCTTGTTGAGCAGCGTGTCCTCCGGCATCTCGAGCGACACACCCGCGGCTTCCGCATAGATGCCGATGCCCCGCTCGCGCAACCGGTCGCTCATCGTGCCGTAATGATTGTCGGCCCACATGTCGGCCAGTGTCCGGCGGAAATCCCACAGGAAACGATCGCTGATCTCCGCCGATCCGACGACGCGCCCCGTCAGCGCCGGCAGGTAGGGCAATGGATCGTAACCGCGCCGACGCGCGAACTGGTCGCGCATCTCCTCCGTCCAGTTGTTCGTGCCGGCCTCCCAACTGTCCATCATGACATAGCGCAGGCTCTTTCCGAACAGCGGGCCGAGCGCCTTCTCCAGCGGATCGAAATAGCCGTGAATATAAGCCTCCATGTGCCTGCGGCTGAGTTTGTCCGCCTCGAAGCCGGATCCCTCGGGAGTCGCGGGCCGGTTCTTCGCGCCCGTGAGCGAGTAGCCCATCCGCAGGATCGTCCACTTCCCCTCCGGCGCCTCCCAGTCCAGCGCGCCATCCGGCCGCAATCGATCGGTGAGATCGATCACGCCCTCCAGCGGCACGACCGCGCGCGCCGGAGCCGGCGGCGTCGGCACGGAGTTGTATTCAAACAGGAAACTGAAGCCCGCCTTCTCCTCCCAGCGATGCACGCGCGCCTCGTCGTGAAGGATCGCCTCGCTCAGGATATATTCTTTCGCCGGCGCGCCGGGCGCCTGGCTCATCGTCTGGGCCGGGCCGAGCGGAGCGCCCGTCAGTTCGATGCGAAAATATTTCGCGGCCACCGGCTCGAAGGCAAAGGTCCGCGCCATGCCCTGCCGGTAGAGCTGCGCGCCGGGCAGGGTGACTATCGTCTGGAAGCTCTCCACGTCGTCACCGGCCAGCACCCGCCCGACAGGAATGCCGTTTGCGCTTCCACCCCGTCCGCCGAGCGTGAGCGCGCGCGCGTGAAACGGCTCGTCAAACTCGAACTGCACCCACGCCGGCCCGCCGTTTTCCGGCGCGGGAATGGTCAGCACGGAGTTCAGGTCGTCGTCCAGCAACGCGGAGCCGTCGATCTCGCCCGCATGCGTCGTGATCCTCGGACGCGGTCCGGCCGAGCGATCCGCGGGCGGCGTTGGAAACGCGATCACCGCGCTGTCGCCATAGTGCGTCGGATCGGCGGTCGTCGTCCCGTAATAACGAGTCGTGGTGTTGCGAATCTGGCCGTTGACGGATGGCGGCTGCCGAAGTCTTACCGCGCCGCCGTCGCGGCCGCCCTCGATCTGCGTCTCGCTCCACACGAGTTTCTTCATCGCCTCCTCCGGCTTGACCCACGGGCCGCCGGTTTCGCTCCAGCCCGGCGAGCTGAAGATCGCCATCTCCAGATCCAGCCGATCGGCCTCCGCCGCCGCATGACGGACCGCCTCGTACCATTCCGGCGTGCCGAACGGCGTCTTCGGCTCGATGTCCTGCCCGCGACCGTAGGCCACGTCAGCCAGTTGAAAGCCGCCGATCCCCACCCGCTTCATCCATTCCAGATCCTTGGTGATTCCGGCTTTCGATACATTGCTCATCGTCCAGTGCCACCACGTGCGCGGCCTGGCGGATTCGGGCGGCGTCTCGAAACCGCGCTCGAGTTCGTCCGCGTTGTCCCGCGCAAAAGCCGAACCGGCGAAGCACGCCGCCAGGAGAAGCGGAAGAAGCCAACGGAAATGGAAGCGCGCGCGACCAACCCGGGGACCCTTGCTGAAAACGATATTCTGCCGGGGCGCGAGCATGTCAGGCATCGTTTCTCGAAAGCGTGGCGGCTTCGTCCAGCTCGAGCCGCAAGTAATCATATATCAAGCCGTTGTTGACCGGACCGGCCGGGACGGTGAGCACGAGGACGTTCGATCCGGCTTTCAACAGCGCCGCGTCGAAGCGGACTTCGCGCTCATACCAGATGCCGTGGCTGCCATGGCGCGTGATCACGCCATCGACCGGCAGCGAATCGAGCCGGCCGGCGGGGTGGTCATTCACCGCGACCCCAAGCTCGCGCGTCCCCGTGCCGCAAATCGCGAGGCGCAGGGTGGCGACGCCCTTCGGCGCGTCCATCAGGTCGAACACGATCGAAAACGGCGTGGCCCGGCCCGGCGTGGAAACACCGCGATAAGGCTGCGGCCGGGCATCCGGATCCTCGTTGTGCGGCACGTGCTGGAAGAACCAGTCGCGGCGAAAATCGCTTTGCCCGATAATATAAGTGACGTCGTCCGGAAACTCTTGCGCGTAGCTCAACGAGATCGCGGGATCGCGGTGCCTGTCTCCTCCGGCGAACTCGGCCGCCCCGCGGTCAGGCACGCCGATCTCCCACACCTGACGGCCCCGGCGGACCGGCGTCCACGTCAGCTCGCCGAGATCGAGCGGCCGGCCCGGCTCCACGATGACATCGGTCTTCGTGTACTCGCCCAACACGCCGTCGGCGAACGCGTGCAGTGTATAGCGGCCCGGCCGCACCTTCGGGATTTCGAAACGTCCATCGTCGTTCCCGCGCGCCCAGAACTGATAGTGTTTGGCGTCCTTCTGCCAGTCCACCGCAGGCGCCGGCGCGCCATTCCGCGGCTCGACCGGAGCCACATAGGCGGGCGCGCTGAGGCCGACGGTCAAACGGGAAATATCATTCCCACCCTGCCCAGGATCCTCGATGCGCAGGCGGCCCTTGACGATCGCGCGCTGGTCGCGCGGCGTATAGTCGACACCCGAAACCCACTCGTAGGGCCAGCGATCGCTTTCCCGCGCCTGCCGCGCGCGCGCGTCGTCGCACATGGCCTGCGGATCCGCGCCGGAGTTGACATAGAGAAGAAACGGGCCGACCACCTTGGTCCACGCCTCCCCGGCCGCGACGTCCACGCGCGCGCCGCCGTAGTGGCTGCTGCGCCAGTAGTTCAACACGCAGGGCGCGGCGACGCGATTGGTGTCGCGATGCCCGAGGAACTCCACCTTGGTCGGCCCGCCGCTGATATATTCCATCGACGGGTTGATCAGCCAGAAGCCGACATTTCGCGTGGTGCTCGACCAGCCGAAGGCGGGATTCTCCGACTGCACGACGGTGTAGATATATTTGTCGCCCTCATGCAGATCCTTGGGGAAGGCCTTGTTCACCTCCCGGGAAAGGCTCATCCAATCGAAGTAATCCGCGAGCTTCGCGCAAAAACGCGCCTCGCCGAGCGAACTCGCGGGGTAGTCCGGTTTGTGCTCGAAAATGCAATAGGTATAAACTCCCGCCTCGCCGCGCCCGAGCGCATATCGAATCTCGACGTCGGCCGCGAACTGTCCGTCGGGCCGCGCCCCGGGACCGGTCCCCATCTTGCGGCCCTGCGCCACGCCCTTGATCGAAACCTCGGCGCGCGCGCCGTTGTTCAATTTCGGATCGATCGTGACGCGCGTCAGCGCGGGCTCGGTTCCCCGCGGACCCATCGCATCGTGGGACCAGAAGGCATACTGGTGATCCGTCATGCCCGGATTCAGCCCGTTTGGATTCGCGCCGGGCGGATCCCTTTCCAGATCCGGGCGTCCCTCCGCGTCGAGCAGCGTGCCCAGCACCTCCATCTCCTTGTAGCGAAGCGAAATCAGGTCGCCCGAGGCTTTCGCGACGGTCGCCGTGACAATCCCGTTGGACAGGATGTAGGCGGCCGCGTCCTCGCGCAGCGAAACCGGATCGGCCGCCTCCAGGACGGCGGCGCCGCATGCGAGGGCGGCGATGCCGGCGCCGAGTCGCGCAAGCAGGGAACGATGACGAGTGATCATGGCGAAGACCTTCGGGGTTGGAGGTTGGAACGCATCCATTCGATGATGCGATTCTGTGTCGCGGTGGTAAGCCGCGCGTAATCATCCGGTTCGAATAACTCCACTTTCGAGGCCGCCCCCTGAAGCTGGAACACCTCCCGCGCGCGATCCACCGCGGCGCGGACGTCCTCCGGACTCGCGTCGCGATCCCGCCGCGGTTGCGCCACCAGCACCGGACGCGGAGCGATGAGGCTGAGCACGTCGTCGTAATCGTAGGGAAGCCGCTCCTGCCCGCCGGCATAGAGGCCGAGCCGCGGAAGCAGCCCACGATCGAGATAATAACGCTCCAGCCCGGTCAGCCCGCGTTCCGACGTGTCGCTGCGCATCGGCGTGAAACCGCAGATCGAGACGACTCCCTGAACGCGCGAGTCCAGCGCGGCGGTATAAAGACCGACACTGCCGCCGAGCGTATAGCCGAAGAGCGAAATGCGTTGCGCGTCCACCAGCGGCTCCTCCTCGAGGGCATCGATTGCCGCCCGCGCGTCCTCGACCATCCGGCCCATCAGCGACCAGTCGGGATGGCGATCGTAGAAGGTTCGCGCCTCCTTCGAGCGACTGCCGAAGCCAATCTGATCATAAGCGAAGACCGCATAGCCCGCCTCCGCGAGCGCGAGGATCGGGTGCAGATCGCGTCGATACACCCACATATATCCGAGCGGATAACTATGGCCGTGAAGCCAGATCACCGCCGGCAGCTTCGCGTCTTCCGGCGTGCCGGCGGGATAATAGAGATGCCCTTCGACATTCGACCCGAAACGGATGCGGCGGGATTCCACCTCGTTCTTCTGCGGTTCGAGCCAGCCGAACTCCAGCCCGCCCCGGCCGATCACCCAGGCCGGCACGTCGGGCGCCAGTTGCCCCGGGTTGCCGACTCCGCCTTTGGCGACCTCCGTCGGTCCCGGGGGCGGAGGCCGGCGCGGATAGGGCGAGGGAGCCGCGGCCTTCCCGGTCGTGGGGATGCGCGGCGGCTGTTCGCCCAGCATCCACGTCATCGCCTTTGATATATATTGACGCTTCGTCTCCCAGTCCCCGGCGCCGGTGGATGCTTTCGATTCTTCAGGAAAAGCCGCCAGGCCGGACTTCTCGACCGCCCTCGCCTTCCATTTCGCGAAATCCCAATCGTAAAGCCGGTCGTTCACCCACGGGCGCGACGATCGACCGAACACCCCGTCGAGCCAGTCGAGACATGCCTCTGGATCGATTCCGCCATGGAAGCCCGGCGACCGCAACAGGCTCAGGCCATCCGGCCTCCCCAGCAATTGATATACCGACCGGGCGGATTCATAGCTTTGCTCGATGCCCCAGATGTTCGAGACCTCGTCGTTCAATCCATATTCCAACAGCACGGGTCGCGGCGCGCTGAGGGCGAGCAGGAGGTTGCCGTCCACCGGCAGCCGGTCTTCGCGACCCGAGAAAAATCGGAGCCGCGGGATGAACCACGAGGGAAACATCCGCGTCGTCGTCTCGATGCCTTCGCCGTTGCCACGCTCCCCCGACAGCCTCCACGGCAGGAAGCCGCCCACGCCCGTGCTTCCCGCCATGAGCGCGGAAATCCGTGGATCCAGCGCCGAGGCGATGGCGGCCATCTTTCCGTCGCGGGAATAGCCGCACATCGCGATCTGCTTCTTGTTCACCTCCGGAATCGTCTCGATATAATCGATCACCAGCCGCGCGAGCCAGGCGCGGCGCGGCAGGGTCGCAAAATCATGCTCCGGATAAATATCGGCGAGCGCCTCGGCATCATCCGCGCGGTCGCTTCCGGCGTAGCCCACCGACACGTAGCCACGCCGCAGCAGCCGCGGCGCCCATCCGGCAAGACCGGGCGCGACCACGACAGGAAACGGCCCGTCGCCATCCGGCATCGTGACTCGAACCCGGACCGAGGCCGGACGGTCGCCGCCGAAGTCCAGCCGGACATCGCGAATGATATAGCCGTCTTCATCCGTCTCCTCGAGGACAATCACCTCATTCAATGCCGGCTTGGGCGGAAAGGAACCGGTCACGTAGCGCTCGAACAACCGCAGGATCTCGCTCCGCCGCTCGTCCCAATCCGCCGCGTCCGCCACGCGCCGGCCGTCCGTGAACAACAATGGATCCGGCAGCCGGTTGTGGCTCGGAAGACGATCGAAATCGGGCGGAAGCTCTCCCGTGCGCCGCTGCCATTCGGTCCATGACGGCGTCTCGGGCAACGTTTCCCGCATCCACTGGAGGGAGGCCTCCGGTTGGAACGGCGCGGCTGTTCCAACCGGGACGGCCAGCAAGAGAAGACCCGGCCACAAGCAAGGACGTTTATGCATGGTCATGCGATCTTGAGGTTTTTCCCCGCTCTGTCGCGCGAAATTGGAAAACACGGCCGGGATCCTTCGAATGCGGCGCTCAGAAATCCATGCGGATTCCGGCGTTGATCGACATGCCGGCGGCCTGGTGGAAACTGATTCTGCTGTCGGGCCCGACATAACGCAGGTCTTCCTCGTTCGTGAAGTTGCGCCAGTCGAAATAGGCCGCGAAGCGCTGGCTGAACCGGTAGTTCACCGAGAGGTCGTAGCGTCCATTGTCCCGGTAGTACAGCTCTTCGCCGTTGACGTTGTTCACGCTGGTGATCCAGCTTTCGCGCATGTTGTAGCGGAGATCGACGCGCCAGCGGGCATCGGTGTAGGTCAGGCCGAGGTTGTAAACGTCGGGATAAACATTGGCCACGGCCAGCGCTCCGGGCGGAGGCGTCGATTTCACATGGGTGTAGGACGCGCTGGCGGTGAGATTGCGGAGCACGCCGGGAAGAAAATGCAGGGGCTGCTGATAGCCCAGCTCGAAGCCCTCGGTGCGCGTCGTGCCGGCGATGTTCTGCTGCTCTGAAACGGTATAGCCTTCATACTCGCCATCGTATCCGTTGTCCGGCCCGCCCGGCAGAACGAAGGCGACATTCTGGAAGTAGTTCGTGATGTCCTTTCGAAAGACCGAGGCGGTCATGCTCCCCGTGCTTTCGGGAAAATAATACTCCAGGCTCACGTCGTAATTGTCCGCGTTGAACGGCTCCAGGGCTGGGTTGTTCCGGCTGATCGTCTGATTGACATCGTTGATGGTGTCGCCGGGCAACAGACTCGCGAAGTTGGGACGCCCGATCGTTTGCGTATAAGCGGCCCGCAACAGGAGGTTGTCGTTGAAGCTGTACTTCACCTGGAAGTTCGCGTAGACGTCGTCGTACGAGGTCTTGCGCGTGATTGGAGCATATTGCGCGCGGACGAACTCCGCCTGCTCCTCCAGGCTGAGCCCCGGAGGCGTCGGCGCGGATCTGCGCGCATACCCCGAGCCGGTGTCGGTGGTTTTCTCCCAGCGGAGACCGGGCACCACGGTCAGCTTGTTCAGTCGGAGCGTCGCCATGACATAGCCGGCGTCGATCACCTCCCGGAACTCCTTCGTGCCGCCGAGGACATTCGTGACATCATAGACCGGATCGTGGGTGGCCGCCTCGGGATGCGCCTTCACGTAGTCTGCCAGCCGGGCCATGTCGATGAAGTCGCCCGGGGCTATCGTGGGAAATCCCTTCATGTTCCAATCACCGGCCATGTAGGTGTCGGCAAACTGCGACAGCGGAAGCGCGACATCGTCCGTGTTGCCGAAGACTCCGTCCGGCCCGGATCCGAAGGTGTATCGCGCGTTCCCCCGGCTGTGCTCGCGGTTGTTCTTTTGCACGTCGCGGGCGAGGCCGGCCTGGAGGGTGACGGGAAAGCGAAGCCCGTTCAGCTCATGGCGCGCGTTGACCTTTGCGCCGTGTTTCCAGTCGATATAGCCGGCGGTGCTCCCGACCCAGGTCAGCCGGCCGTAGCTGTCGAGATCCCGGTAGTCGGCGCCGGAGGTCTGCCGCAGCGTCATTTTGCTTTCACTCTGGAGGTTTTCCATGATGAAGCCGACGTTCGTCACGTCGTAGGTCAGCGTCCCGCCCTGGCTGAAATCGGCGGGAGGTTTGAGATAAAAGGAACGTCCGTAGTAGGCGTTGTAGTCGAACGTCGTGTCGTTCCAGCGCGTCTTGCCGCCGACATTGAAGGTGTAGTTCTGGTTCAGGGACACCTCGTAGCCGGTCGCCTTCTGAATCCGGCTGCCCGCAGAGGATCCGGGGCCGACGGGGACCGCATCCGGGCGTGAATCGATATAGTCGATGGAGTTGCCATTGATCGGAGCGGCCGCGGCTCCCGAGCCGGCCGTCTGATTGGCGGCGTAGGGCACGATGCGATGGTTGATTCCGAAGAGATGCCGCTGCGGCCCGGCCTGGAAATAGCTCTTGAGAAAGAGAGTCGTGTTCTCCGTGAGCTTGAAGTCGACGTTGGCCGAGTAGTAGTCCTGCTGGAATCCCGCCGAGGCCTCCTGGATCGTGACGCCGGTCGCGATCGAGGGGCTGGCCGCCGTGACCATTTGTCCCGACGCAAGCGCGGGCACGTACGAATACCTGGGCGTATATTGCGTGTTGTAGCGGTAGCGCCCGCCCTTCAAGAGGGAAAGCGACACGCCGATCGGATGGTCGGAGTCCGCGCGGAACACCTCGGAATAATTGATCTGCGCCATGGGGAACTGCGCATGCGTCTCGCTGTCGTAACCCTGATAACTCGATCCGAACGTCTTCAGCGCGGTATTGATATTCATACCCACGTCTATCCGGATGCGACGGCCTTCCTGGCTGAACGCGCTTTTCGAAACGAGGTTGACCGAGCCGCCGAGAGAATTCGCCGGGGACGAAGCGTCCGGAGCTCGATTGATTTCAATCGATTCGACGTTGTTGACCTGCACGTTCCGCATGTTGATCGACCGGCTCCCGAACCCCGTGTTCGAGATGCCGTTGCCGTCAAGGGTGATCGAGGAATAAACAGAGCTCTGCCCCCGCATGACGAAGCCGATCGCGTCCTCGCCAGCGTAGTTCATCGCGAAACCGGGCACGCTTTTCAGCAGCTCGGCGGCATTGCTGTCCACGAGGTTGCCGAAGTTGTCCGACGCGACGATGCTCTTCATGTGGTCGGCGCTCTTCTGGTCGTTGATCGCCCGCGCCTGGCCCTCGCGGGGTCCGGATATGACGAACTGGGCCAGTTCGTATATCTCCGAATTCAGAACGAAGACCAATCGTTGCGTTTCGCCCGGCGCCACCTCGATCGAACGCGATTCGGAATCCAGGCCCGCATAGGAGACCACGACCTCCTGGCTGCCGGCGGGCACGTTCGAGAGCCGGAACGAGCCGTCGCTTCCCGAGAGCGCGACGAGGTTGGTCCCGGCTATCCGCACCTCCGCGCTGTTGAGAAACTGCCGCGTGCTTTCGTTGGCGACGGTGCCGGTGATCACGCCGGTGGCGGCGGTTTGAGCGTCACTGCCCGAAGGCGTGGCGACCGAGCAGAAAAGGAGCAAAGCAGTGGCTGTGCTCCGACCGATATACAGCCGAAACGATTTCATGGAGAATTGTTGGGTTGAGGTTGGGAAACCTAAGACAAAGACCGGCGTCTTTGTTTCCGCATCCAAGCCGGTTCAGATGGACTGGCCACTTTTGGAAAATAATACCGTTCGATAATCAGCATGCACTCTCCAACCCTGCGCTCTCTCGCCAGGCAACTCAGGCTCTCGCATTCGACCGTCTCGGCGGCTCTGCGCAACTCGCCACTGGTGAAACAGAAAACGAGGGAGAGGGTCCAGCGGGCCGCGCGATCGGCGGGCTATCGCCACAACCCCCTGGCCAGCGCGGTCATGTCCGAGCTGCGCAAGTCCCACACCGGGCTTTTCCGTGGCGTTCTCGCCGTGATCATTCTCGACGAGCCGGATCGCCCCGCGCACGGAACCTTGTATTTCGAGGAGCAGATCCGCGGGGCCCGCGCGCGCGCCGGCGACCTCGGATTCGACCTGGAGGTCTTTGTCGTCGGCGACGGGAAGGAGGCCCTGTCGATCAAGCGGCTCGAGTCGGTCCTGACCGCGCGCGGCATTTCCGGACTCATCATTCTGCCGGCGTGGTGGGATCCCGACTTCAGCGAGCTGAACTGGTCGCGCTACGCGGGCGTATATGCAGACTATATCATCGAGGAGCCCGCTCTCCACTCGATCTGCCCGGATCACTATCGATCGATGACCGACATCATGGGCAGGCTGCGGAGCCTCGGCTATCGCCGTCCCGGCCTGTTCATCCGCAAGCGGCACAACGATCGCCTGCAGAACCGCTGGGAGGGCGCGTTGATCGCCTATCAACGCAACCATCCCGGCCTGGAGGCCGTTCCACCGCTGACGGCCGACGAGATCAGGAGGGAGAACTTCACGACCTGGTTCAAAACCCACGCGCCCGACGTCGTGATCGGACACCAGGCCGAGGCGATGGAGTGGATGACGAGCTGCGGAGCGAGAATCCCCACGACGCACGGCTTTTTCTGCCTGAACCTCATCATGACCAGCGAGCCCTGCGCCGGGCTGGACCAGCAGCCGGGCCTGATCGGGGCGCACGCCGTGGATATCGTGACCGCGCAACTCTACCGCAACGAACTGGGCATCCCCGCCCACGGCGTGTTGACGACCATTCCAGGAGTTTTCCGAAACGGGCCAACCCTGGGGAAGGCGTAGGCCTGTTGTGCGGCTGCCTTTTTAATGGAAACAAATGGAACGCTGATCCCCGCTGATCTCAATCAGCGATGATCCGCGCGAATGAGCGGTTCAATCTCATGCTTCCATTCTCCAGGCTCCGAGACTCCGCATCGCTGGATATAACAGCCTTTTCAACCGCGGCGTGAGACCGATCGGTGTGCCCATTGCTCGAAGGTCGCGATATATCAGGCAGCTTCCGGATCCCGATGGGGTATAGCATCGCGGGCGACGGCGTGTATGTCACCCGTTTTGTCATTCCACCGGAAGAGAGGGGATTGTATGTCATCGAGGTCAGGGCCGACCTGGATCCCATTTGGGGCGTCATCGGGGTGTTTGATCCACAATAGCGGCCGACGAGCGCGGGCGCGACTGGCGCCACGCGCGCGGC
>CAZFCY010000075.1:9909-23364 GCA_964517665.1 uncultured Opitutaceae bacterium | reverse complement strand
AGCACCGCGAAAAGCACGACCATGGAAACGGCGCCGACATAGACCAGCGCCTGCGCGAAGGCGACGAACTCCGCGCCCGCCCAGAGGTGGAAGGCGGCGACGCCGAGCCAGTTGAGCGTGAGGCAGAGCGCGCTGTGGACGAGGTTGCGCAGCGACATCGCGACCGCCGCGCTTGCGACGATGAACACTCCGATCAAGGCGGGAACGAGCAGGCTCATGTCGCGTAACGATAGGTGCGCGGCCCGAAGCCCGAGCCGAGTTTTCTGGCCATGACGAAAAACGGCACGACGACGATCGCGATCCCGATCAACCAGCGCGCGACCTGCGCCGCGCCTCCCCACTCCGCGCTCCAGTGCCAGAAGGCCGCGTTGCCGAGGTTGATCAGCGCGAGCGGCGTGAGGAACTTCCACGAGAAACGCGTGAGCTGGTCGATGCGCAGGCGCAGCAGCGTCGCGCGCACCCAGATGAAGCAGAAGAGCACGGCGGCGAGCTTCAGGCCGAACCAGACGTAGGACGGCGCCACCTCGAGGAACGCGAAGGGCGCCTGCCATCCGCCGAGGAAGAGCGTCACACCGAGGGCCGCCAGCGCCGTGAGCCCAAGATACTCGGCCATGAAGAACAACGCGTATTTGAAACCTGAATACTCGGTGAGGTAACCGGCGATCAGCTCGCTCTCGGCCTCGGGGTGATCGAAGGGCGAACGGTTGGACTCCGCCAGGGCGGCCACGAAGAAGATGAAGACGCCCGCCACGCCCCACGGCGTGAACACGTGCCAGTGCGGCAGCACGGAAAACGTCCACCCGCCCTGCGCGGCGACGATCGAGACGGTGGAAAGCGAGCCCGCCACCATCACGACCGGCACGACGGAAAGCAGCAGCGGCAGTTCGTAGCTGACGAGCTGCGCCAGCGCCCGCATGGCGGCGAGGAGCGAGTACTTGTTGCGGCTCGACCAGCCCGCCATGAAGACCGCGAGTTCCGAGGCCGAACTCGCCGCGAAAAAGAAGAGCACGGCGGCATCGAGATCGAGGGGCACGAGGTTCCGCCCATAGGGGATGACCATGTAGGTCGTCAGCGCGCCCGCGAGGATCACGCATGGCGCGAGGCGGTGCAGCGCCTTGTCGGCCGAGGCGGGCACGATGTCCTCTTTGGTGAGCGCTTTCACCGCGTCGGCGAACGGCTGCCCCAGGCCGAACGGCCCCGTGCGATTCGGGCCGGGGCGGTTCTGAAAGCGCCCGAGGAGCTTGCGTTCCACCAGCGTGAGGAATGCGAAGAACAATCCAAAAACCGTGAACACGGCGACGATCACCAACAGGCTCCCGACCAGCCAGCGCAACGGCTCGGGAAAGAAACCCGTGATCCAGTCGGACAAGACGAGCGGCCAGCGCTCGAGCATGGCATCGGCGCGCGGGTCGCTCATGAGGGAAGCGCCCCGCCGCCGGCAGCGGGGCCCGCGGGATCCGGCGCGGCGGCGGGCGGCGGTTTCGGTTTCGCAGCGGCAGCCTTCGCGGCGGCGGCTTTCGCTTTTTCCTCGGCCGCCTTGCGGTCGGCGGCGAGGCGCGCATCGACCTCCGCGGCCTCGGTCGGATGGATCACATGGTAGTAACTGTTGGGCTTCGCGAGCTGCTCACGATCGAGGAGCAGCATCTTGAAGCGCTCGGACGGCGCGATCTCGAAGACCTGGTCCATCTTGATCGCTTCGAACGGGCACACCTCGACGCAAATCTGGCAGCTCATGCAGACCGAGATGTCGATGTCGAAAACCTTCGGGTAGAGCTGCATCTTGCCGACGGCATCGGGTTTCTTGTCCGCGCTCTTTTCGATGTAGATGCACTTGGGCGGACACTCCTTCTCGCAAATCTGGCAGGCCACGCAGCGGAGCGTGCCCATCGGATCGTCGTCCCTGTCGTGGACGAGGAACGGAAAATTGCGGAAGTTTTCCGCGAGCTTCGGCCTTTCCTCCGGATACTCGACTGTGACGAGCCGCGCGGGATCGTGGAAGCTCCCCACGAGATTCTTCGCGGTCACGACGAGCCCTTTGATGATGCCGGCGCCGGTCATGGGATCAAATTATGAATGATGAATTATGAATGTAGAATATAAAACCGGCTGCGCCGCCGCTTGCATTCCCTTCCCCTCTTCCACTTCGCATTAATCATTCTACATTCTACATTCATAATTCTTCATTTGCTTACCTGTCCACCTCCCCAAGCACGATGTCGATGCTGCCGAGGATCACGATGGCGTCGGCGAGGGTGTGGCCGAGGCACATGTCCTCGAGCACGGTGAGATTGATGAACGACGGGGCGCGCACGCGGTAACGGAAGGGATTCGTGCCGCCGTCGCTGATGAGGTAGAAACCGATCTCGCCTTTGGGCCCCTCGATCCGGCCGTAGGCTTCGCCGGGCTTGGGCTTGAAGCCGCGCAAACGCGACTTCGGATCCATGATCGGGCCGCCCGGCATGTCGCGAAGCGCCTGCTGCAGGAGCTTCACCGTCTCGCGCATCTCGAGGATGCGCATCATGTAGCGGTCGTAGACGTCGCCACGCGCGCCGATCGGCACGCGAAACTCGAAACGGTCGTAGATGGAATAACGATCGACCTTGCGGATGTCGTAACCGATGCCGGACGCGCGCAACCCCGGGCCGGTGACACCGGCATCGACCGCGAGTTCGGGCGCGAGCACGCCGACGCCCTGCGTGCGCGCGAGCAGGATCTCGTTTTCCGAGAGGAGCGCCTCCATCTCGTCGAGAAACGCGGGCCACGCATCGACCACTTTCGCGGCCTGCGCGAGCCACTCCGGCGTCGCATCCACCCGACAGCCGCCGAAGCGCTGGTAATTGCACATCATGCGCGCGCCGGTGAGCGCCTCGAAGAGATCGAGGATCTTCTCGCGCTCGCGAAACGCGTAGAGCAGCGGCGTGAACGACGTGCCGAGATCGTTGAGAAGAAATCCCACGAGGCACGAATGATTCACCAGGCGGGTAAGCTCGCCCGTGACGACGCGAAGGTATTCCGCGCGCTCGGGAACCTGCGTCCCGGCGAGCTTCTCGACCGCGAGCGCGTAGGCCCAGTTGTTGGTGAGCGAGCAGAGATAATCGAGCCGGTCGGTATACGGCATCGAGGCGAGGTAGCTCGTGCTCTCGCCCAGCTTCTCGTGATTGCGGTGCAGATAGCCGAACACCGGCTTGAGCCGGACGATGATCTCGCCGTCGAGCGTCGCCTGCATGCGAAACACGCCGTGCGTGGAGGGATGGTGCGGCCCCATCGAGATCTCGAGCAGGTCGCCGTGGAATTCGTCGTGAACCGGGCGGACGAACGAGGAATTATGAATGGAGAATGGAGAATTTCCGGAAGCGTCCCGCGCTTCGGCCGGATGCGATCGATCGTCTGTCTCCAGTTCCTTCATTCCGCGCTCTCAATTCTGCACTCTACATTCATAATGCTTCATTCCGCCTTCCTCTGACGCGTCGTCGGCTCCCACTCGTTGTCGTCGGGCTCGACGTAGTCCTTGCGCATCGGATGATCCACAAACTCGTCCCACATGAGAATCCGGCGCAGATCCGGATGCCCGTCGAAAACGACGCCGAAGAGATCGAACACCTCGCGCTCCTGGAACTCGCACGAACGCCACACCGGTGTGAGCGAAGGCACGGCGACCTGATCGCGGCGATTGCCCGTGCGCAGGCGCAGGACGAGCGGGCCGTGTTTCAGGCTCATCGAATAAAGATGGTAAACGACCTCGAAACGGCCCGGTTCGACGCGGCTGGTTTTGGTTTCCACCATCTTTTCCGTGCCGTCGGGCTGCGCGACCGCGGTCTTTTCCATCTCGACGATCTCACGGTCGGGCCAGTCCACGCCGGTGCAGTTCGAGCAGTAATCGAAGCGCAGCGCCGGGTCGTCGCGCAGGAAGCGCGCGATCTCGACCGCGTGCGCGTTGTCCACCAAAAGCGCGTGCTGGGCCGAGGGCGAGGGATTCACGACCACGTCCACCCCGGCGCCCGGCACGGCGGCGAGGACGCGATCGCGAATCTCCTCGAGGGCCTCCATCGTCACGTCACGCCTTGCGCTCCATCGCGGGCGGCTGCCACACGTCGGGATTGCTGGGCGGCTCGAGATCGCGCGCGCCGTATTCAGGAACAGGATACACGGCCGGATCGTCGCGCTGCAGGTGCCGCGGCGCGGCCGGGCCGGTCAGTTTCTCCGCCTTGATCTTCTTCTGCAGCTCGATGAGCCCGTGGAGCAGCGCCTCCGGCCGCGGCGGACAGCCCGGGATGTATATGTCCACCGGGATGTAGCGGTCGATGCCCTTGAGCACGTTGTAGCCCTGCTTGAACGGCCCGCCGGAAATCGCGCACGCGCCCATGGCGATGCAGTATTTCGGCTCGCCCATCATGTTCCAGACGCGCACGACCTGCGGCGCCATCTTCTTCGTCACCGTGCCGGAGACGATCATGAGGTCCGCCTGCCTCGGAGACGGGCGAAAAATCTCGGCGCCGAAACGCGCGATGTCGAAGCGGGCCGTGGCGGCGGCGATCATCTCGATCGCGCAACACGCGAGCCCGAACTGGAGCGGCCAGATGGAATTGCTGCGGCCCCAGTTGTAGATCTCCTGAAGCGTCGTCACGAGGATGCCCTGACGGCGCAACTCGTCGCGATCAGCGGTGGCGATGCCGGATTCCGTCGCGCTCATTTCCATTCGAGGTGCCCGCGTTGCCAGACCCAGACGAGGCCCTCGGCAAGCAGGAGAATGAAGACCAGCATCGCGAACAACGCGCCGGCCGGCAGCCCCGTGAAGGCGACGGCGAAGGGCAGCAGGAACAGCGCCTCGACGTCGAAGATCAGAAACAAAATCGCATAGAGGTAGTAGTGCGCCTTGAACTGGATCCGCGCGTCGCCCGTCGGCTCGATGCCGCACTCGTAGACCGCGTTCTTGAGCAGGCTCGGCTTCGGCGGCTGGAACACGCGCGCCCACAGCCACGCGACCAGGAGCAGGGCGAAAGGAAACACCACCGCCACGGCGATGAACAGGGCCAGAAACGCGTAGGGGTGATCGGACATTTCGTGGTTGTGGAGAGGACGGCGATCGCGCCGAAATGCGATCGTTTCGCCGCGCAGATGAAACCCGCCATGTCCCCGATGACGCAAGCCGAAGATGCCGACGTCGTCGTTTTGCGGCGCGCAATCCCGCGCGCATCCAGATCCCGACCGCCGCGCCCCGGCCTGTTTCGCCTCCGCTCCTTCAGCCGCTGCGCCCCAACGACCGCACGAACGTTCGCGGAGACATGCCGTGCACGGATTTGAAGACGCGGCTGAAGTGAAACGGATCCGCGAAGCCCACCCGCGCGCTGACCTCCTTCACCAACCCGCCCTGCTCCATCAGCAGCTCCGCCGCCAGATTCATCTTCCGGCGCAACAGATATCGATGCGGCGAAGTTCCCTGAAACCGCCGGAACAACCGGCACACGCTCGACGGCTCGAGCGCCGCCGCCCGGGCGATCTCGGCGAGCGACATGAGGCGATCCGCTCCGGCATCGATCACGGTCTTGCAGCGGACAAAATGCTCGCGCGCCAGATCGGTCTGCGCGGTCGGGCGCCCCGCCAGCGAGGCAATCTTGAGCAGGACGACCTCGAACAAATGCCCGCACAGCTCGCGCGTCTGCCGCGAGGCGAGGCGGCCCTCGCGCAGAAGATCCTCCACCGCGCTCGCCACTTCACCGATGCCCGCGACCGCGCGCACCCGGCCCGGCGCGAGTCCCGCGCGCGCCAGCCGCGGCGCACACCCGGCGCCGCCGAAACAGACGAAATACTTCGTCAACGGCCGCTGCGGATGCGTGCGGATCTCGCAGCGCGTATGTGGCGCGGTCGCGAACACCGACCCGGCCGCGAGCGCATGGGCGCGGCCGTCCAGCACCACCGTGCCCTCGCCGGCCGTGACCACCTCGAGGACGTGAAACGCGTATGTGTCGCGCTGGATCACGTAATCGGGGTCGCAAACTTCGCGGCCGCCCATCGCCACCACCGGACCCGGCCGCCGGGTCGCCGCAAGATCGAGAAAAAAATAGCGCGCCTCCCCGACCTGCTTCGATAGCAGGGACCGCCTCCCCAGCATGGTCCGGTCGATTTTGTCCATGTTGGAGCGATCTTTATCCATTCCCCCGGCGACGCGGCCACGACATAATGTCCATCCATTGAAAACCGGCGCCCCCTCCCGCCAGCCTGCCACCCCGCCCTTCCATGAAGAAGACCTCGAAAAAGCCCGCCGTCCTGATCGTCGCCAGTGGCGACCTGCGCCAGTCCGCCAACGAGAAATGCTGGCCCGCGCAGAAGCAGATGGAGGAAAAACTCACCGCCTGCCTCGCCGGCCTCGGCTGGGAGGCGCAACGCGCGCATCCCTACAAACCGAAGCTGAAGCACGGCTTCATCGCCTCCCAACGCGAAGGCATGGAGGTGTTCGCGCAAATCGATCCGGACGCGCCGCTGATCGTCGCCGAGTCGGTCTGGCAATATTCCCATCACGTGCTGCACGGCCTCGTCTCGCATCGCGGTCCGATCCTGACCGTGGCCAACTGGTCCGGCACATGGCCGGGCCTGGTCGGCATGCTCAACCTCAACGGCTCGCTCACGAAGGCCGGCGTGCGCTACTCGACCTTGTGGAGCGAGAATTTCGATGACGCCTTCTTCCTCGGCGGTCTGAAGACGTGGCTCGCGACCGGCTCGATCAAGCACCGCGCGAACCACGTGAAGCCGCTGGCGAAATGCAGCGTGCCGGCGCGCGCGAGGAAACTCGCCGCCGCGATCGCCGCCGACCTGCGCCGGAAAAAATCGATCATGGGCGTCTTCGACGAAGGCTGCATGGGCATGCACAACGCCATCGTCCCGGACGAGCTGCTCTTCCCCTGCGGTGTCTACAAGGAGCGCCTCTCGCAGTCCTCGCTTTATCATGCCACGACGCGGGTGACGGACGCCGAGGCCCGCGCGGTGTATGATTGGTATATCAACAAGGGCCTGAAGTTTCAGTATGGCTCCGATCCGGAGACCGAGCTGATCGAAAGCCAGGTGCTCGAACAATGCCGCATGTATGTCGCCGCCTGCCGGATGGCGGACGAGTTCGGATGCGAAACGATCGGCATCCAATATCAACAGGGCTTGAAGGATCTCCTCCCCGCCTCCGACCTCGTCGAGGGCACCCTCAACAACGACGACCGGCCGCCGGTGAAAAACGCCGCCGGCAGGATCATCCGCCGCGGCGAGGCGATTCCGCATTTCAACGAAGTCGATGAATGCTCCGGACTCGACGCGCTCTTCACCAGCCGCATTCACCGCGCGCTCGGAGAGCCGGCGGAAACGACGCTGCACGACCTGCGCTGGGGCGACGCCGACCGGTCCGGCACCACGGACGAATTCGTCTGGGTCTTCCTCATTTCCGGCGCCGCGCCGCCCGCGCATCACGTCGGCGGTTGGGCGGGCACGAAATCATTCCGACAGCCGCCGATGTATTTCCGCCTTGGCGGCGGCACGCTCTGCGGCGTCGCCAAACCGGGCGAGATCGTGTGGAGCCGCGTTTTCGTCGAACGCGGGAAACTGAAGATGGACCTCGGCCGCGCCCGGGCGATCGAGCTGCCCGAAGCGGAAACCGAGCGGCGCTGGAGGGAAACCACGCCGGAATGGCCGATCATGCACGCGGTCACCCACGGCGTTTCCCGCGACCAGATGATGGCGCGCCACAAGGCCAACCACATCCAGGTCGCCTACGCGAAATCCGCCGCCGCGGCCGATCTCGCGATGTATGCAAAAGCCGCCCTCGCCGCCGAACTCGGAATCGAAGTCGCCCTCTGCGGCACAAAGGCCAACGGCAGGCCGTTCTAAACCCGGCCCGCCGGCCCGAGGTTTCTGAACCGCAAGATCCCAAGAGAGCATGCCCGTGACGCCGCGCAGGTGCTGCTTCGGCAAGGTGAGGCAGCCCTCACGCGCGTGCGCCTTGGGCCCGTGCCATGCGATCGCCCATCGTTCGCGCTATATCATCGCGCGTGAGCTGTGTTTCCGCCAGCCACTCGTCCGGGATTTCGTCGATTGTCTGAACAACCAACGCGGGGCTGATCGGCTTCAGCCAATGCGGGTTGAAAGCATCCTCCCAGCCCGCGAAGGCGTGGTCCGGCGGCAGCGTTTGCATGGCCCCGGCGACCGGTTGAAAGAGAAAGCGACAGCTCCCGTGATCGACGATCCAATGCCGCCGGGCGCGGTCCTCCAGCAGATTGCCACTCCGCATCGAGCGATCCCGGTTCGCGAAGACGAGATCGATGGTGACGATTTGTGAGACGAGATCGTGCGGCAGGGAATTGTAGCTGGCCGGCGGCGCCGGCCTCGCTCCGTCCAGCCATGCGAGCCCGAGGTTCGGACCAGGGCTCTTCTGCACAAGATCGTGAAACTCGTCCGTTCCGAAATTCCATGGAAACCCGGCGGGGATATCCACGACAAACGCATCCGGCGCCGGCAGTCCAGCGGCGTGGGCGAGCCGGTTCACCAGATACTCGCTGAGCAATCCGGCGGCGCCATTGCCGGCGCCCCGCATCTTGACGACACAGGTTTCCCCCTCGGTCGTCTCGCTTCGCGTCGGAAACGAGCTTCCCTGATACATCTCGACGAACCGCATAAGCTGCCTGGCCATTCCGAACAAACGCTGCCGCGCAGCGCTGGCCGTTCAACAATCGATCATCACGGTCTGCCGTGGGTGCGATTGGAACCGCGCCTGACTTGGAAACACGAGATGCGCGAGCGATCACCAGGTGTCTCCGGCGCGCGCCGTCATCCGGGCTTCCGCGCGATTAGCGGGACGCCCAGGCGCGGGGCGACCGAGTCCGGGGAGGATCGCGCCGGGCCATCGCCAGGCCCGGTCGCCTGATCCCCGCGCTCCGGGTGATTCCCGCGCGTGGCCGCGCGCTTCGCCGATTTCGCCCCGGTTTGCCGGCCGTCGCTTCGCCGTCTCCCTGAACTGTTCAGCAGGCCTGCACCCAACGACCATCCCGCCCGCGCCCCGACAATCAGAACCCAAGCCGGCGCGCGACGTTGAACCGAGGCAACCGCGGCCAGTTTTGTCACTTAATAAGTGACAAATATGACGCGATAAACCCGCCGTGGAGCCTGAGAGCTTTGTCACTTATTAAGTGACAAAATATCATTGTCGGAGCGCCTCGGATGCCTGGAGGCGGGGCGGACGGTTCGTCCCGCCGCGGGTGGCCGGTTCCAGGCGGGCGGCCCGGCCCGGCCGAAGTGGATCGTCCGCGCCTTGCGCGCCAACGGGCACGGAGCCGCCTGTTGGTCTGATCTCGCTCAGGCACGGAATTGTTCACACCCGTCTGCCATATCTGCTCGGGACCTCACCCTGGCGATGATCTTACTCCACGAGACAATCGAAGCGGGGATTGTGAGTCACTATATCGGCAGCGCGGACCGGCGCTGGTTGTGCGATGGCGCGGCCAACCATCTCTCGTGGAAGATCGCCCTCGATCTCGCGGATCCGGAGTTTGCGAGGGAGGTTTACGATCTCGAAAGCCAGCTCGTCCGTTACGCCGAACTGCAACAAAAGGTTTGTTTGCGCAAGTGGCCCGCCGTGGAAGACCAGCGCGAGGCTGATCGGCGGGACGCCATTGACGAAGGCACACGATGCCTTCGCCACGCGCGCGCTGTTCATGATGGCGCAGACTTATGGCGAGGATCGCGTCCGGGAACTTTTCCGGGAAATCGGCCGAACACCACGCAGGAAAGTCACAATGAAGTCGGTCGAGGGGGCGTTTGCAAAAGTCACGAAGGCAAACCTCCGCAAGCTGCTCCGCGCCGCCGAGCGAACAACGATCACACCAGCGCCGGCCGGCGCGGAAACGCCTTCGTCAGACGCTCAATAGTCGATCCGCACTTCTGGCGCATGCGGGGCGACGACGCGCCACGCGGCCGCATGCATCCTGTAAGCCCATCCCGCCAATGACCCGTCCCGCATCCGGGCACGAAAAAGGCCGGGCAGCAATTGCCCGGCCTTTGAAAGTTTTCGAAGCGACTGGTGATCGCGGGACGATTAGTAACGGCGATTGCCGCCACCGCCGCCGTATCCGCCACCGCCACCGCCGCGGCGATTGCCACCGCCGCCACCGCCACCGCCGAAGGAGCGACCGGCGCCCTCTTCCTTGGGACGGGCTTCGTTCACGGTGATGGCGCGACCGCCGATGTCCTTGCCGTTGAGACCTTCGATCGCGGCCTTGGCTTCATCAGCCGTGCCCATCGTGACGAAGGCGAAACCGCGCGGGCGGCCCGTCATTTTGTCCATCGCGACATACACGTCGGTGACGGCGCCGTATGCCTCGAAAGCGCCGCGAATGTCGTCGTCGGTCAGATTGAAGGAAAGATTTCCCACGTAGAGTTTGGAATTGGCCATGTTGATGTGTTCGTCGATTCGCGCTATCTGCAGCCTGTTCCCGAACATCGGGTTTCAAATCATCACCGGAGCATGACCTCCGACTGACGACCCACCAGCATCTGGCACCTAACGTATCTCAAACGAAGGCGCCACCAAAAGGCCTTTTCGGCGCAACTGCGATCCAAATCGCACCATCGGCCGCCGGAAGTCGCATTTTTCGCGCGAACCGGGCCGCTCGCCGGCGATCCCGCCACGGTCGCGCCTGGCCGCGGGCGCGGCGCGTTTCGCCTTGCGGCGGGGCTGCGGCGCGGTTGGCTCGGCGGCGATGTCGCGCGGCTTCGCATGGACGGTTTTCGGTGTCACGTGCCTGTTCTTCGGCGCATTTTTCATCTGGCCGATCCTGCAGATTCTTCGCGGGGGTTTTCTCGATCCGGATGGAAACATCACCCTGGCCTATGCGCGCGAGATCTTCTCGGATCCGATCCATCTCGAGGGCCTGAAGAACTCGTTCCTGCTCGCGCTCTGCACCACGACGACGGCGTTTCTCATCGCGATGCCGCTGGCGTTCGTCGCCGATCGTTTCGTCTTTCCGGGCAAACAAGTGCTGGGCGCCCTCGTGCTCGTGCCGATGATCCTGCCGCCCTTCGTGGGCGCGATCGGCATCCGGCAGATCTTCGGCCAGTACGGATCGTTCAACGCCCTGCTCATCGAGATGGGGCTGCTCGATCCCGGCGCGACGATCGACTGGTTTGCCTCGAGCCAGTTCTGGGGCGTGGTCGTGGTGCAGGCGTTCAACCTCTACCCGATCATGTATTTGAACCTCGTGGCGGCGCTGGCGAACGTCGATCCCGCGATGGAGGAGGCCGCCGCGAATCTCGGTTGCACGGGCTTTCGGAAGTTTCGCCGCATCACGTTCCCGTTGATCAATCCCGGCGTGTTTGCCGGTGGCACGATCGTCTTCATCTGGTCGTTCACCGAACTCGGCGTGCCGCTGATCTTCGACTACGCGCGCGTCACGTCGGTGCAGATTTATTACGGGCTGAAGGACATCGGCGGCAACCCGACGCCCTATGCGCTGGTCGCGGTCATGCTGGCGTGCTCGGTCGCGCTCTACGCGATCGGCAAGGGGCTGTTCGGACGCAAGAGCTACGCGATGATGGCGAAGGCGACGAGCACGGGCGGCGCGCGCGATCCCGGCGCGGTGCGCGCGGTGTTGTGCGCGGCGCTTTTCCTGAGTGTGACGATCGTGGCGGTGCTGCCGCACATCGGCGTCGTTTTCGTGGCGTTTTCCACCGACTGGTACGGAACGATCCTTCCCGGCAACTTCACCTTCGCGAACTTCGAACTCGCGCTCGGCCACAGCCTGACCGTGCCGTCGATCGCGAACAGTCTGAAGTTCGCCGGACTCTCGACCATCGCCGACATCGTCATCGGCCTCGCCATCGCCTACGTCATCGTGCGCACGAAAATCCCGGGCCGTGGCCTGCTCGACGCGATGGCGATGATGCCGCTCGCGGTGCCCGGGCTCGTGATGGCCTTCGGCTATCTCGCGATGAGCCAGGAGGGGCGTTTCTTCAGCTTCCTCAACCCGATCGAGAACCCGACCGCGCTGTTGATCATCGCGTATGCGGTGCGCCGGCTGCCCTACATGGTGCGCGCGGCGGTGGCCGGTTTTCAACAGACCAGCGAGACGCTCGAGGAGGCCGCGCAAAATCTCGGGTGCCCGCCGTTGAAGGCGGCCTTCAAGGTCACCCTGCCGTTGATCATGGCCAACATCATCGCGGGCGCGCTGCTCGCGTTTTCGTTCGCGATGCTGGAGGTCTCCGACTCGCTCATCCTCGCGCAGAAACAGATGTACTACCCGATCACGAAGGCGATTTTCGAACTGTTTCAACTCCTGGGCGACGGACGGTTTCTCGCCTCGGCCCTCGGGGTCTGGGCGATGGTCTTCCTCGCCGTGACGATCGGCGGCATGTCGCTCCTTCTCGGCAAGCGGCTCGGCGCCATCTTCCGCGTGTGAGCGAGCCTCCCGACGTCGGATGCCACGCCCCCCTGACTCCTGATCCCTGTCTCCTGACTCCTGATGCTCTGGCTGCTTCTCGTTTCCTTTGTCTGGGCGTTTTCCTTCGGGCTGATCAAAGACCGCCTCACGGGGATCGACTCGTCGCTCGTCTCGTTTCTGCGCCTGTTGCTCGCGCTGCTCGTGTTTCTCCCCTTCGCGCGCGGCGGCGGCCTGCGTATCCGGAATCTGGTGACGCTCGGCGCCATCGGCGCGATTCAGTTCGGCGTGATGTACGTGGCCTATATCGCCGCGTTTGCGAGCCTCGCGGCCTACGAGGTCGCCGTGCTCGCCATCTTCACGCCGGTGTTCGTGTGCATCGTCAACGACGCGCTGGAGCGCCGCTTCAACATCCGCCCTTTCGTCGCCGCGGCGATCGCGACGGCCGGCGCGGCCGTCATCCTGATGGATCGCCCGCTCGGCGCGGCCGGTTGGCGGGGCATTCTCCTGATGCAGCTTTCCAACCTCTGTTTCGCGGCCGGCCAGGTCGCCTATGCGCGCTGGAAGCGGTCGAACGTCCAGGCTCAGGACTCGCGGGTGTTCTTCATGCTCTATCTCGGGGCCGTCGTCGTGACGTCGATACCGGCGGCGCGCTCGTTCGGCGCGATCGCGGAGATCAACGCGGCTCAATGGCTGACGCTGCTCTATCTCGGCGTCGTGGCGTCCGGTCTTGGTTTCTTCGCATGGAACTACGGCGCGGCCCGCACGGCGACGGGCATGCTCGCGGTCGTGAACAACGCCAAGATTCCGCTGGCAGTGGCGTGCTCGGTCATCTTCTTCCGCGAGGAGGCGAATCTCGCGCGCCTCGTCATCGGAGGCGTGTTGATCGTGCTGGCCGGCGTAATGGCGCAGCGCCAGGGGTCAGGAGACAGGAGTCAGGAGTCAGGCTGACTGGGCTGATTTTTCACGGGAATCGCCGCACTCCAAAGGTCGGAGAAAAAATCAGCCCTACCTGACTCCTGATCCTCACCGGCGCGAGTAGAAGCCGTCG
>CAZFCY010000075.1:0-9809 GCA_964517665.1 uncultured Opitutaceae bacterium | reverse complement strand
AAAAAATCAGCCCTACCTGACTCCTGATCCTCACCGGCGCGAGTAGAAGCCGTCGATCTTCGAGGCGACATCGCGGAAGGCGATATCGGCGGCGTAGATCGCCTTGTATTCATCGAAGGCCTTTTCGGCCTGGCCCATCGACTCGTAGCTGGCCGCGAGTTGATAGATCACATCCTTCTTCTCGTCGTCGAGCGGACCGAGTTCGCTCTTGGCCTGCACGAACTGCTGCGCCGCGAGATCGAAAAGCCGCTTCGCCTTGAAGCATTCACCGAGCGCGACGATCGCCGCGACCCGCAGCTTGGGGCTGCGCTGGGCGAGTTGAAACTGCAGGATCGCCGCGTCCACCTCGCCGGCGCGCTGCAGGAGTTTGCCGAGATCGAACTTGTAGCTCATCTCGTTCGGATACTTTTCCGCGAGCGCGGCGAGCGTCTCGATGCGCAGATCGGTGAGTTCGCGGCAAAAGCGCGCGAGCGTTTCATCGCGATCGGGATTCCCGCCTTCGGCGATGACGGCGGCGCGCCGCTCCCGCGCCTGCTGGTCGAGCGCGGCGATGCGCAGGTCGCCCTCGAGCTTCTCGAGGTTGGCGTCGATGGAGCCGACCGGCAGCGCGCGCGCCTTCGCGATCCACTCGAGCGCGAGCGGCGTGTTTCCGAGCGCGCGATGGCCGTTGATCACGACGCGGTAGTGGTTGAGGTTTTCCGGCTCGCGCTCGATCCGGGCAACCGCCTCCGCGATGAGGCGCCGGGACATTTCCACCGAGTTCACCACCTTGCCCGACTGCTCGAGGCTGATCGCGAGGTCTTCGTCGCGCAACTTGTCGCGATACGTGCCGGAGGCCGAATCCCAGCGGCCCGCGGCGATGGACTGGGCGACGGAGGCGCGCTTCGCCAGGTCCTGCAATTCCAGATCGGCGGGTTTGTCGCGCAACAAGAGATCGGCGAGGCTCACCGCCTCCTCGACCCGGCCGGCCGCGATGTAGGCGTCCGCCAGCCGGGCCTTCGCCGCGCGGTCGTCGGGGCGAAGATCGCACACGGCCTCGAGCGCGAAAGCCGCGGTCTCCGGCAGGTCGTTCTCGCCGGCGGCGCGGGCGAGCAGCGTCAACGCCGGGAGGTTGGTCGGATCCAGGCCGAGGATCGCCTCCGCCACGTCCATCGCGCGGCCGGGCGAGCGCTTGATCAACGCCTGCCCGTAGGAAACGCGGCCGATCGAGGCAAGGCTTCCGAGCACGCGGGCGACGATCGGGTTCTTCTGCCGGTAGAGCTTCGTCTGCGCGGCCCGCAAGAGCCGCCGCACGGGCAGGCACCCCGGATGAGCGCGGAGGATCTCGCGGCAGATGTTGACGGTGTATTCGCCGTTTCCGCGGTCGAGGGCCGTGCGGGCGTTGTCCACCTGTCGGTGGAGTCGCGCGGGGAGGGACGTGACGGAAACTTCAGGCATCGATTCGGTCGAAGGTCGAAGATGGCTTCCGAAGAAAACCCGGGTCAACGCCAGATGTGCATGCGCGGAGACGATGCCGCGCCCGGCCGCGTGTGCCGGACAACGCGGGCAGGAACGCCCACGGCCACTCGGAAACACAGGTGGCCGCGGGCGTCCTCGCCCGCGCTTCCGGGCGGATCAGTTTCACGTTTCCGGCAGGTCTTCACGCAAGGCGGATTCCAGGCGCTTCATCAGGCGGGCCACCGTTTCGGGCACGGAACCTTCGACAAGCAGCCGCAGCTTCGGTTCGGTTCCGGAGTAGCGAACCAGGACGCGGCCATCCGCGCCCAATTCGTCCTCCGCCTCGCGAATCGCGGCCGAGAGCGCCGGGAGCGACTCGACCGGCGGCTTGGATGAAACGCGAAGCGCGCGCGTTTCCTGGGGAAATTTCACGAAAGACCGGCGCAGCTCCGAGAGTTTCTTTCCGCTCGCGAGCAGCGCGCGAAGCACGAGAAGCGCGGCCGCGAGACCGTCGCCGCACGGAGAAATGTCCGTGCAGATGATGTGGCCGGAACTCTCGCCGCCGAGATTGAAACCGCCGTTGATCATCGCCTCGGTGACGTAGCGGTCGCCCACCGCGGTCTGCACCAGCGTGCCGCCGGAACGCTCCATGAAGCGCCGCAAACCGAGGTTGCTCTGCACGGTGGCGACGAGGGTGCGCTGGTTGAGGCGGCCCGTCGCGAGGGCGTGGCCGGCGAGGATGGCGAGAATCTCGTCGCCGTCGGCCACCTCGCCGTTCTCGTCGGACAGGACGAGCCGATCCGCGTCGCCATCGTGCGCGATCCCGAGCGCGGCGCAGAATTCGACCACCCTGGCCTGCATCGCCTGGGGATGCTGGCTGCCACAGGCCGCGTTGATGTTGTTGCCATCGGGCGCGTCGGACATCACGGCCACCTCCGCGCCGAGCGCGCGCAAGACCGCCGGGCTCGTCCGGCAGGAGGCGCCGTTGCTGGCGTCGAGCACGATGCGCATGCCGGCGAGCGCGTTCGGCGCGAGGACGCCCGCGAGTTTCTCGACATAGAGCCCCTCGGCCGCGACCGATTCCATCGCGGACGGCGCGGATGCCGGCTCGCCCGGCGCCTCGGCCTCGGCAGGCAACAGGCTTTCGATCTCAGCCTCGATCGCGTCATCGAGCTTGGCCCCGATGGAATTGAAAAACTTGATCCCGTTGTCCGCCGCCGGATTGTGCGAAGCGGTCACGACAACCCCGAGCGCGGCGCCGAAGTGCCGGACGGCGAGGGAAACCGCGGGAGTCGGGACCACGCCGGCCGATCTCACCCGCGCGCCAGCCGACTGAAGCCCGAGGGCGAGCGAGCGCTCGAGCGCCGGACCGGAGAAGCGCGTGTCGCGGCCGATGATGACGTCCGCCGACTGCACACCCTGTTTTGCCAGCCACCGGCCCGCGGCGCAGCCGAGGCGCCAGGCGAACACATCCGTCATGACCGGCCCGCCGTAAACCCCGCGGACGCCATCCGTGCCGAAGAACTGGCGGCTCATGCGCGATAAAACTCCCGCGCCTTGCGCAACCAGGCCTTGACCGCGCCGCCAAGCAACAACTCGCGCGCGGGCTCGAGGCCCTCCTGAAGCGAACTCACCCGGCCGGCCGCGAAGAGCGCGGCGGCGAGGTTGAGCGCGATCGTGTCGAGCAGGCCCCGCGGCGCCGTGCCGTCCAGCACGCGATCGAGCAGCGCGACGTTTTCCGCGAGGTCGCCGCCGGCCAGATCCGCGCCCGGGCTCCGCTCGAAACCGAGGTCGCCGGCGTGGAAACGCGCGTTCCATTCGCGATGACGCCCGAAGCCGGCCGTCTGGTTTTCACCGGCCGTCGTCAGCTCGTCGTAGCGGCGGCCATCGCCATCGACGCAGCTCACCGCCATCCCGGCTTCAAGGCCGAGCGCGTGCATTGCGCGGGCGACCGGCTCGACGACCGACTCGCTGAAAACGCCCACGATCTGCTGCGCCGGCATGCCGGGGTTGAGAAGCGGCCCGAGAAGATTGAACACCGTGCGCACTCCGCGCGCGGCGAGCGAGCGCCGGACCGGCCCGATCTCCTTGAACGCGGGATGAAACGCGGGCGCGAAGAGAAAGACGAAGTTGAGCTCCTCCATCGAGCGCGCCCGCAGCGCCTCGTCGGCATCGAGCCGGATGCCGAGCGCCTCGAGCAGGTCGGCGCTTCCACAACGCGAAGTGATCGAGCGGTTGCCGTGCTTGAAAACCGGCACGCCGGCGGCCGCGAGCGCGAAGGAGACGGTGGTGGAAATATTGAACGATCCCGACCGGTCCCCGCCCGTGCCGCAGACGTCGATCGCATCTGCCGCCCACCGGCTCAACCCGGGGTCGCGCGCCATCTTGCGAAAGGCCCGCGCGAGGCCGGCGATCTCGTCCGGCGTTTCGCCGCGGCGCGAAAGCGATTCGAGAAACGCCTCTTTCCCGGATGCCGGCACGGCGGCATCCGCCAGAGCGCTGGCCACATCTTCCGCCTCCGCGGGCGCGAGTTCCCGGCCGGCGGCGACTGCTTCGGACAGTGATTTCAGATCCATGGTTGGAAAACGGAGCCCAATCGCCCCGCGCAAGGGACGAACTCAACAGATTTCCGCCGCTCGCCAAGGCGGTTTCTCGCCGGAGGCCCGGAAGCGTGGACGGAAGGCAGCGAAGAAAACGAAAAATGGACACATTCAGTCCTCAGCCGCGAAGCATGAATGAGCAGCCGCAACGAGGCGCAAAACCGGGGATCCTGAAGCAGAGTGACCCCAAAATCGCCGCGCTCCGAACCTGCGGGCAGAACAGGTCCATGGGCGCGCCGATCGCCATGCGTCATCGAATTTTCGACCCAACCTCCGTATCCTGGCGCGAAACGGGATGGTGTTTCCTCAGCAATTTCGTGTCGGCGCTCATCTGTCTCGACATGCGCGGAGCGATGTAGCACGACCGCCCACCCATGGCGTCGCGCGGCAGGATACGGAAGTGGATCGGTTTTTGTGCCCTCTCCTGCTGGCTGACCTTCGCGAGTGCCGCCAAGGAACCCCAACCACCGCCTCTCGCGCCCCTCCCGGGCGAAGGCGCGCCGCTGCCGATGGCACACGCCGTGTGGCTCGGGATCGTCGAGGGCGTGACGGAGTTTCTTCCCGTCTCCTCGACGGGGCATCTGGTGTTGACGAATCATCTCCTCGGCCTCGATCGCGAGGCGGCCGCGCTGGGCCTGGACGGCGAGCCGTTGTGGAAAACGAGCCCGGAGGAGGCGACGGCCGACGACCCGGCTGAACGCCTCACGGTGAAGGCCGCGGCGGACACCTACGCGATCGCGATCCAGGCCGGAGCGATCGCGGCCGTCGGCTTGATTTACTGGCGCCAGCTTCTCTCCATTCTCGCCGGCCTGCTCGGGCGCGACCCGAAGGGCCTGCGGTTGTTGCGCAATCTGCTCATCGCGTTTTTCCCGGCGGTCGTGCTGGGGCTGCTGCTCGACGACCTGATCGACGCCCACCTCTTCTCGATCAAGACCGTGGCGGCGGCCCTGCTCGTCGGCGCGGTCATCATGGTGATCGCCGACCTCTGGCAACGCCGCAAAGCCTCGGAGGCGGGAGACGCCCTGCCCGACCCCTCGCCGGCCGATCTGTCGCCGCGACAGGCGTTGCTCATCGGCGTGCTGCAATGTTTCGCCATGTGGCCGGGGATGAGCCGGTCGATGATGACGATCGTCGGCGGCTACATCGCCGGCCTGAGGCCCGCGCGGGCGGCGGAGTTCAGTTTTCTCCTCGGCCTGCCGACGCTGGCGGGCGCGGCAGTGTACAAGACCATGGGAAACGGGGATCTCGTCGTCTCCGCCTTCGGCTGGCAACCGCTGCTCCTCGGCTGCCTCGTGGCGGCGGTCGCGGCCGGGCTTTCAGTGCGCTGGCTCGTCGGCTACCTCACGCGCCACGGACTGGTGGTCTTCGCGGTCTATCGCGTGGCGCTGGCGGTCGCGGTGTTGCTCGTGTTGCGGTGAACCCGGCGGCATCAACGGCGGCATCCGGCCCGGGCGCCGAAACTTCTTCCTGTCAGGACTTGACGGAAAAGATGGGGGAATTTACCAACGCCGGTTCCACTTTAACCACCGCCGCTCATGCAGTTGCGGCATTGATCCCTTTTCATCATGGCCAATCCAAAACGCAAACAGTCCAAGCGCCGCAGCGCCAACCGCCGCGCCGCCAATGCCTTCAAGGCGCCCGAACTCGCGCGCGATCCGATGGACGGTTCCCTCTGCCGTCCGCATCGGGTGAACCCGAACACCGGCATGTATCGCGGACGCCAGGTCCTCGACGTCGAGGCCTGATCGGGGTCTCTCGAGACCCGCTCGTCTCCCCTGTCGCCCATCGGGCACGATGACGCCTGCGGTTTCTGGCTATCGGATTGCTGTCGATGCCATGGGATCAGACCTTGGCCCGGCCGAGATGGTCGCGGCGGTTGCCCTGGCCCTGCGGGCGTTTCCACGCCTCGAGCCCATCACGCTCGTCGGCGACGAGGCGATTCTCGCGCCGCTGCTGACCGCGCAGAAGCTCGACGGCCATCCCGGCGTCGCGATCCAGCACGCCTCCGAGGTCATCGAGATGACCGACAAGCCGCTTCAGGCGCTGAAGCGGAAAAAGGACTCCAGCATGCTGCGCGCGATCGAGCTGGTGAAAACCGGCGAGGCCCGCGTGGTCGTGAGCTGCGGCAACACCGGCGCGTTGATGGCCTGCGGCACGTTGCGGCTGCGCACGCTCGAGGGCATCGAGCGCCCCGCGCTGGCCGGCATCATCCCGCGCAAGAACGGCCACTTCGTCCTCATCGACGCCGGCGCGAATCCCGAGGCGCGGCCCGAGCACCTCGTCCACAACGCCATCCTCGGATCGCACTATTGCCGCATCGTCCTCGAGACCGAGCAGCCGCGGGTCGGCCTGCTCACGATCGGCACGGAGGAGGGCAAGGGCAACGAGTTGATCACCGCCTCGCACGAGCTGCTCAAGCGCCTCGGCGGCCTGATCAACTACCGCGGCCCGATCGAGGGCTTCCAGGTTTTCGACGACGCCGTCGATGTCGTCGTGTGCGATGGATTCGTGGGCAACATCTGCCTGAAGACGTGGGAATCCCTCGCGAAGTTTGTCAGCGACACGCTCAAGGACGAGCTGCGGGCGAACCCCGCGCGCATGGCCGGGGCGGCGCTGGCGGCAGGCGCGTTCAAGGCCTTGAAGCACCGCATCCGCCCCGAACGGTACGGCGGCGCGCCGCTGCTCGGCGTGCGTGGCAACATCCTCAAGGCGCACGGCTCGAGCAACCGGGAGGCGGTCATGAACGCGATCCGCATCGCGCACGAAATCGTCGCGCGCGACCTCAACGAGCGGATCGTCCACGACATCGCGCGCGCCAACGATCTGATCGCGCATTCGGTTTGAGAAACGAAGCGAGGAGCGGGCAGTGAGTGGCGGGCACGCTCCAGCGCACATTTTCAGGCATCTTTATTGCAGACGGCGACCGCATGGTAACCTCTACTCGCCACTCACCCCCCGCTCCTCGCCACTTCCAAATTCATGAGCACCGCCAGCTATCCGGTCACAATCCTCGGCACGGGCTCCAGCGTGCCCTTGCGCGTCGTCTCGAACGAGGAATTGTCCCGGACCGTGGATACGTCCGACGAATGGATCGTCAGCCGCACCGGGATTCGCGAGCGGCGCATCGCGCAGGACGATGAGACCACCTCGGAGATGGGCGCGCGCGCTTGCGCCGCCGCGATCGCCGCCGCCGGCCTCGCGCCCCGGGACATCGACGCCGTGATCGCCTGCACGATGACGCCCGACATGCCGTTCCCCTCCACGGCGTGCCTGATCCAGCAAAAACTCGGGCTGCCCAAGCGCGCGGCTTTCGACATCCAGGCGGCGTGCTCCGGTTTCGTCTACGGCCTCGAGGTCGCCACGTCGTTGATCCAGGCCGGCCTGCATCGCCACATCCTCCTCGTCGGCGCCGAGCGGCTCTCCAGCATCATCGACTGGAAGGACCGCTCCACCTGCGTCCTCTTCGGCGACGGCGCCGGAGCGGTCATCCTCGGCCGCGGCCCGAGCCACGATTCGGGCGTGATCGGCGTGCGCACCGGCGCCGATGGCTCGGACGCGCATCTGCTCTACATGCCCGGCGGAGGCAGCTCCGTGCCGGCGTCCGTCGACAGCGTTTCGACCGGCCAGCACTTCCTGCGCATGAACGGCCGCGTGATCTTCAAGCATGCGATCCTCGTCATGGAGGAAATCGCGCGCGATCTCCTGCGCGAGCATGGCGTGCTCACGCGCGAAATCGATATCGTCATCCCGCATCAGGCCAATCTCCGGATCCTCGACACCCTCGCGGACCGCCTCGAGATCCCGATGGAAAAATTCTTCGTCAACCTCGACCGCTACGGCAACACCTCCGCCGCCTCCATCCCCATCGCGCTCGACGAGGCCTCGCGCGGCGGCCGCCTCCGCCCCGGGCAGCTCGTCCTCCTGCTCGCCTTTGGCGCCGGATTGACTTGGGGGGCCGCGCTGGTTCGCTGGCACGGGAACAAGTGACGCCCGCGTCTTTCGCATCCCTGATGGGACACCGCCTTGTTCGCCCCACACTTTGGATTCAGTCATGCCTACCCTCTTGAAGACAACCGTCCGCCTTTGCGCGCTCTTCGCGGCCCTGCTGCTCGCGGATCTGCCGCTCGTGAAATCGCAGGCGCAGGACAATCCCGCCCAGGAAGTGTTTCCCACCAAACGGGAAATGCCCGGCCGCGGCATCAAGGGCGCCGGCTTCGCGGGCCTGAAACCCGAGGAGGCGCAGGAAGCCGCCGAACTCTTCTCCAAAGGCCAGAGGCTCGAGGAAGAAGGCAAGCTTCGCGCCGCCGCCGGGATCTATAAACGCGTTTACAAGCGCTTCCCCCGCAGCGCCTCCGCGCCGGACGCCTACTACCGCACCGCGCAGATCGAGATGCAGCGCAACCGCCCGATCCAGGCCTTCGAGGCCATCGACGCGATCGTGCGCGCCTACCCGAGCTACGGAAAATTCAACGAACTCGTCGCCGAGGAATACCGCATCGCCTACGAACTCATCAACGGCCGGCGCCTCCGCATGATGTTCGGAATGCTCCCCGGTTTCGCCAACGAGGACCGCGGCGTCTTCTTCATGGAGCGGCTCATCTTCAACGCGCCCTACAGCGACTATGCCCCGCTCGCGCTGATGAACATCGCCGAGGCGCACGCCCGCGCCGACCGGACCGCGGAGGCGATCGACGCGCTCGACCGCCTCATCACGAACTACCCGAACAGCATCCTCGCCCCCGATGGCTACCTGCGCATGGCCGAGGTCCACGAGCAGACGGTCGACGGCCCGCTCTACGACCAGTCCGCCACAAAGGAATCGATCAACTACTACGAGGATTTCCTCATCCTCTTCCCCCGGCACAGCGAAGTCGCCCAGGCGGAAGACGGCCTCGCCCGGATGCGGGACATGCTGGCCAAGAGCCGCCTGAAGATCGCCGATTTCTACTACCTCAAGCGCGCCCGCTACCAGGCGGCCCGCGTTTTCTACAACGAGGCCATCACCATCGCCCCGAACTCCGAATCGGCCCGCGTCGCGCGCGAGCGAATCGCGCAGGTCGACGTCGACGAAGCCCAGTACGAGGCCAGGCTCGCCGCCCAGGCCCAGGAGGAGCCCGGCAAGTTTCTCGGCATCTTCGGTGGATCCCGCCGCGCCGGCCCGGGCCGCATCGAGGTGGTCCAACCCCCGCCCGTTCCAGCGGAACCCGCCGACGAAGCCGGCTCGACCGTCACCGCCCGGCCGTGATGAAGCCGCGCCTCGTCCTCCCCCTCCTCGCGTGCGCCGCGGGCGCGGCGCTCATGCTCAGCGGCTGCCTCGGCTATCGTTTCGGGCGCTCCGCGGAGCTGCCCTTTCGCACCGTCTACGTCGCTCCGCCCGTGAACGCCTCGCTCGCGCCCCAGACCGCGCCGCTCCTCGGCGCGGTCATCCGGCGCGAACTCGATCGCTCCGGCGAGGTTCGCATCTCGAACGACGAGAATGCCGACGCCGTCCTCGAAATCACCTTGATGGACCTCAAGCGCGAGATCTCCGCCGACCGCGCCGAGGACACCGGCCTCGCCCGCAAATGGCGCGTCACCCTCTCGGCCGAATGCACCCTTCGCGACCCCGAAACCGGGAAAGTATTCTTCGAGAAGCGCGTCGTCCCCGCCTTCGATGAAGTCTATGCCGACAGCGGCCAGACCGCCGCCGAATACCAGAACATGCCCGTCCTCATGACGCGCCTCGGCAAAGCCATCACCCGCGAAATCCTCTCCACTTGGTGACCGCCCCCC